>JBBPIH010000065.1:0-10320 GCA_038040455.1 Acidobacteriota bacterium
CGGATGCTATAGTGCGAAGAGCTCAAATGTCAACAAAGTCAAGCCTGACCCCTCCAGGGCGCTGACCGCCAAAGGAATCGCCCCGCCGGATAACCCCACTCTTTCGGTTTCTCACTCATACCCGGCGGAATGCCCTGCACTCTACCTGCTTCACTGTAAAGCGTTATTAGAGGAAACCCTATAGCAGCACCAGTCGCTCCATAGTTGAAATTCCCGAAGTCCTCATATCGAAGGTCAGGCGTCATACGCTTATAATCCCAAGGAGCGTTAGCTTTGACCATATCTCTAAACCATACAGCTTCGCCGTACGCTGTGAACGGACCGGAAGGCCTGTGCTGTTGAGATCTCCTGATGTTTGCATCTATGTCAGCATCTTTTGGATGTTGAGGCACAGGCGGGCATGGTTTCTTCTTCGTCTGCTGTGGTGTTGGAAGCGGCGGCAGGAGCGACAACACGTCAATTGAGATGACCGGCATCTCACCAGGACCAAACGGACCGATGCCGCTGGAAATGGGAATGATTGGATCAGGCTGGGCAGTAACAGTTATTTGGCCGATTTGGCCGAGCTTGAGCGGGGGAAGGAAAATTATTGGGAACAGACCATAGGGATCAACAGAATTGATCGGATCACTTCCAACATATGCATAGCGATTGAGACTCTGGGGATCGCTGGTTGAACCTGCCCAAGCGTCGGGCTGCATGACCCTGTCCCCCCGTGTCCCCGCAGTGTTGGATTGATAGCTGCGCTTCGTTTAATCTATCCAAATATACTTGCCGCTCTTGTCAATGTATCCGCATTTACCCTCTTCATCAACACTTGCCAGCCCATTCAGGAATTCCGTAGCGTTCAAAAACCTTGGCTCAATAACTATTTTCCCTGTCTTATCTACATAGCCATAGCGACCACCTAATTTAACGACCGCCAGCCCCTCTGAAAAACTCTCAGCATCGTCAAACCTTGGCCCGATTGCTACCTTTCCTGTTTTGTCTATATAGCCGTACTTTTCACTAAGTTTTACAACCGCCAAACCTTCTGAGAACGAAGACGCCCAATCATACTCTGGCGCAACAACTATCTTTCCAGTCTTATCTATATAGCTCCACTTACCCTCCTTCTCTACAGCCGCAAGCCCCGCTGAAAATTTTTTGGCATTATCGAACTGCGCCTTGATCACCACATTCCCCCTCTTATCGATCCATCCGTACTTGCCGTCTACCTCTATCCGCCCGAGCCCTCCAGAAAAGTTCGTGATAAACTCGCCTTTGAGATGAGTGACGACCTTCCCCGTCTTGTCAATGAAATCTGTGCCGTCGCTGGTGACTATCACGGCTAGCCCTTCGGAAAAGCTAGGAGGCTCTGTTACCCACCCCTCCCCCTCCTCAGTCTGGTAGCTCTCAGGGAAATGGAGGTCGATAACCATTCTTCCGGTATTATCTATATAGCCCCACTTCTTACCTTTCCCTACGGCGGCGAGCCCCTCCGAGAAGTCAAGAGCGTAATCAAGATCGGGCTTAACGATTATCTTTCCAGACTTGTCAATGTAGCCTTGCTTGCCTTTAACTTCTATACGTGCTGCCCCATCAGAAAAATCCCAAGCGAAATCGTACTGAGGCTCAACTACCACTTTACCGCTCCTGTCGATATAGCCCCACTTGCCGTGTTGCTTAACTGTATGTAGAACGGCTTGTGATTTATCCTGACTCGATGCGAAACTAGCCGAAGCCAAAAAGGCCAGAGAGAAAAGGGCTGCTATACATTTTCTCCACATTGTGTTATCCCTTCCTTGCCTCACCATATCACTTACAAAAAACCTCGCGGTAAGGAATCCGCGCTTTGTTTCTATTCGTTTGTTGACTTTCACTCTTGCCGGACAGCAAACGTGGCAAGCCTTCACCTCGAAATACCTCAATGTGCACATGCTGATAGTTTGGAGGGTTAGCGCCTCCGTCGAGCCCACCCGTTGTACCTATACGTACTCTTCCGTTCTCTACTGGCCCTGTTGCAAATCTTTTTCTTTCGTTTATATTAGGATTCGCCAAGTGTTGAACTAGAAGCGTGACGTTTTTAAGACCATACAGATCGTTCTTGCCGTAATAAAAGTACGCCGTTGAATCGTCGCCACCAGCGAATACTCCAAAATCATAGCCGGCTGGAAAGTAGATGTTCGTCTGTCCAGTTCCACCGAGGCTCGGATAGATGTGCCCCTTTTCAGCACCGACTGGATTGCTGTTGGTTTTCCCGGGCATGGTGCCGTGATCACCGCCGACGGCACCTGAACCTCCAAATATCTTCGCTATCTTATCGTGGCAAGGGTCCTGGGCTTGTGGTGTAGGAAGCGGCGGCAGGAGCGACAACACGTCAATTGAGATGACCGGCATCTCACCAGGACCAAACGGACTGCTAGGAACGAACCTATTACGTCGTACCTGGGCCCACACAGTCACCGAACCCAACAATCTCTCAAGCTTGGAACGGGACAGGGCTACAACTACTTAATCGCAAGCTAGGAATAAACCTAATCCCGACTCTAGTGCTTCGTTGCAAGCCTTAATCAGTTTAGCTAGCCCCTCAAAGCCTTTGAGTTCGATGTCTTCGCTTGCACTCTGAGACATTCTTCGCGCAGGCGTTGTACTTCCTCTACCTGATATCCAACATCGAAATAAGTGTCCCAGATTCGAGCGAGCATCGGGATGATCGAGGAGGGTTTGTTGAAACTTCAAGCGATATCTTTGCGCCCGCTCTTGACTGCTTTCACCGGGGACCTGTTCCTCATCTATTGCCTTAGGACAGCCAAGCACGTTGTAGAACAATTCTCCCACTCTTCCGCGTACAGGACAATCCCAAGGTATCGATCGGTCGCTGTTTGGAGACCCTCGAATATCGCGGGCTCACGAACGGCGTATATCATATAGCTTCCTGTTGCGAGTATAGGTGTCAATGCTTCGCTCTCGCTGCGCTGTCCTTTGCTCTGTTTCACTTTCAGGTATCGTCGCAGTACGAATTCTCAATGCGCACCTGCTTTCAATGGCCAGTCTATTTCTTCCTGGTCCGATAAAGTGTCGGAGTGACCTTTGGCCTAGGTTCACCTGAACGCACAACCCACAGTTCTATCGTCTGTGACGCGCGATAACCTCCATCAATCGTAATTATCCTTGATGGATCTATCTTAGCGTTCTTGGTTAAGATCTTCTTTTCCCTATCTGCAATTCTCTTGCCTGTGCCGGCCTTGTCCCAGATTTCATACTTACGCTCTACGAATTTGTCCCCAACAAACTTCCCTTCAGACCTTTCTCGGCGATGGGCATAGCCGATGATGTATCCTACAGCATTTATATCCTTGAGAAGCGCGTTCGCAAAGCCATCCAGCCTTAGATAAGGATCATCATACAGGCTACCGTCCGGATGTTCGTAATCAAAAAGATATTCGTCAAATTCTCCGGGTCCACTTATGTTTTGAAGTGCGGTTTCAAAAGTGCAGCTGGGTTTCGGTATCTTTGCATCTTTAGGGACTAGCCACACGTCAACCGAGAAGATTTCGCAATCCCTTCCAATAAGTATTTCGACGCGATCTGGCGATACGTTCTTAGTTTTGACAAGGTAATTCTTGACGCCCAGAGAATGTCTATAAGCTAGTCCGGGAGGATCTTTAAGTCCATTGTAGATTATTATGTAGCCGTGAGCATCAAGCTGTTTCATCAATTCATACGAAAGAGTATCGAGGGCAACAAACGTGGTTGCAGTTTGATCACCAAAATAGCGATCAAGCAGCACTGGTTCTGGTTGGCTTCCGCTATAGAAACCATTCGAATCAAACGGAGACGTAAGAATGATAAGAGAAGCAGCTATGGGAGCCAACATTTTTCGCGGGTACGATTGAATCACTCGCCCGTTCTTCACCAGATGGTCAATAATTCGTGGTCGTGGCACACTGAAGCGACCGATCAACATAACGCGCACTGCGAGCCACAGACTACGGTTATTCCTGTATCCTTGACTGGACTTGTGACGTGAGTTCCTTAGTATCTTGCGTGACGTCCGATGTTTGAGACGATCCTTAGCGACGTGGTCCTCTGAACTTCTTGTACTCATTGCCGAAATCCTTAGATTGTTGGTATCCCACTCATTTGCAAAAGATATCACTCGGCAGTATTCGCTTCCGTGCGCGATCTGCCTTTTGTGGAAATCTTCTACCACCGAACGCTTCGACGTGAACGTGATTGTAAAACGGTATTCCTGCTTTCAAGGTTTGCTCTTCGGTGAGGTTGTTTGTTCCTCCTGGACCCCCACTTCGGCCAACTCGGATTTGACCATCGCTCTGTCTCTGGGGATTATAATCAGCAATGTGCATGATCACGAGTGTGAGATTCTCCTTGGAGCCCAGGTTCTCATAATAAAATGCATAAATCGCATTTTCTTTGCCCTGCTGCCCCAAAAACTGAGCACCGGCCGGTATTGAGACATCGACATTTTTCCGCGCATCTTTATCGCCATACACATGCATCTTGCCAGCTTCCTTGGGGTCAGGATTTGAGTTCCCAGGACGAGCAGCATGACCACCACCAACAGCATCTGGACCTCCAAATATCTTCGCTATCTTATCGTGGCAAGGGTTCTGGGGTCGTGGTGTTGAAAGCGGCGGCAGGAGCGCCAACACGTCAATTGAGATGACTGGCAGCACGTCGCCCGCAACAATCGGACCGACGCTAGGGATCAAGACTATCAGGTCGTACTGTGCCTGCACATTCATCTGAAAGTTTCCAAACGAGAAGGAAATAATAGGAAACAGTCCTTCTGGGTCAACAGAATTGATCGGATCACTTGCAACATATGCATAGCGATTGAGACTCTGGGGATTGCTGGTTGAACCTGCCCAAACGTCGGCCTGCATGAATCGGCCTGAACCCATCGCATACTGCCTGTTTATCGCATGATCGGTATTGCTCTCATTGTCCCGCTCATAGGAGGTGAAGCGATGCTTCTCGGGTTGACCCGTGGTGCTGATATCTTCGCCAAAGGGTAAATGGTCTTGTGTGCTAACGACGGCGCCACTGCTGTCGGTGGTCGCTCTTGTGGACAGCCGATCCGGGTGATAATACTTAATCCCGCCAGGACCTTGCGGTTGCCCACTGCCGTACTCGGCTATTACCCGGCCTTCTTCCCAAATGTAGTTAGTCGTGTTGCTAGCGAACACCTTCTTAACTCGCCAATTCTGGAAGTCGTAATAATAACTCACCTCATTCCCGGTGCCCGCGTCTACCATCGCTAGCCTGCCCGCAGCGTCATACTTGTAGTTGTGGATACCGTCGCTGGTGAGATTCCCGGCAGCATCGTAGCTGTGGACTGTGCCATTCACGTTTTGTATTCGATTGGTCGCGGAATCAACTGAAATGGTCTTGGGCTGCGTTCCCGATACTGATGTCAGGTTGTTCTTGTTGTCATAACCGTAACTCTGCGACCACGTGCTCCAACCACTCGCCGTCTTGAGCCTCGCGACATTGTCATAGGTAAACGACTGGTTCCGATTCTGCTGGTTGATCGTGCTCGGCTGACTGCTGGGATTGTTTGCAATCGCCATCAACTGGCCGCTGTTGCCTGCCGTCGTTCCAGCGCCCGACGCTCCTGCCGTCGCAGCGTAGCTGTAGTTCAAGTCCATCAGCGTGTTCGCGCTTTTGGTCGCTGTCTGCCTGGTTAACTGCAGCCGGTCGTTGCTGTAGCTGTAGCTCTCAGTCACTCCGCTACCCAAAGTCATTCCCGTCACCTGACCCGCAACATTATACCCTATGCTCGAAACATAATTGGTCAACGCCATCCCTGCTGCATCCACCTTGTCCTCTCCGGACATCCTCCCGCGAGAGTCGTAATTCATCCGCACGCGTTTTCCTGACGGGTAGATCATCAACGTCACCTGGCTAATGCCGTTGTACTGATATTGCGTCTGATAGCTGTTTCCGTCAATGACCCGCGTCTTTGATACCACCCGGCCTGTTAGACTCTCGTATGTATAGCTCTCGGAACTGGAGAACCCCGTGATCTGGCCATCCGTGACGCTCAAAACCTGACCGTTGCCCGGCGCTGAGGTTCCGTAGGTGATGTCTAGGTCCGAGGTCGCCGCCACTGAGGAAGGCAAGGCCGGTCTGATGGTGCCCAAATCATCCCCTTCTAATCCCGTGTACCATACTTTACTGGTCCGGTTGAGTGAGTCGTATTTGTAATGAGTCTCGACGCCTCGGGCTTGATGCGTTCTCTTCAGCAGTGCGTCAAAGTCCGTGTAGGTGAAGGTGGCTGTTCCGCCCTCGGGCGTCGTCTCGCTCTTAACCCTGGACAGCGCATCGTAGATGAAGCTGCGAATCTGTCCGTCTTGATTGATCTCCAGGAGATTATCCACCGCATTGTAAGAATAGCTGGTGGTAACGGTCAGACTTCCGGTCGTTGTGTCTTGCTCGGTAACGCCGACAAGCCGTCCCAAGCCGTCCACTACGCTGCGTTTCTTCCGGCCGACTTGATCGGTGACGGTGGTTTCTGAACCGTTGAACTCGGTTTGTATAGTCTGCTGGTCTGCCAAGGTCACCTTTTTTACCCTGGACAGGTTGTCATATTCATTGCTAGTCCACGAGGTCGGTGTGCCGATCCCGCTGTCGTTGCCCAGATAGGGATTCGACATTCTGCTGACGCGGCCAAGCGCATCGTATTCCGTCGCCACCGCGTCGTAGGTTGTTGGCGAGGGGCCCGCGCCTGCTCCTTGTCTCAACACTCGCCCGGCTCCGTCGAACCAGCTTCGTTTTGTTATCGTCTTGCTGGATTGGCCTTCAGGGTAGGTGACGCTCTCAACGTAAGAGAGTTGGTCGTTTCCGTTGGTTCGATCCGGACTTGTAGTGACCTGCGCCCCGGTTGGCGTGCTTACCGTTAGTAAACGCCATGCAGTGTCATACTGATACCCGGTGATGCCGTTGTCCGGATCCGTCATCTGCGTGACCAGCCCGGTGTTGAAGTCGTACGAATAGGCAGTCGTCACGTATGGCGCGACACCGATCCGGCCATTGGTTACCGTGTCCGGCTGCGAGTACCAGGTTGTGTTCAGGGAAAAAGCGAAGGTCTTAACCTGGCAGCACCCCACTTCCGCTTCGACGTTGTTGCCAAAGATGTCAAACTTAGACAACCGCGTCGTTGATACCGGGGGCGATATGCTCGAGAAGGTTTGAACCCCGGTCACATTCCCGCGTTTTGTGTACGCCGTATCGAAGCTAGAGTCATGAGTCGTCGGCATCGACGCGTACGTCTGCATTGCTCCGGCGTAGTCATCGTAGGTAAAGACCAACTTCTGTTTCTTTTCATTTGTTTGATGATCAAACACAGCTACGTTCGTGACCAGTTTGATGAGGTTAACACTGAGATGATCAGCGGCATCCGAATACCCGTATTCGGTTCGCCTTATACTTGTGAGACCGAAATCCGACTCGTACATCTTCGTCACGCGCCCGTATGGGAGGTCGGCGGTGCTGTATTCGTAGGAGGTTGCGGCTGTCTGCGCAGCTTCATTGGTAATCGAGATGCTCCCGAGAAGGTTCGGGTCGCCGAAGTCGTAGGCATAGGTTGCGGAACTAAGCACGGTTTCGCCTACCTTACGCACGACGCTCTCGACTTGACCGTTGGTGCTGGTAGTCACCGTGTCGACTAGCGTACCGGTGACTGGCATGACCTCAGTGACGGTGTCAGTTTCGGTGCTGGAACCGTGCGAACGTGAATACGTGAACTCGGTCGGAGACGAGCCGCTCGGGTGACCTTGCCACCACTCCTTGCGACTGGTGTACTCGGGGGCGCGATTCAGCCCGCCGTCGATCGCATTGGGGAAATTGTATTTGGTGTAAGCGACCTCCGTCCCGTCTGTGATCACCCCGCCCGTACCAGTCATATCTTTTCGCACCGAGATCTGGCGGCACATTCCGTACGTGCTGTAGTCGAGGAACAGATATCCTCGGCCGGTCGCTGGGTAGTAAATACGCTTCACCACCGTGATGGGCGAGTTGTTCGCCGGACCGTCTATTGTGAAGTTAGAGTTGAAATTATACTGGAGCGTTAGTGTCTGATATTCTACCCTGACCACTTCGCGAGGCTGTCCATTGAGCAAGTCTGGGGTTTTGATGGCGGCTAGCGCAGCGAGGGGCTTACCATTAGCCGGATCTGCTGGGTAGCCGGCATCGCCGTAGTAATAGAACTGAATTATTCGTCCCAGCGTGTCGGTTATGCGATCGAGCGAGAACCGATTCGGAAAGATTACCGGGTCGTGATCCCTGTATTCCATCGCGATCACGTCGCCGTTCCGCGTCTTGATCTCGTTGGGTAGTAACTTATTGTTCTTCACGAAGTAGCGAACCAGCGTTCCATCGTTATACCTCAGCTTGAAGTTTCTCGGGTTGAAGAACGTGTGTTCACCGTCAGATTCGAGGTTCCAGACCCCGTTGACGCTATCCCATCTCTGAACAAAGTGAATTCGTGTGCCATCTCCCTGGATCAGCAGGCAACTACCCGGCCTGTTCTCAAGCCCAACGCTCGACCCGTCTCCTTGCGCGTCGCCGTCATAGTTGCAGATGATTCTGCCATATCCTATGTTCCATCCTTCGGCAATCATGCCCCTATTGTAGTTGAATCTCATGGCTGGCGTGACTCCGCTCTCGTCCTTATTCCAGAGCTGCGCATTGTAGATGAGCGACAGACTGACGCCGACACCGCGTCCTCCCAGGCTAAGCGCAGGCGCTGCGAACCCGTAGTTGGAACTCCCGAGGTTGTTCTTCAATTTCGTTGCACCATCGGTCGTCTCAAGCGGGCTGAACCGCGGACTACCGACTACGTTTTGCACAGAGGTTGCTTGCGGGAAGATCTCAATGGATTCACCACCCTGCGGCACTGGCGCCTTTGGCCGGGGTGTTACCAGAGACGCACGAGTCGCCTTGAAGCCGCCCATCGATGCCGAACCCTTTGCGCTTAGTGTTGCATGTCGCAAGGTCATCTTGGTGGGCGAAGTGATCGAGCTGTCTCTCGGTCCTTCCGGGCGCGACGCCGTAAGATTCGAACGCGCGTCTAATGATAACTCGATAGCGGCACCACTGGCCCTTACTTCATTTTGATTTGCCGGAACGGACTCGACGCCAAGCGCTTCCGGATCGTCGCAATCGTTGCGGTGACGCCGCTCCCATTCCGCGTCTGATATCCTTGGGCGGACTCCGGCTTCCACTTCCACTGTCACGTTGGCGCGTTTGTTCCCGATCTGTACCGTTATCACCGCACGGCCTGGGCTCTTAGCCTCCACTTCGCCGTATGACGCGACGCTCGCTACCGATGGGTTGTTACTCGACCAAGTCATCTGCGCCCCGTGGACCGTTTGGCGGTTCTGATCTAATGGCACGGGCACCAGCGCGTAACCCTCTTCCACGTGCAGCGAGACTTTCCTAGGGCACAACTTTATGTGCTGCGTTCGTGCGGCTCGCTGCGAAGGGCCTTCGATTTGGTCGCTCTGGAGTCGCCTAGGCGCGCTCGTGCCCCTGCTGTTCCACGCGGTCTTGACTGAGTTAAGGGCCTTGGTCGTTCCTTCTGCCACAAGCTTGGCCTGAGACAGAGAGAGCGGAAGAACCATCGTCCAGATTATCAAAGTCGTTATAACCGACCTCTTGACGCGAGCTACTCTTCGCATGCGGCGACTCGAAAATGACATGACCTTCTCCTGTTGCGAACGTTATTGCAGGCTGAGCAGCACCAGAATCTCCCCGGTACCCTTCTCAAGCGGCTCGAGCGCCTTGCCGATGAGAGTGCCGGGCCGGTGAATCGGAGTGCCGCCAAGATCGAGCGGCAGTGAGCGCATCGCGATTCCTTCTTTGTCGCTTGTGACGAGCAAGTCTCCGACTCGAATCGGAGCGTTGGTGGCATCGACCTTCACTCTGACACGCCCGATAGGGCTGGGCCAAGACGACGCCGGCAAAGCTTGTATCCTATGCGGTGTCTGGGTCTTCCTCATTGCTCAAATCCGGCTGATCTCTTGAGAAAGGGACTCATAGCCTTACCACTTGCCGACAACTGGCTGATCACCGCTCTGCCCAAATGAATAGATTTGATCCGTGATTTCCCATAAGGTGTCCCCATCGTAATCTACAAGCCATGAGCCCAGGCCGATGGTGATGCGAAATACACCTATTTTCGAACTCCCGCTCCCATTCCAATCTCCAACTACCGGTTTATCCCCTTCCTCTCCAAACAAGACAACTGTGTCCCCATTGCCATCGCCGTCCCAAAGGTCGTTGCCATTGAAGTCCAGATACCACCTGGTAACC
>JBBPIH010000065.1:10420-36361 GCA_038040455.1 Acidobacteriota bacterium
TGACCCTCTTTGCGGAAAACTCCTATCTTGGAGGTGCCGCCGATCCCATTCCAATCTCCGGCCACAGGCACGTCTCCCTCTACTCCAAACAAGACAATTTTGTCCCCTCCGGGGACATCACCATCCCACAGGCTGTTGCCATTGAGGTCCAGATACCACCTGGTAACCTGACCCTCTTTGCGGAAAACTCCTATCTTGGAGGTGCCGCCGATCCCATTCCAATTTCCAACTACCGGTTTATCCCCTTCTTGACCAAACAAGACAATTTTGTCCCCTCCGGGGACATCGCCATTCCATATGCCGTTACCGTTGATGTCCAGATACCATTTCCCCAATCCACTCTCTATCCGGAAGACGCCGATTTTGGAGATTCCATTGCCTGTCCAATCACCAGCCACAGCGATGTCTCCGGAGATCCCGAAGGGCTGATAGAGCTTATCGGTAGGAGTCCCATCCCACACGTTATTGCCGTTGTGGTCCAGGCGCCAGTTATCGGTAAAGAATACTCCAAGTTGTCTAGGCAATATGACTGTAGAAGTATTGGTGGGCTCTTCGGTTGCCACAAGCCTGCCGCCGGCGTAGATGTATTCCTTTGAAGGGCCGCCTGGGGAAAGGCTCATCACCGATACTTCGCCGGAATCTCTCTTGCCCTTTCCTTTCGAACTCACTTGCGCCAGGAGGCTCGTTCCAACGACACACACCAACGCTAAGGTGATCGCAGCCGTGACCTTGCTTCTGCGGCAACGCGCCGATGCGGCTGCGGGTCTTCTTCGTGATTGCTTCTTTGACATTGCAGCTCCTTAGACACACCTACTCAACGAATCGCCGGCGAATCTCTTCGGCGATCTCATCTGTCTATTCTGTTGGCTGGCCCTTACTCTGCCGTCCGAATGCGAGACGCAGGAGCAGCTCCGCGCGGGCCTGGCGCTCGAATTTGAGGAGCCGCGGTTTGCCGGTTTTTGCGGTTCTCTTCGGTCCTCATGTGTATATACAGACGAGCCGAGAAAAATTGCGCGTTGTTGGAAAAATATTTTGCGAGTTACTTTTCGCGCCGGCAGAAATGCGCATTGTCCGGTCAAGTTCTATTGAGCCGGTTCTGAACGGATAGGGTCGGGAACCGTCCGCTGGCTCTTGATCGCCAACGCCAGGGTCTTACGACAGAGCGGGCATTCAACAAGGTGAGCCTCCGTCGACGCCTTCTGATCGGACACAAGGTTCTGGTCCAGGTATGCAGACAACAATTCTATCGGTGGGCAGTCATCGGCCAAGTTTCACCTCGCCTTCAATCCACTGCGGTCTTAAAGCATCCCCAAGGAAAGGGCCGCATGATTAAAATACAGCCCCGCCCGAAAAAACTGCGCAGTAATCTAATGGCGAGGGCAGCCCTGATGCAACCTGTCGGGGGAGACCTTTCGGGTGAGAAACAGATTAACCGTGCTTCGAAACCACTGCGCCACGCACTTGCGAGGCCTTGAGAAACACCAGGAGCGAGTGCGCCGGATTCTCAATCACATCGAGCAGGCACTCTTTGATGGCCTCGGGCCCGAGGTGATACTTCACAGCTAGAAAGGAAACGATCTTCTTTTGAAGCTTGAGATGTATGTGCTGGAACTGACGAGTGATACCTGAAGGGTGAACGGCGAGCACCTTGGCGATTTCAACCAGACGAAGCCCTTCGTCGTAGCGCATCAAAAGCATCAGCCGCTCGCGGTCCGTCAAGCTTTCACTAGCTAGCTTGAGACACTCATGTAGTATTGCTTCGTACCTGTTGCTCCTGATCGCTGCCTCGATTCTGCCGATACTTGCTTTGTCGGCAACGTCTGGCGGGCGATCACCGCGCTCAAAGCCGTTCCACTTGAGCAGGCCGTGGTTAATTGCCCGCCGGCTTATTACCACTCGCAGCCATGTAGCCAGGGACTGCCTTCCGTCGAACGAAGCTATGCGGCTGCGTCCAGAGCCGTCGGGGAGGAACAGATCACTCAGCAGGTTTTCAGCAAGCTCGCGGGCCACATCATTGGAAGGCGAGACAAATCTCGCGACCTCGTTTATGAACCTCTGATAGGCAGTAATGAAACGCTTCCACGCCAGCTCCGTTGGCTGGGCGCACGCCACCGTGAGGTATAGATCGGTGGTGCGAAGAGTCTGGAAGTAATCCACCCAAGTCGCAGTCGCAGCGGGTCCGTTTGAGTCCGGGTGCTTTTCCATTACCAAACATAAACAGTTCTCGAATCTTTCCGCCTTAAGATCGATCTCACCGTGTTGGGCGTATCCCTTGCGATAGGCCTGCGCAACAAGGCTAGAAAAAGTCGGTTCGGGGGCGGCTGTCATTTTCCTTCTCCAGAATGTCTAAGATTTGGTGCTTCGAGTAACTAGGCGGCGCAGAGACAGATTGGCTCTCAACGCAGCAAACCTGTTAGCGATATTAAGTCCCAAGAGGCGGGCAGTTTTTACACCGGGACCGGTAGCATTGTCAACAAAGAATCCTGGTTTCAAGAATTGCGTTTCCAAGCAAGAGGTTGACCATCGCCTCTCTATCCCTTTTAATTATTCATCGACTTCAGGGCTATGATGATCTTATGACCGAACTCCCAAAAGCTTATGAGCCGCACAGCGTTGAGGAGAAGTGGTACCCGATATGGAACTCCGGCGGGTACTTCAAACCACGCGGCCACGCGAGTAAATACTGCATCACGATCCCGCCGCCTAACGTCACCGGCTCGCTTCATATAGGTCACGCGCTCTGCTATACGATTCAAGACGTGTTGATCAGATGGAAGCGCATGCAGGGCTACAACGCGCTGTGCGTGCCCGGCACCGATCACGCCGGCATCGCCACTCAGAACGTGCTCGAGAAGCAGTTGAGAAAAGAAGGGCTCACTCGCCACGATCTTGGGCGCGAAA
Source organism: Acidobacteriota bacterium (assembly GCA_038040455.1). Taxonomy (GTDB): domain Bacteria; phylum Acidobacteriota; class Blastocatellia; order UBA7656; family UBA7656; genus Onstottus_A. Next base: position 13,322 of record JBBPIH010000065.1, read on the forward strand.
AATTCGTCGAGCGAACGTGGCAGTGGGTGGAAGAATACGGCGGTGTGATTCTCTCTCAACTCCAGCGGCTGGGCTGCTCCTTTGATTGGGACCGCACCCGCTTCACGATGGATGAAGGCTACATCGATGCGGTGATGGAATGCTTCGTGCGCTGGTGGGAAGGCGGTCTAATCTATCGCGGCAAACGCGTCATCAACTGGTGCCCCCGCTGCCTGACCGCGATATCTGATATCGAGGTCAAACACGAAGATCGCCCGGGCAAGCTTTACCACATCCGATATCCATTCAAAGACGGTTCCGGGCTTGTAACGGTTGCGACGACGCGGCCCGAGACGATGCTCGGAGATACGGCTGTCGCCGCCAACCCTTCCGACGACCGGTACAAGAACCTGTTCGGAAAGACGATCATATTGCCGCTCGTGGGCCGCGAGATTCCGCTGATAGCCGACGACTATGCGAAGTCCGAATTCGGCAGCGGCGCAGTCAAGGTGACTCCCGCACACGACGTGAACGATTTCGAGGCAGGAATGCGGCACAACCTGCCAAAGGTCATCGTGATAGACGAGCACGGGCGGATGACGGCCGACGCGGGCGAGCGATACGCGGGTCTCGATCGTTACGAGGCTCGCGAGCGCGTGCTTGAAGAGCTGGCTGCGCAAGGCTCGATCGAAAAGATTGAGGACTATGTCGTACCGGAAGCGAGTTGTGACCGTTGTCATACAGTAATCGAGCCATTGCTTTCCGAGCAATGGTTCGTGCGTATGAAAGAGCTTGCCCAGCCTGCCATCGACGTGGTCAAGCAAGGACGCGTCAAGTTCGTTCCCGATAGATACGAACGAATCTACCTCGACTGGATGGAGAACATTCGAGACTGGACCATCTCTCGCCAGTTGTGGTGGGGCCACCGCATTCCGGTATGGACGACCGAAGACGGCGAGTACATCGTCGCGCGGTCTGAGGCGGAAGCGCTCGAGAAAGCGAACGGCAAACCGATCAAGCAAGACGAAGACGTGCTGGACACGTGGTTCTCGTCGGGACTGTGGCCTCAGGCCGTGCTCGGCTGGCCCAGGCAGCCAGAAGACCTGGCGACATTCTATCCGACCTCAGTGTTAACTACGGCACGCGACATCATTTACTTGTGGGTGTCCCGAATGCTCATGTCGGGACTCTACTTCATGCACGAGATCCCGTTCGATGACGTTTACATCTACGCGACGGTGCTTGATGAACAAGGCCGCCGGCAAAGCAAATCTCTGGGCACGGGAGTTGATCCGCTTGATGTAATAAGACTCTACGGCGCGGATGCGTTGCGATTCTCTCTGCTCGTTCGAGCGGCGAGAGGTCAGGACATCCGCTTCGCAAAGATCGAGAAAGACCGGCAGCCGCAGGTTGAGGAGGCGCGAAACTTCGCGAACAAAATTTGGAATGCCTCGCGATTCGTGTTGATGAATCTCGGGGACGCGGCGGACATCGAGGCGCGATGGGTCCCTTCGGACGCTCTTGCGGACCGGTGGATACTTGCGGAGCTGAACTCGACTATCGAGCAAGTCACGAGTGCGCTCGACGAGTACCGGCTCAACGAGGTAGCGCAGACGCTCTATCATTTCTTCTGGGACGGCTTCTGCGATTGGTACATCGAGCTGACCAAGACGTTAGTCGCGTCGCGCGAGGTTACGGACGAAGTCCGCGCGGCTCGCTGCCGGATCGTGTACGTGCTGGAAACCAGCTTGCGGCTGCTGCATCCGCTGATGCCTTTCATCACCGAAGAAATATGGCAGCAGCTCCCTCACAAAGGCGACTCGATTATGCTCGCCTCGTGGCCCGAGGCGGATGCAGCGCGCGACGACCAGCAAGCTCACGAGCAGATGGAAACTCTGATTGCGCTCATCACGAAAGTCCGAAACATCCGGTCGGAGACGAACATACCGATGCAGAGCCGGTTGAAGCTCTACATTGGGACCACCGACCAGCCGACTCGGCGTCTGGTGAATAACAACTCGGACCAGATAAAGCGGCTCGCTCGGATTGAAGAGATAACCATCTTCGACACACTTCCGGCAATGGAATCGGCTCCGCGCGACATCGTGGCCGGAATGGAGATCGCCGTACCGCTGGAGGGCTTGATCGACTTCGAGAAAGAACGCGAGCGAGTCATAAAAGAATTGACTCGCAAAGAGACTGAAGCGCGCAGCCTGGCTGCGCGGCTTGACAATATTTCATTCATGGAGCGCGCGCCTCGCGAGGTAGTTCAGGAAACACGCGGCCGGCACGAAGAGTTGATCGCCGAGATTGAAAAGTTGAGGGCCACGCTCGGCTCGCTCGGCGCCGGGTAGTTGTCTGTCAAAGTGATCCTTGTGAGCTGAACTTTGCACTGGGCACTCCTAACGGAGTTCCACGCGAAAGGCACACTTCAATTCGCTCTGATAAAGGCGCATGTGGAGCCAACACACACCACCTAATGGAACTAGATTCTGGAATCATCTACGCTTTCGCCGCCGATCTATTAAAAGAAGATCTTGGGCGAGGTGACATCACGACACAAAGCGTGGTGCGCGGTGGCGCGAGAGCGCGAGGACGATTTCTGAGTAATCAGGACTTCGTGCTGTGCGGGCTTGAGATTGCCGAAGCAGTCTTTGGCGCTCTCGACAACAACGTCTTGCTCGAGTCCACCGTCTACGATGGCGAGAAGATCGCCGCCGGCACTGAATTCGCGCTCATCCAAGGACCCGCCGCAGCGCTTCTGACAGGCGAACGCACGGCGCTCAACATCATGCAGCGGCTTTCGGGCGTGGCCACGTTAACGAAAGCATTTGTGGATCGCGTCGAAGGCACCGGCGCGCGGATCGTCGACACGCGCAAAACAACGCCGGGATTGAGGCTGATTGAAAAGTACGCGGTGACGATAGGCGGAGGGTTCAACCACCGGTTCGGACTGGATGACGGCGTTCTAATAAAGGATAATCACATCGCGCTCGCGGGCGGGGTGAAGCGCGCTGTCGAGCTTGCGCGCCGAGCGGTGCCGCACTTAATGAAGATCGAAGTCGAGGTCGGCAATCAATCCCAGCTTCGCGAAGCGATCGCGGCTCGCGCCGATGTGATAATGCTCGGCAACATGCTCGTCGATGAAATCCGAGAGTCCCTGAAGTTGATCAAAGAGCAAACCCCCGGAGCAATGATCGGGGTTTCAGGAGAAATCAACCTCGAAAACGTACGCCAGTTTGCGGAGTGCGGAGTAGATTTGATTTCAGTCGCGGCGATCACACACGCAGCCACCGCGGTTGATATCAGCCTGAAGACGCGACCGTCATAAGTCTGGTGGCAGCGGGGACCTCTCGGTCGCATCAGCGAAAGTCACTGGTTTCAATTCCTATGTCAACAACTTCAGGTAGAAAGCGCCTGAGATTTGACCGCGCAGAAATAACCGAGGAAGCGGGTGGGCAGTGCCGCGTGGACGTAACGCTGGCGCTGGGACAGCTTCTGTTTCAGGCGGATGCCACAGACTCTGCCGACGAGACCGGTCGCTTGAAAGCGGCTGCGGCCGCCACTTTGAAGGCTGTGCAAGAAGCAGCCGCGAACAAGTTTACTTGCTCACTTTCGGACCTCGATCACGTCAACGCTCTCGGCAAGGACCTGATCGCGGTCCTTGTGGACTTCAAGTTTGAAGGAAGAGATGTCCAGGTGTTCGGGAGCTGCCAGATCGCCGGTAGCGAAATCGATTCCGCGGTGAAGTCCGCACTCAACGCCACGAATCGAATGTTTGAGCTTGCGATGCACGCAGAGTAACACATACAAGACATGCCGACGCTCGGATCAACCCTTTTGCGATTTGACGCTGTCTCGTCGACCAATGATGTGGCCCGAGATCTGGCCGCATCGGGCACGCCCGAGGGACTCTGCGTCATCGCGCGAGAGCAAACGGCGGGGCGTGGACGTCAGGGACGCTCGTGGTCATCTCCGCCCGGCGAAGGACTCTACTTATCTCTGATCCTTCGGCCGGAGATCAAAGCCGCCGACTCGGCGGTCATAACGCTCGCCGCCGCCGTCGCCGTGGCGGAAACACTCAAAGTGGACTTTCACGCGTCCGCCGACATCAAGTGGCCTAACGATGTATTGGCATCGGGGCGCAAGATCTGCGGCATTCTGGTTGAGTCGGCGATTGAGAATGGCCGGCTTCAATACGCGGTGATGGGAATCGGAGTGAACGTCGCACAACGCGTCTTCGCAGACGTGATCGGCAGCGCCGCGACTTCTTTGTTTCTTGAAACTGGGCGATTGATTGCGCCGGAGGATTTTGCGGAGCCGTTGCTCGAGCGGCTGGAACAGTGGTACAGAACGGCAATCGCCCAACCGGATCGCGTTATCGCGCGCTGGGAGGAGCTTTCGTCATACGCTCGCGGTTGCGCGGTGCGGATCGAATCATCCGAGGGTTCCTTTGAGGGTGTAATTCGTGGGCTCACGCCGAGTGGGGCACTCATCGTCGAGCTAGACAACGGCGAGACACGTGAGATTGTTTCCGGCGAAGTGAGTCTTCGCGCGGTGAGCGCCTCGCATTGATGCTGTAACTGGCGGTAGACTGTCCAGTCTGCGTTCTGGCTTGCTGACTGTCGATTTCAGCTCGCAGTTCCTTTGATCGCAGCACTCCGCAGACTAGACAGTTTACAGTACACTTAGGGCAGGCTGACCCGGCTATGCTACTAGTACTTGACGTAGGAAATACCAACACGACGCTCGGCGTTTACGATGGCACGAAGCTAACGCACAGTTGGCGGTTGAACTCCGAGCGCCAGCGAACGGTGGATGAATACGGCATCATGTGCCGGACGCTGCTGCAACTGGCTGGCCTGGATTCCTCTGAGATCAAGAGTATCGCTATTTCCTCGGTTGTGCCTCCGCTCGATTTCACGTTGTACAAAATGGCGGAAGTTTATTTTCAAATCAAGCCGCTCTTTGTCAGCGCAGCCAATGCCGGTATTCCCGTTCTCTATGATGACCCGCGAGAAGTCGGCGCCGACCGTATCGTAAACGCTGTAGCAGCTCTGGCGAGATACGGCGGTCCATGCATAGTGGTTGACTTTGGGACAGGGACGACCTTCGACGCGATCTCGAAAGCGGGCGAGTATCTTGGCGGGATCATCTGCCCAGGCATACAGATTTCCGCGGATGCTCTGTTCCAGCGGGCGGCCAGATTGCGCAACACCGAGATCCGACGCCCTGATAAGCTGATCGGCACAAATCCCACCGCAAGTATTCAATCCGGGCTTTACTACGGTAACATCGCACTTGTAGATGGCGTGCTGAAAAAGATGGTCGAAGAGCTGGGCCCCGGGACGCGCACCGTGGCAACGGGAGGGCTCGCCCCGCTTATCAGTCGCGGCTCGCAATTGATCGAAACTGTAGACGCCGATATTACGCTTGAGGGACTGAGAATAATCCACGAGCGCAACGCTTCTGAAACGCAGTAGCACAGACTTTTTAGTCTGTATCTGTAGCAGTTCGCTGATAACGAACACCGACAGACCAAAAAAGTCTGTGCTACTCTGCGGTTTGTCCTTCTGGCGATTCCCTAAACCGAAATGTTCGCCAGAGTCGATGTCCCGCCATTCGGGTTCCTAACAACAACCGAGTGGGTTGACGGAGAAATGAAGATGTCGCGCACCCGCAGGTTACCGGGTGTGCTCCTTGCCCCCTTAGTCACAACCCAGAAATCGCCACTGAGTTCCAAGCTGAACGTCTCTTTGGAGTCGACGACCAACACCGCTCCCGATACGACGTTCGATCCGATAGCCTGGAACCTCAGACCCCTCTTCCTGAACTCAAGGGCAACGATTCTGGGAACCAGTGCCTGTGATGTGCTTGTGCCTTTCAGGAGGATGAAGGTTATCAACGAGTCAGGATCATTGCTGACGATCGAGATCCCACTCTGGAACACCCCAACCGTAGCCGGGGAAAACGTAACCGTCAAAGTTTTCCTCTCGCCTGATTTGAGCGTGCCCGTTGCAGTCCCGCTCACTGCAAACGGCGAGCTCGGCAAAAGTATGGTGGCGATCAAGAGGTCAGCTTCTCCCGTGTTCCTGAGTTCGAGCGTCACCGGCGTCGTGCTGGTCCCGAAATCAATCAGGCCAGGGGTCACTTCAAGGTTGGCTACGGGCGCCGACGAGCCGAGGCCCGTCAGATTGACCACGCTAACCGGCGCATTCGGATCGTTGCTCTGAATCGTGAAAGAGGCGTTTGCGCGCCCGGTGAATATGGGCGCGAAGCGGACCTCCAGAGAAATACTTTGTGTAGACTGCAGTGTCAGAGGAAGCACAGGCCTATTGACAATGGTGAAGGGACCTCCGGGGTCGCTGATAGATGAGATTATCAGGTTCGCCGCACCGCCATTCGTGATGGTAATGGTTCTCGTGTCCGATTGGGTCACGCGCACCGACCCGAAGTCTAAGGAAGCCGGCTCAACGACTATGACAGGATTTGCCGGAATCGGGTTCCCCGGTGTCTGGGCGAAGGCGATGTTTGATGGATCGGAGGTTCCGAAATTGTTAAAGGCGGACACTCGGTAGAAGAAAAATGTGTTCGCAAAAACATTGGTGTCGCTAAACGCAGTAACGTTCGAGCCGGCGGTGGCGATCTCTGTAAAATTAAATCCGTCCAGGCTGCGCTCTACGCGAAATCCTAGTTCATCACCCGAGTTGTCGCGCCACGTCAGGTTGATCTGAGTGGCAGACACCGCTGAGGCGGTCAGCTCGCTCGGCGCAACGGGGGCGCGTGGGATTGATGGCTGGAGCGAAAAAGCGAAGTCGCCGGCATCACCTCCAAACCCGTCAACAACGACGAAGTAGGTGGTGCCGGCATTCAGGGTGGTTCGAATTATCTCCGGAGTGCCGCCGCCGCCCACGTCTGCGCCGAAACAACCGGCGATGGCCGAGCAGTCTGTAATCAGGTAGACGGACGTGTCGTAGCGCCCGCTAGGCGTCACAGTGATGACATACAGCTGCGTGTCAGCGGGTGTGAATTGGTAAACGACATCCGCCCCGTTCGTCGATTGTGATGAAGTAAAGCATGACGCCCCCGGGTCCAAATCATTTGTAGCGCCAAATGTAGTTCCCGAAACTGAGAAGGGTAGCCGGCTGGGATCGATCACTGTCGCGGTTCCGCAAGTGTCGTTCGCGGGGATCCCTCTGCGCAGCGAGAAGTGGAATCCGGCAGCGCTGCTGCCATCGAAAGCCGGGGTATCAACCACTATGAAGTAACGAATGCCTGCGGTCAGCACGGGCGTCAAAAACTCGCCTTGATCGAATCCCCTCGCGTTCGTGCCGACAACACAGGTTCCTGCCGGATTCGAGCAGTCGGTCACTATGTAAAGGCTCAGGTCCACGGAAGTCGTCGGAGTCGCGCCGATTGTGTAAGTATCGGTCACGGCCGGAGTGAAAGAGTAAACGACGTCCTTACCCGCTCCACGCGCGCAGCCCGCTGGCCCAGGATCAATATCATTGGCAGCGCTTGCAAGTGTCGAATCTTCAGCGAACGGCAGCGAGGCCGGATCGATAACCGTTGCCGCTCCGCAGGTGTCCGCCGCTGCCGCTGCGAACGTCTGAGCGCTGTCCACGCCTCCCGATGACGCCTTTGGCAGCGTCGAAGACGCTTGTCCGGACCTCGTCAGGCCGGCCGCTGCAAGAATAACCAGCAACACTAGCAAGAAACCTAGAGGCAAGCGCAGCCTCTGTGATTGGCGCGTTAGAATTAATTTCGTGTTCATGACAACCTTTACTCCCTTCGACGTGAATCGGCGACACACTTAGCGCACACACCCCACAGTTAGACCTGGTGGGTTAGATTCGTTCTCCTGCTGACTCGGAATGTGGGCTTGTGAGGGCCCAATTATGTCGGAGGCCAAGGTAAATGGTAAAGCGTGGGACTCGACAACTGTGTAACTTAGGTTCGCGCGCCAACGATCCTGGTTCGATGCGCTCGGGCCGATTTACTCGGTGCCCCGGGCTGAGGGGGCGGGGGGATCGAGCAAATGATCGAGGCTAAGCCAAAGGCTCCGGGCATGATGGTGGAAAACAACGGGAAACAGTAACGCTAGGGCGAACAGAATTGTATAAGTGCTCTGATCCGCAATCCGGTGCGCGAGAATTAAGGCGAGGTACGTAGCGAAGATCAAGGATTCGGTCGCCACGACGTTCAGATAGATCGCCCCTATGAAGTACCCTTGCTCACGCGCAAAGACCAGCCCGCAATAGGGACACTTGTCGTGCATCCTGAAAAAAGCTTCGTAAAGCTGGCCGAGTCCGCATGCCGGACACTTCAGCTTTAGCTTTAAGCCCCGAATCAAATGCTCCCTCACTCGCGCGATATCCATTCCTCACAATCTTAGCTAAGCCCTGACCGAATCCAAACCGTCACCGGTGTCGTCATCAACCTGAGGGACTCACGCGCTTTGTTCTGTGTGCTTGTTTGCGCTCTGCGCTCGTTTGACACTCCTCGAGCTGGCTGATTACGATAAGCGTCCAAATCCTATTCTTAGAGGTTTCAAGATTGTCCACTCCAGCAGCACCGCCTGGTTCCAACAAAAGCTCGACATTGGAAGTAGCTCAGGACGAGGCAAGGATCGCCGAAAAGCCGCGGCTCCTTCTCTCGTTGTGCAACCACGCGCTTACGGGCGCTGCTGCGGCGTTGTTACTCAGCGTGGTCGAGCTGGTGGACTTGAGTTTCCGTCTTACTGCGGTGTTTCAGTCGTTCCCGGAAGGCGCGGTCTTTTGCGCGTACTTCAGCTTGAATGTTGCCGGAGGCCTGGTGATCGGTCTCCTGGTAGGATTGTTCGCACACACGGCCTCGCTGTTGAAGAGGACGGGGCAGAAAATTATGGAAAGAGGACACCAGGCGAGGTTGATTCATAAGCTAATCGCTGGCGCTGGCGTTTCTGCTTTTTCGGCTTTCCTGCTCAATCAACAGCCGCAAGTTCGGGGATACGCTGTCGGGATCATACGAGAAGCAGAGAAGATAGAATCTTTGACCGTGCCGCTCTTGAACCACGAACGGTCAACTTCATACTTGATACTATTTGTCATCGTTATCGCTTGCTCGCTCGTGTGGATGGCAACCCACGCGTTGAGGCACGCGAGTCCGCGGATGCGAGCCCGCTGGATCGTGAGCCTCGTGGTTCTCATAGCATCTGCGTACTACGTGGACTCTCGTTTTGAGACGCAGCAATATGGCGGTTCAATCCATCGGTCGATGTTCTTGTTGAACACGGCTCTTACCATGTCGTTGATCGGCACGTTGTTTTCCCGGCCGCGCACTCGATCGTTTTGGCCGGCAATTGGATCTCCGATCAGAAAAGTGGCGCTTCTCGGTATGGCCATTCTGCTTGTCTTGGCCGGTGAAGTCCGAGAAGCTAAATGATGATTATCTTGCTTTGACCACCCGCGCAACTACCCTTAAGTCCTCACCACCGACCTCTCCCGTAGCTACGAGCGCGGCTAAGTACACAAAGGTCAGTGCGATGAGTTGAGCCACTATCATCAACTTCGAGGACGGTGAGAACAGAAGCGAAGCTGCCCGCATCACGACTGCCTGATGACGATCACAGCCCAAGAAGTGCTGAACGTGATCGCCCGAACTCGGGATGAAGGCTCGCGCTCCGCGACTCACTTGCAACATCGAGTTATTTGATTACTCGGGCGCTTGATCAGCTTGGCCGATGCACCTTGCTCGCCGCTGTTGGCGGCCTGTAGAATGACGGACTTTTGACACGTTGTTGCTGTTAGACGAGACTGGGTGTTGCGTTGGGACACAATTCGCTGAACAGCCATTTCCATGAGAAGAGCGTGTTTAGCCTTTTGAAATCATAATGAAATATTTTTCACTGATAGGGATCATCGCGCTTCCGCTTCTTCTTTCCGCCGGTTGCTCGCCTTCAAAGGACGCCCACGCAGCGAGGCCCGAAATGACCCGTTGCCAGGACGAGCTCAGTACGATTCCAGAGGTAGTGGCTGCGTCGATCAAAGCGCGAGGCAAGAAGCCTGACGACGCGGACGACTCGGTTGCGGGCATGGAAATCGCGCTGACCATAAACCGCATGGTCCACTCCACGGTGGACCCGGACCGGGACCAGGACGATTGGTGTTACACCGAAAACACGCGTGAGAATTTCGAAAAGCTGTTGAATGCGCTCAAAGACAACGGCGTCCCGCCAACGGTTGACTTCTTAGCCGGCGAATCCCTCGATCTGGGCCTTCAGGAAGAGTGGCTGCGCAGCGGCAACCTAATCGGCAGCCTGACCTACAAGGGCCGGAGCCTCAAGAAAGGGACTGCACAAGAGTTCATAGCAACATTGTCCAGGAACGAACAAGAGCTTGCGCCGCTGTGGAGCAAGTTCCCTAGAAAGCAGAAGTACTTTCGCTACCCCTCTCTGAAGCTCGGCATGGACACTCAGAGGCCGCGGGAGACTAGGGCCTTTCTGAAGCAGAACGGCTTTGTTGAAGTGCCGGCGACCATCGACGCGCGAGGTGATTACTTCAGCCAGCCCTATTGCGCGGCGCTCGCTCGCGGAGACAAGGTGTGCGCAAACTTCATCAGCGCTACGTTCAAGTCGATGCTGCTGGATAAGACACAGAAGGCGCGCGCGGCGGCTCAGAAGATCGCCGGCCGCGACGTGAAGCAGATATTGATGATTCAAGCGAACCAGCTTACGAGTGATTTGTTGGACGAGTTGCTCCGCTGGTACAAAGCAATGGGTGTGCGATTCATATCCATCGACGACGCTCTGGGTGATCCCTTCTATGCAACCGAGGACGTGACAAACACCGCCAATCAGATCATCTGGGAGACAAAGCGGCAGTTGGGGATAATGGCTCCTGAGGAGTAATCGCCGCTTTCGCCGACCCAATTGAGAGAATGTGCAAATGAGTAACCGGCCGAGCATCACCGTTTTCTTTCCCGCCTACAACGACGCCGGGACCATAGCCAGCATGGTCGTGCTCGCAGACCGGACGCTCAAGAAACTGACGGGCGAGTATGAGATGATCGTCGTAAACGACGGAAGCCGCGATCATACGGCACAGGTCCTGTCTGAGTTGGAATCGGTGTATCCCCGGCTTCGAGTAATTCACCACCCGGCGAACCGCGGGTACGGGAGCGCGCTGCGTACGGGGTTTGCGAATGCGTCAAAGGAATGGATCTTCTACACCGACGGCGATGCCCAGTACGACGTGCGCGAGTTGGCAAAGCTGGCGCCGCTTATGACCGATGACATCGACGTCGTGAATGGGTACAAGATCAGCCGCTCCGACCCGCTGCATCGGATCATCATCGGCGACATCTATCGCTGGATCGTCAGACTCGCCTTCGGAATAAGGATCAGGGACGTGGACTGCGATTTCCGGCTGGTGCGCCGCGCAAGCTACAACCGTGTCCGGCTTTCATCCACCAGCGGAACCATATGCGTTGAAATGATAAAGAGCTTTCAAGACGCGGGGCTGCGCTTCGCTGAAGCACCCGTTAATCACTATCACAGGGCTTACGGCAAGTCTCAGTTCTTCAACTTCAGACGGTTGCTCAAGACGTTTCGAGACTTGAGCACCCTGTGGTGGCGGTTGGTCATAATGCGCCGCGCACAGATAGTCCATCCCGCAGAAGAGGCTCCCAAAGCCATTTCTGTGTCCGAAGAGGCCCGGGAAAAGTAAATCAGTCCTGGGAGCGCAGTTCAGAGTTCAAGCTTCAGCTTGCGTGATTCGATCGCGTTAAGCCCTGAGCAAGCTGAAGCTTGAACTCTGAACTGCGCTCCCAGGACGTCATTCACTTCTGATCGGTCTTCTGTAATTCATATGCGAGATGAAGAGTACCGCGGAATGTTCGAGTTGGAAGAACGCCTGTGGTGGTACGAGGGCATGCGCGCGGTCACGGCTTCGTTGCTCGGCCCAAGCCTGGGAGAGAAGAACCAGCGTCTGTTGGATATTGGATGCGGAACGGGATACTCGGTGGTGTGGCTGCGCGAGCGCTTCAAATTCCGCGAAGTCTATGGAGTCGATTTGTCGCCGCACGCCTCCGTGTTTTGGAGGACGCGTGGCCTTGATACCGTCGCGCTGGCGTCCGCGGACGGGCTGCCTTTTGCTGAAGGCGAATTTGACCTCGTGACGTGCTTCGATGTGATCTATCAACTGAACGACGAGCGAGCCAGCGCTGCCATCTCCGAGATGAATCGCGTATTCAGGCCGGGTGGGCTGTTGTTCATTCGCGAGCCCGCTTACCAGTGGATGCGGGGCGCACACGACGTAGCGGTTGGCACTCACAGACGCTACACGCTGACCGATCTGCGGCGGTTGCTGCTAGCACACGGCTTCAAGATCAGGCGCGCGACTTACGCGAACACCCTGTTGTTCTGGTTGGCCGCTCCTCATCGGTTGTTGTCAAAGTGGAGAGGCAGCACCGAATCCGACGTGAAGCCGGTTCCCCGATGGCTCAACGCCGCGCTTGGAGCGGTACTGAAGCTTGAGTCGCGAATGATGAGCCGTGTTGCGTTCCCGTTCGGGCTTTCGGCGGTTACGCTTGCGGAAAAGTCCGTAGTCCGTAGTCCGTAGTCAGTAGTGTCACCCGACTACGGACTGCTGACTACCCGTGATTGATTGCAGTGGACAACCCGTTCTGGCCGGGCGTAGGCTCGACGCTCTAGTGCTTCTGCTGGCAGCCGGGGCTCCTGTTTGCCGGTGCGGCGGTGTTGACCTTTTCTAGATGCCTAACAAGCTGGCGCGATCTGCGCGCTCAGGGTTTTGGCGGGCGCTTCTGCGCCGTTGGGAGTGGTGCTGGTTATTTCTATTCGGACTATGAAGGGCTTAAGATTCCATCTAGATCTTCTGATACTGGGAGTCGTTATTGCGGCATTCGTAACCGTTGCCGCGCAGCGTCTGGCTACCGTGCCGGTCCCTGAAGGGGACGAGTCGTTCACGCTTCAAGTCCCCTACGAGATGCTGTATCGGGGTAAGCTGGCGTTGCCGATGTTGCGTTATCTGGGCGGCAACATCGAAAACGCCTGGCACTCGTATATCCCTGTCTACTTTGTGATCCTCAACGAGTTTCACAAGCTGTTCGGGTTTGGTCTGGCGCAAGGGCGAGCGTTCAATTTGATGACCGCCGCGCTGACGCTGCTGATGATTTATCTGATAGGGCGCCGGCTCTTCGATTGGCGGGCAGGCTTAATAACGGTCGTTATGCTGGTGGGAGATCAAACCTTTCTCGAGCGCAGCAGATTGCTGAGAGACGACTATGCAGCGGCGGCCTTTGCCTTACTTGCTTTCTATCTTTATGAGATAGCCGAGGAGCGCAAGAAGACGCGGTGGTACGTGGCATCAGGGCTTGCGGCAGGAGCAGGTGTCATGAGCCATACCAATATACTTTATATGCTTGGGGCGATCTGCCTGTTGATTCTGATCCGAGACGGCTGGCGAGCGCTCTCTTCAAAGAAACTCTACATATTCGTGGCGAGCGCGCTGGCCGTGATGGCTTATGAGATAGTCTACGACATAATCGACTATAAGAACTTTCTCCTGCAAAACCGGGGAGACGACGTGCACTTTCGAATACTCGAGCATAAGGGCTGGCTTCATAATTTGTTCGAGGAACAATTGAGATACCAGAAATGGTATCAGGGCAGCGTGCTGTTTCCGGGGCTACCTCACTTTACCCTTCGCGTCTTTCAGGTGCTCACGGTCGTGGCAATCGTCTATCTGCTCATAGTATTCGCGCGGCGAATCAAGCCGGGTAATTTGCTGGCTGATCCAAGAGCGCGCGTTCTGCTTGTTACCGGCGTAGTAGTGCTGTTTCATGCGCTGATCGTTAGCCACAAGAGAATCTACTACATGGCGCATATGGCACCCTGGTTTGCTCTCTGCGTCGGAGTACTGGTTCGCGATGTTCTGAGCCAGATAGGGCGTCTGCGTGCCGCGCAATGGCCGCGCGCAAGACTTGCGTACGGAGCGGCGGTGGCAGCGGTTGCGCTTCTGGCGGCCGTCTACGGGTATCAACTCGCGAGACAGACCAACCTGTATCTTGCAAAGGTGCTCAATCCCAACCTGGCAACATTTGACGAGTACGCGAGCGTGTTAAGAAGCATCGTTCCCGAAGACCTTTGCCCGGTCGCGGTGCAAAACCCGAGTGTATGGCTGGCGTTTCCAGAAAAGGACCGTTGTTTTGCCACGCTGGAAAAACGGATGAAGGATGACGTCGACATCGATGGAAAAGACTACGCGCTGGTGAAGCGGGCGAAGAGAGGCTTTGACGCGTTGCAAACCGCGGACGAGAAGTACCATCTGCTGGGTCAGATGAGCAACACACCCTACGGCAATATTGTCGTCTACTACACTGGGACTGATGCGCGATACCTCTCGCTCGAGCCCAAGCGATACTACTTCTTCGGCAAGTTCCGCGGCTACACCATGGATACACACTGAATGGCTGAGAAGGCGCCTCACTTAGAAACACCTGTTCCAGTGAGCACAAAACAACGAGGAAGGGCTGCCTGGCTGGCTATCACGCAAACTGGCGATACGCGCGCCCTGTGCGTTGCGGTCTTTCTCGTGAGCGTGGCCGTGATGTTGTTATGGCGTCTGTTCACGCAATTGGAAGCCGGCGATTCGGCCATATGGGACTACATCGCGCAAGCGATTCTGCGAGGCCAGGCGCCTTATCGAGATGTAGTTGAAATCAAGGGGCCGGCAAGCGCATATCTGAGCGCAATCGCCATGTGGCTCGGCAAATCGGCCGGTTTGCGCGATGTGATCGCCGTACGGTTTATGCAGATACTGCTGGCTGGCGTGCTATGTACGGTCACGTTCCTGGTCGTCGAAACCTATCTGCGCGATCGGATGGCTGCCTTGATAGCCGGCTTATTTCCGCTGATGTCCTACCACTTCGTGAGTTGGACGGAGGGAGGAACGCAGCCGAAGCTGACGATGATTCTGTGCGGGATGCTATCGCTTCTGATGATCGCCAAAGACAGACCGTTCTGGGCCGGGGTTTGTTCGATGCTGTCTTGCCTGTCCTGGCAGCCGGGTTTGTTATTCACCGGCGTTGCCATTCTGATCTTCTCGCGATACCTGACGAGCTGGCGCGATTGGCGTGCGTTGAAGGCCGCGCTCGGGGCGATGATACCTCTGGCAGTCACGGTGTTGTACTTTTACCGGGTGGGGGCTCTGACCGATTTGTGGACCTGGACGGTTGCTTTCAACTTCGAGGTTTACGCGCCCGAAGGGATCAGGAATCTGAGCGAAACGCTGGCGCATACATGGACGGTCGTGATTCGAGTTTTTGACGTGGACATCATCTGGATTGCGATTGGGCTTGCCGGGCTTCTCATGTTCGCCGCGCAGCGATTGAAGCCTAAGCTATCACCGAGTGAGGCGTTGAAATCACCAGACCTGTACCGAGATGCTCTTGTGATCGTGCCGATTGTGTACATGGGCTTTTGTGTCATCAACCTCCAATCCGGGCCGGACCTCATACCTTTATTTCCGTTCATTGGTATTTATGCCGGATGGTTCATTGCGGAGCTGCCTCGGCTGCTGAAGTGCGTCCGAGCGAGCCGGCGGCCTTCTGTGTCCCGTCTCGTTGAAGCGCTGCCGTCATTTGCGCTGCTGTTGGTTTTTGCCGTGGCCGTCTTTCGAGCCGCAACCTACAAACTGGAAGAGTGGACGCTGCGGTATCAGGATGAGCAACTCGGAGTTATATCCGGGCTCCTCGGGCCGGATGACAAGATATACGTCCACGGCGCAGTCGAGATACTTGTGCTTCTTAACCGGCCGAATCTGAACCCTTACCTCATGTGGGATCACGGAAAGGGAAGCTACATCGCCGCTAAGAAGTTCGGCGGGTCAGTCAACGCAATGGTCGATGCTATCGTAGTGGAAAAGCCAAAACTCGTTGCTGTTTCACGGCTGAAGCAGCGGCCGGAGGGAATAGCTTTGGAGCGGTGGTTAGCGGCGCACTATGAAGAGCTGCCGATCACCGGTTACCACGTCTTTGTCCGCAAGCAGACGGTTGCGGATCTTGTTGAGCCGTCCCGAAACGCGCAGCAGATCGCCTTTACGAACGACAAGAAGAGACAACGCCAGCGATATGACAGAGAGTAAACCAACGGCGAGCTGGCTGGAACGGGCGCGGGCAACCGATACGCGAAAGCTCGCCTTGTTAGCCCTGCTGTTGGGCGTCGCCATAACGATGATTTATCGCCCCTTTAGCCAGCCGGAAGTTGGCGATGCCGCCATCTATGACTACATTGCGCAATCAATACTGCGGGGCCAGGTCCCGTATCGAGATGTGGTTGATATCAAGGGGCCGCTCGCTCCGCAGTTGAGCGCGCTGGCCATCGTAGCAGGCAAAGCTGTCGGGCTGAGAGACATCATTGCTGTCCGGTTGTTTCACGTCTTGTTGGCCGGACTCCTTTCGTCCGTGACCTTTCTTGTAGCTGAAGCCTATTTTCGAAGCCGCGCGGCGGGACTGATCGCCTTCTTGATCCCGTTGATGTTTCCCTCCTTCATCGAGTTGAAGGTCGCAGGCACCCAGCCGAAACTGCCGATGATGCTGTTTGGAATGCTTTCGCTTTTGCTGATTGCGAAAGACAGGCCGTTCTGGGCGGGGTTCTGTTCGATGCTTTCGTGCCTGTGCTGGCAGCCGGGTTTGATGTTCGCAGGCGTGGCCTTCCTGATCTTCTCTCGTTATCTAACAAGCTGGCGCGACCTTCGCGCTTTGAAGGTGCTTGCCGGAGCTACCACACCTTTGATTGTGACGATTGCTTATTTCTTTTTGCTGGGCGCGCTCGGTGATATGTGGGCCTGGACGATCACCTACAACTACAGTGTGTTTGGCCCCGCTGCCAGGAAGAGTCTGGGTGAGGCCACAGACCACCTTTGGAAGATAATGCACAGAAAGTTTCAATCGGACATCTTTCTGCTTTGCGGAAGCGGGCTTGGGCTACTGATATTTGTGGCGGAGCGGTTGCGGACCAAGGTAAGGGACAGAGGCACGTTGCGAGCGCCGGACCTGTTCAGGGACGCCATCGCAATTCCGCCGCTGATCTATCTTGGTTTCTGCTTTATCAACATACAGGCTGGACCGGACCTGATTCCCCTGGTCCCATTCGTAGGCATTTTTGCAGGCTGGCTCTTCGTGCAAGCTGGGCGAGTCGCGGCGCAAAGCAGGTTCGCCAAAGACCGCGCGTCCTGGCCTGGCTTTGAGGTCACTGTGCCCGGAGTTGCGATGGTTGTGATTCTGCTGCTCGGTCTGTATCGCTCGGCCGCTTACAAGCTCGAAGGCTGGACGCTGAAGGACCAGGACAAAGCCATGGAAGCCGTTTCCCTTCTACTTGGACCCGAGGACAAGATTTATGTTCACGGCACGGTCGAGATACTGACGCTGCTGGGCAGGCCGAATCTGAATCCCTATGTTTTTTTGGATTGGGGGGCAGACGACTTTGCGGCTGCGCGAAGAGGCACAAGCTTCAGCGCATTGATTGAGGAGATGGACGCGCAGACACCGAAGCTGGTATCGGTATCACGCTTGAGAAAGGTTTATCATCGTGCAGAGCTCGAGAAATGGGTTGAAGATCGGTACGACAAGGTAGACACCATCGGGTACGACCTGCACATCCGCAAGCAGTAATGGCTGAAAACAGGCGGTCCGACAATCGAGCCGATGTATCGTAGACTGCCCAGTCTGCGGCAATTCGCGGACTCCACACCCTGCCTTACAGTACTCAGCGCCTGGGAGCGCAGCCTGCTTGGAGTTGCAAGAGAAAAGGCAGGCAGCGATGCCTGCGCTCCCAGAGGCTATCTCAGTCCGTATACCGCTATGTCGGCCACGGTTCCTATGTGATCGTAGTTATTGCCGATGAAATCTTGAAACTCCTTGTTGACGGCGACGTCTCGAACGACGATGAGCTTCGCGCGGCGGTTGCCGATCATCGTCATCACCGCTTCCCTTTCTTCCCCGCTGATTCCCACCGATCTCCACCACAAGAAGCGAGTCGGGTTCCTCCGGCCAGCAAGAAAGTAAAGCCCGCTGCCTCGCTGCGCGAACGAGAATATGTAGTCGTCCTGTGAGCTG
Organism: Acidobacteriota bacterium; assembly: GCA_038040455.1. Taxonomy (GTDB): domain Bacteria; phylum Acidobacteriota; class Blastocatellia; order UBA7656; family UBA7656; genus Onstottus_A. Next base: position 31,415 of record JBBPIH010000065.1, read on the forward strand.
TTCGCTTGAATCAGTTGCACCAGCCCCTCGACCAACTCGGCCTGTTGCTCCTCAACAAAGATACCGCGCCCGCGCTCGAGGGTCAGCTCGCGGTTGTCTCGAAAACGAAATCCCGAATAAAACTCCGGCGCCCAGGTAACCTGCACCCCGGCGAGCAGCAGAAAAATGAGCGGCGTTGAAACGGTCAGCAAAGCAACTCGATTAGGGGAAGGCACGTGTGTTCGCAAATGCTCCCTGAAAGCGGGCAAGCATCGGACGAGGAGAGCACAGAAGAACAAGAAGACCGGCGGCAGCACGCGGACGAGATGGTAGAAGTCCGCTCGCGGGAAGACTTCGAGGTAGACGGCGATCGCGAACAACCCTGTGATCGTTATCGCTCCGTTATCGCGCCACCAGCTTGCCACGCTGCGTTGGTTGTCCTTCAACTGCCAGATTGCCACCGCCAAAGCGGCTAGGAAAATCAGAGGCGGGAAATACGCAACCGCGGCGATCGCAGACTGGTTGAGGAGCGCCGCTTTGCCGGGCGCCAGCAGAACGATCGAACCGATGCCAAGCACTGCGGCCACGTAAGCTCCAAAGAATCGCGCAGCCCTGCGAAGCATAACCAGGCCAACGATGATTGCTGCAAGCGACGCTAGCGCCGCAGGCAAAACGACTCTAGCAGGCGGAAGGGTCACCGAGCGGATCTTGCGGTATTCAGCCGCGTGATGCAGGAAGTGGTTGATCATCGCTCCGAATGCGTGGTTGTATGCTAGATATGCGGCAAGCGCTCCGGCGACTACGGCGAAGCCAATCAGGTACACGCCGACTCTACGGGTTGCGCCCTTGATGCCACGAGTCATCATTAACTCTCGCGCGACAATCGCAAGCGCCCCGGAACCGAATAGCAAAACGCCTACATTGTATTTGAAGACGAAGACTACACCGATCGCCAATCCGCAAAGCAACAGCCACCGGGCGTGACCCGTCTCGTCGTAGTTGAGCATGCAGATCAAGCCTGCGAGCGCAAACAGCACCAGGTACTGATCCGGGTAGACGTTGAATATTTGCTCGTAACCGAGCCACGCTAGAGTGAGAGCAACTGGCACAAGTGCCGCCCATCCACTGGTGAGCCTTCGAGCTACTTGGAACAGCGTTATGAGTGTGATCAGCTTGAACGCGAGCAATCCGATCCGCGTGGCCATCAGCGTCGCGCCAAACGCTCTCATCAATAGCGCGTTCAGCCACAGAATCCCAGGAGTGTAGTTGAAGAGGAAGTCGCGATAAGGCACTTCACCCTGCATCACGCGCTCGGCGGGCGCGATGTTGTAGCCGATAACGGGAAGCCCGAGCCCTCGATTGTAGAAGAGTCCATAACAGATGAGCCCGGCGGCAAGGGTCACCAACAAAGGCACTGCGTCTATCTGCGCAGCTCTGCGTCTCCCAAGAACCTTAGACGGCTGGTCTTCTTCCGACCTCACGCCTGGCATACTTAGTTCGGTCTCCGCGCTCGACGAAGGCCTGAGTATAGGGGCGCGCCAAGTCGATTGTCCAATCGACTGCCCATTAGTGTTTGCGCGCTTTCGTTACAGCGCGGGGCCGGTTGATAGAGGGGACTCCCGGGGGTTGGCTCGCGCTTTCTTTCCACCGAGGAGCGCGCAGCCTTGGTGGTTAGTTTGTGGAACGTGAACGACGCCGCGACGGCGGAACCGATGAAAGTCTTCCACCAAAAGCTTGAATCGCGACTCAGAGAAAGATGAAGCGGTGCGGCATGCGAAGCTTTGTCATCATTTCAGCTTCATCGCTGGATCGGCCAGCAGAATCCAAGTGCGCCGAACGTCAGAGCTGCTCGACGAAGACTTTGACCGCATCACCGCTTTGCCTATGGTCGTCGCTCCGCCGCGATTGAAAAGCGAGCGGTAGAGTTCTTGATTCAACAAGGCCTGATCTGTCGGCAGTGTCATTCCGGACGAAGCCTAGACGGCAACCGCTCCTCCCCGCTCAGCCTTTAGCAATGATTCCGCGAGCGAATCCAGCGCCGGTCCTGAAAGTACCCATTCAAGCAGGTCATCATCACGAACATCGGCAAGTGCTCGTTACGCAATGCCAGAGCGTCATCGTTAGTCAGAAGGTTCCGCGTCACTGATTTGCCGAACCGTGGCCGACGTAGTTGACTAGAAATTGCTTCCGGCATAAAGCTTCAAGCAGTGAGTTCCTCGCCATTTCCCCATCCACTCGGCCACGGTTGACTTGTGTGATCCTCAAGCTGGGGGGATCAACGATATTAGATCGGAGCTTGCTTGCTTGAGGTTAAACCCGTCGTTGGCGTCGGCCACGAGCAATACCTCAACGGCAGGGTTTGATTGCTCGTAGCCGATTATCTTCGAGACCATCGACGACAGTTCTTCTGCAGTCAGCGCGGGCAATCTGCCGGTTGCAAGGTCGGCGATGCCGTCTTGATTGAAATCAGAAAACCAGTCATCGGAGGACGTTTCCATGAACTCAGTGTCGACCGTCTTGTCGGGACGAGGTCCAAATCGCCAAACCCGAGATAGTTCTTGGGGTCAAGGCTCGCGTCTCCGGCGAGGAGGACAAAGCGCGGCTTTTTCTTCCAGTTCGAGTTCGCGTAAGCGAGAAAGTCCTTAACCGCGTAGGGAGACTTCTGGCCGAAGCTGAACTCGTCGTAGATGTCTTCGATGTCAATGAGTGCAACCCGCAGGCCCCGTTTCTCGCGCAGCGCCACCAGCGGCATGAGACTGGCGGCGAGCTCGCGCGTGGTGATCATTAGAAGACTCACATAGAGATGACCTGTCTTTGTCGCCGACGTCACGATTGCGATTGTGTCTGAGTTTCGTTAGTCGACTATCCCTGACTCGAGAGAGTACTCCCCACGTATCATCCGAGCTTCCGTCGTCAACAGCGACGATGAGGTCGACAAAGTCGGGAACTTGGTGGATTGCTCGCTCTACGAGAGACTCCTCGTTGTGAACCGGCATTACTACTGCCACGCTATGATCGCGGTACATTTATTGTCCTTGCGATTAAAACCTTCATTGAGCGTGACCGATTGTATAGCTGTCCTGGGGCGAGCCGCAAAGCTGCAACAAACCCTCAAGCGAGCGTGGGTGAACGACGGTGCGTTCGCCTGAGCCGGGCCCTGGATATATAAAGAATGCCACCCAGGATCGCGTTCAGATAGATCGGAGCGAACGCCAGAATAGAGAATGTCAGCGCCTGTTCGCGGGTGATGCCCACGGTCGCAAACAGCACGATGACCGCCCACTCCCTCACGCCTAACCCGCCAACCGATATCGGCATTAATCTCACAAGATCGACCAACGAAATAAAGGCGAACAAAGTCAGCAGCCCTATCGGCAATCCCATTGCCCATGCCACCACATAACACCCCAGGCTCCAGATGATGCGGATCAAGACGGAGATCATCGAAGTGCGAAAAAGCAGCGCCCCATCCCGTCTCAACTCTGAGATTGATTCGAGCGTTCGCGCTGCGGCTTCGGCTATTCGGACCGTTCTGATCCGCCGGCCAATTGTTCTGATGAGCCGCGCCAGCCGCGATGAAACATAGTCGCTCATCAGCATCGCTATCGCGATGAAGCAAAGCGCCAATATTCCTTCGGTGACGTAGATGATCCGGCCGGTCTGCCCGGATGCGCGCGTCATCACCGTCGCCGTCAACCCGATAAGCAATAGCGTGAAGACCCCGACGAGTCGTTCGTAGACCACCGTCGAAAGCACCAATGCCTTATCGCGCGCTTCGCGGTCGACGTAGATCAACCGCGCCACGTCGCCGCTGACGCCCCCGCCGGGAACGAAGCTCATGAAGAAGATGCCGATCAGGTAATAGATAAACAGACGCCTCGTCTTGAAGTGAAGTCCACTCGCGGCCAGGATCGTTCCCCAACGATAAGCCATCAGCCACGTCACAGCGAAGGAGGCAGCAACGGCAAGCGGCAAGTAAGCTACGCGCGTGTTCTTGAGCGCCTCGATTGCGCCGTGGGCGTCTGATCGCATCACCACCAGCGCGAGGGCACCGATCCCGATGAATGCCTGCACCAGCCCGCGCAGATTTATTCCGCGGTGATTCTTCGCGAGCTTAACATCGGATGAGGCTTGTTCCGCGTCTTGCATCGGCATACTTGATTAGCGCTTCCCTCGGGGCTTCGAGTGGATGTTGATCCAGATTCGCGCGAGTTCCATAAGCGTAGCCGGAATATGGCTCGCCCGAACCGTCGAGCGGCCCGCCGGCCGAGGATAATGCCGCACTCCTACTTCGACCATTCGAAAGCCGAAGTAGCTCGCTTTCGCCAGCACCTCCGCATCCACGAAGAACTTTTTCGATTCGATGGTAACTTTGTCAAAGACCTCGCGGCGAAAAAGTTTGAACGCGCAGTCGATGTCGCGGACCTTGATCCTGAATATGATCCTGACCAATAGATTGAAGCCCCACGACAACACCAGCCGCGTCAACGGGTCGAAGCGGTAGATGCGAAACCCATTCACTATGTCGGCGCTTTCAATGAGCGGCAGCAGGCTGGTGATCTCGCGGACATCGAACTGATTGTCCGAGTCGGTGTAAAAAATAAGTTGATGCCGCGCGTTGGTGAACCCAGTCTTGAGCGCTTCGGCATAGCCGCGATTCGGGTTGTGATGAAAAACGCGGATGTGCCCTGGATCTTCGCCAGCGAGCCGATCAGCGATCTGACCTGTTTGATCCGCCGAACCATCATCGACCACGATGACTTCCCAATCGCGCAAGTCAAGCGAGCGAAGCACATCAGCCACTCGCTGCGTAGCTGTCTCAAGGTTCTCTTCTTCGTTGTAGGCTGGAAGCACGGCTGAGATGGTGTCGAATGGCATAACTCCAGAAAATAATCGGTTCAAGCGAGAAATCAAGAATTGAAGAGCCTCTTGCAAAACCCATTCAACCTGATGGTTTTTGTAAAAGGC
>JBBPIH010000066.1:0-35507 GCA_038040455.1 Acidobacteriota bacterium
TGCTGGCGCGGGCGTTCGATCCCGACCGCCTGGAACTGCAAGGCGAGCCGTTCCGGGTGGCCGAAAATGTGATTGTCAGCCAGGCGGGTAACGCCCGGTTTGCAGCCTCCGCGAATGGCGTCCTTGCCTTCATTCAGGGCGGAGCGGCAGATATTGTTCAACTGACCTGGCGTGACCGCGACGGCAAGCGGCTGGGCGTAATTGGCCCTGCTGCTCGCTGGCTTGACCTCAGGTTGTCGCCGGATGAACGATTGGCGGCGCTGATCCGGGATGAGCCGAGCAGACTCAGCTCGCTCTGGCTGCTCGATCTTTTGCAGGACGCAACGACCCGCTTCATTACCGAAGGGAATAACCTTGATCCTGTCTGGTCACCGGATGGCAAACAGTTGGCCTTTGCCTCTGGGCGCAACACACCGCCGACCCTTTTTCTGAAGCCGCTGGCCGGGAATGTGCAGGAGGAGCAACTGCTGGAATCGCGTGGTGCCCTGAGTTATCCGGCATCGTGGTCACCTGACGGGAAGTTTTTGATCTACTCGGCGTTCTCCCCACTGACACGAGTTGACATCTGGCTGTTGCCCCTGTCCGGTGAGCGCAAGCCGCAGCCTTTGGTCCAGACGAAATCCAATGAACGGTTTGGCAGAGTATCGCCTGACGGGAACTGGCTCGCTTATCAGTCCGATGAGCCGGGGGGCAATGAAATCTACGTGACGCAGTTCCCTCAACCCGCTCGCTCGTGGCGGATTTCGACGAGCGGCGGCGTGAATCCCCACTGGCGCGGCGACGGCAAGGAGTTGTTCTTCGTCTCAGGCAATAAGCTGATGGCGGTCAGCATCGGCAGCGTTAGTGGTGGGGGTGAATTCCAAGCCGGCACGCCGCAACCGCTCTTCGAGATCGAAGGCGCCAATTATGCGCCGAGCGGAGACGGCAAGCGCTTCCTGAGCAGTGTGGTAACGGAGAGAGCGCCCACGCCGCCGATCAACGTGGTACTGAACTGGGCGACGGCGGTGAAGAAATGACGATGACGACAGGCGCTCAGCTTGGGCCTTACGAAATTCTCTCAGCTCGGCGCGGGCGGGATCGGCTAAGCTCGCCAGGCTTGTGACAAACGGTTGAAGGGCGAGTTCGATTCCAAATCTGGATAAGGTGAATACCCAAGCAACAGAGGGGAGATTATGCGATTGTTGATGGGAGGAATTGCCACTTGCCTGTTTTCACTCAATCTCTTAGCCTATCAACCCGCTAACCGTACCGCTCCTCCTGCCACGTTTCTAGAGCATACCATCGCCACTGAATTGATTGGCGGTTACCAGGTAGTTGCTTCAGACATCAATCACGATGGCAAGCCGGATCTGATCGCGGTCGCCAGCGGAATGAAAGAACTCATCTGGTTTGAGAACCCCGGATGGGAGAGACATGTGCTGGTCGCCAACATATCCCGCCCGATCAACTGCGCCGCCTGGGACATTGATGGAGATGCAATTCCGGAGATCGCACTGGCCCATGAATTCGCCAATGATCCCGCAAGAAGCATTGGTATCGTCTCACTGCTCAAACACAAGGGTGATCCCTTAAAGCCGTGGGAGATGACCGAGATTGATCGGCTGTCTACTTCTCATCGGCTGCGCTGGGTCGATATCGAGGGGAATGGAAGAAAGGTTCTGATCAACGCTCCGCTCGCCGGGGCGCTCGTGAAACCACCCGATTACAAAGGCGCCGTTCCGCTTGTGTTTTATCGTCCAGGATCCTGGAAACGGGAGATTATTTCCGAAGAGACTCGAAGGTGTGTTGCACGGGATCTTCATCACGGATTGGGACAAGGATCGGCGAGAAGATATCCTGGCGGCGAGTTTCCTGGGAATAGATCTATTCGGCTTCCGAAAGAACATGCAATGGCGCCGGACCAGGATTGCAAATGGAAACCCGGATGCCTGGCCTCGAAGCGGCTCGAGCGAAATTGCCGTCGGCAGGTTGGGGAGAGATCGGTTCCTGTCCGCTATCGAACCCTGGCACGGCAACCAGGTCGTGATCTACCTTCAGCAAGGACAGAGGTGGCAGCGCCAGGTGATTGACACCACCTTGAACGACGGACACGTGTTGCTGACGGCAGACCTGAATCAGGACGGAAGAGATGAAATAATCGCGGGGTATCGCGGGCAAGGCAGAAGCGTTTACATCTACTCAGCTTTGAAGGGGAGTCACTGGTCGCGACAGGTCCTTGATGATGGCGGCATCGCGGCGGCCGGGTGCGTTGTGGCGGATTTGAATAGAGACGGAAGACCCGATGTGGCTTGTATCGGCGCGGCGACGGCGAACCTGAAATGGTATGAAAACCTCGGAGCCGCACGCCAGGCAAAGTAACAGACATATGAAAGAATCGTTGGTCCCGAACACGACGCTCTCGCATTACCTCATCCTTTCTAAGCTCGGCGCGGGCGGGATGGGCGAAGTCTGGCGCGCGATAGACACGCGGCTTGATCGCGAGGTCGCTATCAAAGTTCTGCCTGCTTTGTTAGCCGATGACCCGGACCGATTGCGACGCTTCGAGCAGGAAGCACGAGCAACTTCCGCGCTCAATCACCCAAACATCCTTTCGGTTTTCGACATCGGCACTCACGATGACTCACCTTACATCGTCACTGAGTTACTCGAAGGCGAAGAGCTGCGCGAACGGTTGAATGCCGGCCCCATCACGCCACGCAAGGCGATTGAATATGCCACTCAGATCGCGAGTGGGCTCGCAGCGGCGCATGCCAAAGCGATCGTTCATCGCGACCTCAAGCCCGAAAACATTTTCATCACCAAAGACGGGCGTGTGAAGATCCTCGACTTTGGTCTCGCCAAGTTTCGGCTTCAGAACCGCGCGCCCGACTCCGGGTCCGACGTTCAGACGCAGAAAGCCCTCACCGACCCCGGCGTGATAATGGGCACGGTAGGTTATATGTCGCCGGAGCAAGTGCGCGGGCAAGACACCGATCATCGCGCAGACATCTTCAGCTTCGGAGTGATTCTCTACGAAATGCTTACCGGGCGGCGCGCGTTCACGGGCGAGTCAGCGATTGAAGTGATGAACGCGATTCTCAAGGAGCAGCCGCCGGAGCTCAGCGAGACGAATGTGAAAATCAATCCGGCGCTTGAGCAGATCGTGCGCCGGTGTCTCGAGAAGAAGCCTGAGATGCGGTTTCACTCAGCCCATGATCTGGGCTTTGCTTTGGGCACGCTCACCACTCCTTCAGGCTCACGGTTGGAAACTGCGACGGCGTTGCCTGCGGTGACGGAAAGCACCTCCACGATGCGACCGTTAGGCGATACCCGGCTGGCCTGGATCGCGGCCGGGCTGCTCCTGCTGGTTGCGCTTGCGCTGGCCGCAGTTACTTATTTCCGACCAGCACCGACCAATGCGCGCGCATACAAGCTCTCCGCGCTGCCGCCGGAGAAGGCGATCTTGATGTCGGGACAAGCTCCGGCTATCTCGCCGGACGGGAGCTGGCTTGCGTTCGTCGCGGTAGATGAGACAGGGAGGACGCAGCTCTATGTGCGCCCGCTCGATTCGCTCACCGCACAACCGCTCGCCGGCACGGATGGAGCGGCCTGGCCCTTCTGGTCACCGGATAGTCGCTCGATCGGGTTTTTCGCCAGCGGCAAACTCAAAAGGATCGAGGCGGCCGGCGGACAGCCGGTGACGCTCGCTGACGCGCCGGTCGGCCGCGGCGGCTCATGGAATAGCGACGGTGTGATCATCTTCACGCCCTCTCCACCGAGCCCGATTTATCGCATCCCGGCGTCTGGAGGCGAAGCCACGGCCATTATGTCTGTTGATTTTGCGCGCGGGGAGTTTTCTCGGATGTTCCCCCAGTTCCTGCCTGACGGTCGCCACTATCTGTATTTCTCTGCGGCCGGCCAGAAGCCGGGGACGCGCGTTATTGGTGTTGGCTCTCTGGACTCCGAGGAGAAGAAGCAACTCCTGAACGCCGACTTTACCGCCGTCTACGCGCAACCGGGTTACTTGCTCTTCCGGCGCGAGGCGACACTGATAGCGCAGCGCTTCGACGCAAATAAGCTTGAACTCAGCGGCGACCCATTCCCCGTTGCGGAGCAGGTTGGCTTCGACGGAGTCACCTATCAAACGCTCGCCTCCGCTTCGGATAACGGCGTACTGGCCTATCAGAGCCTGGGCGCCGGGAACACACAATTGGTCTGGTTTGATCGCGGAGGCAAACAGCTTGGGGTAGTCGGCCCCCCGGGCGATTACAGCGGTCTTTCGCTTTCGCCCGATGACAGACGGCTGGCGTTTCAGCAGGTGGATTCTGATACGGGGAACGTTGATGTCTGGGTGACGGAATTCAGTGGGAATACCTTTTCGCGCTTCACCTTCGACCCGGTGGTCGACTTCGGCCCCGTGTGGTCGCCCGACGGGAGCCGAATCGCCTTCGCATCGGTCGAAGGCCCACCCAACATTTTTCAAAAGCTCTCGAGTGGCGCTGGCGAGGTTGAGACGCTCTTCCGGTCACCCGTCGCGAAAATTCCGGCTGATTGGTCGAGGGATGGGCGCTTCCTCGTCTGCGGAACTGTCGGCCTGACGACCAGATGGGATTTGTGGGTTTTGTCGCTCTCGGGCGAGCGCAAGTTTGAGATGTTCTTGCAGACGCCCAACAACGAGCAGCGCGCAAGCTTTGCTCCTGGTGGGCGATGGATCGCCTACGAGTCCGATGAGTCCGGGAAAACAGAAGTCTACGTTCGGAGCTTCCCGGCCTCGGGCGCTAAGTGGCAAGTCTCCGCCGGCGGCGGCTCGCAGCCGCGCTTCACGCGCGACGGGAAGGAGTTGTTCTATGTGAGCGCGGACCGGAAGATCATGGCGGTGCAGGTGAAAACCGATGGCGCGAGTTTCGAATCTGGCGCGCCCAGGGCGCTCTTCGAAACCCACATCCTCCTGAAAGACGACCGCCCCGGCAATCAGTACGCTGTTAGCTCGGACGGGCAGCGTTTTCTTATCAACTCGACGATTGCAGCGACAGGCGCATTTCCGATTAGCGTCGTGATCAACTGGACGGCTGAGGTGAAGCGATGATGCTGGCCGCGGGCACACGCGTTGGTCCATACGAAATCCTCTCGCCGCTCGGTGCGGGCGGGATGGGCGAAGTTTATCGGGCGCGCGACACCAGATTGAATCGCGAAGTCGCGATCAAAGTGTTGCCGGCCGGTTTCGCCAAGGACACAGATCGTTTGCGGCGCTTCGAGCAGGAGGCTCTTGCCACGTCTGCATTGAATCATCCGAATATCCTAACCGTTCATGATTTCGGCACGCACGAAGGCGCTCCTTACATCGTCGCCGAGTTGCTCGAAGGTGAAGAACTCCGCGCGCAGTTGAATATCGGCGCGCTGGCTCAGAGCAAGGCAACAGATTACGGCCAGCAGATCGCAAGCGGACTGGCAGCAGCTCACGCCAAAGGCATAGTGCATCGTGACCTGAAACCCGAAAACATCTTCGTGACTTCTGACGGGCGGGTGAAGATTCTTGACTTCGGGCTGGCGAAGCTGCGCCCGCTGACAAGCGAGCCAGTCAGCTCAGGCGTTACCACACAGATTGCCCTCACTGATCCTGGCGTGGTCCTGGGGACTGTGGGTTATATGTCGCCCGAGCAGGTGCGCGGGAAGGACGCAGATCACCGCTCAGATATTTTCGCCTTCGGAGTAATCCTGTATGAGATGCTTTCGGGGCGGCGTACCTTCACGGGGGATTCGGCTATTGAGGTAATGAACGCGATCTTGAAGGACGAGCCGGCGGAGTTGAGCGGGACCAACGCAAAGATTTCACCCGCCATCGAGAAGATCGTGCGGCGCTGTCTGGAGAAGAAGCCAGAGCGGAGATTCCATTCAGCTCACGATCTGGGCTTTGCTATTGAAGCGGTCGCCGCGCCATCAGGCTCGTCTTCGAGTGCGGCGTGCGTGGCCCTGCCTGGCACCGAAGTGAGTGAAACAAAGAAAGCCTGGTGGCCACGTACCGGCCGCGAGCGACTAGGTTGGGTCATCGCGATCGCCCTGTTGCTGGTGCTCCTTGTCACTCTGCCCTTCACCATCGGTTACTTCCGCCGGCCAGCGGCTGATGACGGGGTGATTCGCTTTCCGGTTCTGCCGCCGGAGAGGACCACTTTTTTTGCCGGGCCTGCCGCCACGGCATCAATGCCTCAGCCGACCCTCTCCCCAGACGGGCGACTGTTGGCTTTCGTCTCTGTCAGCGAAGACAGCAGGCAACTCCTCTGGGTACGCCCGCTGGATTCCGTTGAAGCGAGGGTGTTGGCCGGGACGGACGATGCCACTTATCCCTTCTGGTCACCGGACAGTCGATTCATCGGGTTTTTCGCCGGAGGCAAGCTGAAGAAGGTTGATGTGCTGGGTAGGTCAACGCAAGTCCTATGCGACGCTTTTCAAGCCCGAGGTGGGGCGTGGAACCGCGAAGGGCTCATCGTGTTCTCTCCTAATTATGATGCTGCCCTTTATGCCGTGTCTGCGGCGGGCGGCGTGCCAACGCCCGTGACTTCACTGGACTCATCACGTCAGGAGCTTGGTCACCAGTGGCCGTACTTCCTGCCGGATGGCCGTCATTTCCTGTATTCCGTTCGCAGCGCGCAGAAGGAGAACGGCGGGATCTTTGTCGGGTCACTCGACTCGAAATCTACCCAGCGACTCCTCGGCGCTAACTCGAACGCCGCATACGCGCCGGCCGGATACCTGCTGTTCAGGCGAGAAGACAGAACCCTGGTCGCCCAGCCATTCGACTCGGGTCGCCTTCAAATCTCTGGCGAGCCATTCCCGCTTGTTGAACTGGTACGTTACGACATTAATAGGGAGCATGCGGCCTTCTCGATCTCGCAGGGCAACTTGCTCGCCTATGTTAGCGGCAGGCCGAATGCTGAACTCGTCTGGTTCAGTCGAGAGGGCACGCGGCTCGGCTCGGTCGGTGATCCCGGACTTTACAATGTGCCTTCGCTTTCACCCGACGAGAAGAGGCTGGCCGTTGCCCAGGATTCGCAGACCGCAAATGTTGACATCTGGCTGGTCGATTTGGCGCGCGGCACCCTCTCACGCTTCACCTCCGACCCTTCATCCGATGCGATTCCGATCTGGTCCCCGGACGGGAGCCAAATTGTTTTCAGGTCTAATCGCAACGGCCCCATCGACCTCTATCTCAAGCCGGCCAGCGGCGCCAGCCCCGAAGAACTGCTATTAAAGTCGGGCCTCCAGAAACGTCCTACCGATTGGTCCGGGGACGGGCGTTTCATCATCTATGAGAATCTGGACCCGAAAACAAAGGAAGACTTGTGGATCTTGCCGATGTTCGGAGACCGCAAGCCAACGCCCTTTCTCCAGACGGAGTTCAGCGACCAACAGGGCCGCCTTTCTCCTGACGGCCGCTGGATGGCCTACGCTTCAGATGAGTCGGGGAGGGCTGAGGTGTACGTTCAGAGTTTCCCCGTGCTCGGAAGCAAGTATCGAATCTCCACCAACGGTGGCGCCGACCCGCGCTTCAGTCGCGACGGGAAAGAGTTGTTCTTCTTGGCCGCCGACAAAAAACTTATGGTAGTAGAGATCAAAGGCAATTCCACGTTCGAGGCGAGTGTCCCCAGGGAACTGTTCCAGACTCGCGTGAGCGGTTTGACCGATGTCAGGACTCACTATGCGATAACGGCCGATGGGCAACGATTTCTCGTGGTCACCAACGCTGAAGACATTACCTCTTCGCCCATTATCGTCGCGCTCAATTGGACGGCGGAGTTGAAGAAATGACGATAGCTCAGGGCACTCCACTCGGGCCGTATGAGATTCTCTCGCAGCTCGGCGCGGGCGGGATGGGAGAAGTCTATCGCGCTCGGGATACACGATTGAGCCGCGATGTCGCCATCAAAGTCCTCCCCGCTTCTTTCGCCAACGACGCGGACCGGTTGCTGCGATTCGAGCAGGAAGCACGCGCTACGTCTGCGCTCAATCATCCGAACATCGTCACCATTCACGAACTCGGTGAAATCGAGGGCGGACGCTTCATCGTGATGGAACTGGTTGGAGGACGCACGCTCCGAACATTGATTGACGAAGGGTTTTCGCTCGACGCGCTGGCACGACTGGGCAGCCAGATGGCGAAAGCGCTGGGTGCTGCGCATGCGACTGGTATTACACACCGTGACATCAAGCCTGAGAACATCATGGTGCGCGATGACGGCTACGTGAAGGTGCTGGACTTCGGGCTGGCGCGACTCGTGCCTACTGGGATGGATGCCGAGGCGGCGACTCTGCAATACACGAAGCCGGGCACACTCCTCGGCAGCACTCGCTATATGTCACCGGAGCAGGCGCGCGGCGAAAGTGTGAGCCATCCTTCGGACATTTTCTCACTCGGAATGATCTTCTACGAGATGGCGACAGGGCGGCATCCGTTTGCGACAGATTCGATACTCGGCACGCTCAACGCCATTACCGCACAAGTACCGGTCACCCCTTCACGTTTGAATCTTGAAATCCCTTCGGCGATTGAAACCCTGATCCTGCAGATGCTCGAGAAGGACGCACGGTTGCGGCCCACCGCGGCAGAAGTTGAGATGGCGCTAGCGGAGATCGGAGGGCAGGGCCTCAGCGGGGAGAGCCGTTCCCCGGTCCTGCGGCCACGCACGCGTCATACGGTTGGCCGAGAGAAGGCGCACGCGGAATTGCGTGAAGCCCTCGCTTCTGCTTTCGCCGGTAAGGGATTGCTAATGTGCGTGCCAGGCGAGCCGGGAATGGGAAAGACGACTCTGGTCGAAGACTTCCTGAGTGATCTGCGCGCAGGCAGCCAGGCTTGTATCATCGCGCGCGGACGGTGTTCCGAGCGCCTGGCGGGCACCGAAGCCTACCTGCCGTGGCTCGAAGCGCTCGACGGCCTGCTACGCGGGGCAGATGGGCAGTCGCGGACGTCGCTATTGGGTAGTGAGTCCATTGCGCAGACGACGAAGCGGCTTGCCCCCACCTGGTACGCGCAGGCTATGCCGCTTCAGCCGGATGATTCTTCGGTGGAGCGATTGCTGGCGGAACGCGCTGCTTCACAAGAACGAATGAAACGCGAATTCGGCGCGCTGTTGGAGGAAGTTTCCGAGCGCCGGCCGCTCGTGCTGTTCTTTGATGACCTCCACTGGGCCGATGTCTCAACGATTGATCTGCTCGCTTTTCTGGCGAGCAAATTCGACTCGATGCGAGTGCTGATCATCGCGACGTATCGGCCATCGGATCTACTGCTGGCGAAGCATCCGTTTCTGCAGGTCAGGCCGGATTTGCAAGCGCGCGGCGTGTGTCGTGAAATTGAGCTCGAGTTTTTGTCGCGCTCAGAGATCGAAAAGTATCTCGCGCTCGAATTCCCGGAACATCGCTTCCCTGCGGAACTCCCCGCGTTGATTCATTCCAAGACCGAAGGCAATCCGCTTTTTATGGCCGACCTCGTGCGCTACCTGCGTGACCGCAAGGTGATTGCCGAGGAGCAGGGGCGATGGGTGCTTGCGCAATCGCTGCCCAGCATTGAGCGTGACTTGCCGGAATCCGTGCGCGGGATGATTGAGCGCAAGATCGCACAACTGAGCGAAGAAGATCGGCGCTTACTGGTAGCTGCGAGCGTGCAGGGATATGAGTTCGATTCGGCAATCGTCGCGAAAGCCCTCGAGCTGGACCCGGCGGATGTTGAAGAGCGCCTCGAGGCGCTGGAACGCGTCTATGCGTTGGTTCGGCTCGTCAGTGAAAGGGAGTTTCCCGGACGCGTGCTGACATTGCGTTACCGGTTCGTCCACGTGCTTTATCAGAACGCGTTATACGCTTCGCTTAGGCCAACGCGAAGGGCTCAGTTGAGCGCGACGGTCGCCGAGGCACTGCTCGGTTGTTACGGGAAACTGAGTGACACGGTGGCTTCGGAGCTGGCGTTTCTGTTCGAGGCCGCGCGGGACTGGTCACGAGCCTCCGACTATTACCTGGTGGCAGCGCACAATGCCTCAGAAGTATTCGCCCTTCATGAAGCCGGTGCTCTGGCACAGCGCGGGCTGGAAATGCTGCGCCTGCTGCCGGAAACGACCGAATGCGCGAAGCAGGAACTCACGCTGCAAGCGATGCTTGGGCAATCGCTGATGGTCGCCAAAGGCTATGCCTTGCCCGAAGTCGAGCAGGCTTTCCTCCGAGCGCGCGAGCTTAGCTTGCAACTGGAGGAATTCGTTCAGCTTTTCCGCGCGCAGTTCAGCCTGGCCATAGTCTATGTTGTGCGAGCCGAATACGAACGCGCCCTCGACCACGGCGAGCAATGCCTGCGCCTGGCGGAAAAGTCCCGGAACCAGGCCATGCTTATGCAATCTCACTGGGTGATAGGTCTGAGCCAATGTTACCTGGGCCAGTTCGCGCCCGCCCGCGATCGTTTCGAACAGACTATAGCCATTCACGATGGCGCCGGCATTGACTCCGCGTTTTCCATGTACGGCGCCGTGCTCAGCCGCGCACATCTGGCTCGGACGCTCCTTTATCTCGGCTATCCCGACCAATCACAACAGGTGATGAATGAGGCTATCGCCAAAGCCGAGCGTTTGCGCCATCCGGTCGGCGCCGCCAACACGCTCGCGCTGGCTGCGTACGTGGAAGCGTTTCATCGCAACGGGCAGAAGACACTGGAATTTGCTGCGGCGACGGCCAGGCACGGTGAAGAGCATGGGCTGCCATATTACACCGCTATCGCAATGTTGATGCGCGGGTGGGCACTGACCATGCAGAATCAGGAAGAAGAAGGAATTGCGCTGATCCGCCAGGGACTGGCGTCGTCTCTCGCAATCGGAACCAGACAGCAGCACAGCTACTTCCTTGCTCTGCTGGCTGAAGCTCTGAACCAGCACGGGCGGGTAGAAGAAGGACTCGAGTCGCTTAGAGAAGCGATTGATGTGGCGAAGCAGACAAATGAGCCTTTCTACGAGGCCGAGCTGTACAGACTCAGAGGAGACGCGTTGGTGAAGGCGGGAGCCGTTTCGGGGTCAGAAGCCGAGTCGTGCTTTCAGCGGGCTATCGAAATTGCGCGGCAACAGCAGGCGAAATCATTTGAGTTGCGCGCCGTAATGAGCCTTGCGCGCTTCTGGCGGCAGCAGGGCAAGCGCGAAGAAGGCCGAGCGATGCTCAAAGACATTTACGGCTGGTTCACGGAAGGCTTCGACACCGCTGATCTGAAAGACGCCAGAGTCTTGCTTGATGAACTGAGCATGGAAGTCAGACTTCAGGCTGGTGACTCCGAGACAGAAGGCCGGCTGACTGAGTGAGAGGACAGACACGATGACGGAATCATTTTCTCCAAACACGACGCTCTCTCATTACCTCACGTTGGAAGTAAAGAAATGAAGATTGGCGCGGGCACAAAACTTGGACCGTATGAAATCCTCTCGCCGCTCGGGGCGGGTGGAATGGGCGAGGTCTATCGCGCTCGCGATACGCGTCTGGATCGAATTGTCGCCATCAAAGTTCTCCCGGATCATTTGGCGATGCATACGGAACTCCGTCAGCGATTCGAACGCGAAGCGCGAGCCGTGTCCAGTCTGAATCATCCACACATCTGCACGCTTCACGATATTGGAAGTCAGGACGGTCTCGATTATCTGGTGATGGAGCTTATCGAAGGCGAGTCGCTTGCTGATCGCTTGCTCAAAGGCCTGTTGCCGACGGATCAGGTTCTGCGCTACTCGACACAGATAGCGGACGCGTTAGACAAAGCTCATCGCGCGGGAATAGTTCATCGAGACTTGAAGCCCGCAAACATCATGCTCACCAAGTCAGGAACGAAGCTGCTCGACTTTGGGTTGGCCAAAATGCAAGCGAGCGACTCGGGGCTTGTAACGAGTGCGACGTCGCTTCCCACCGAACGTCACTCTCTGACGGGTGAGGGCACGATCCTCGGGACATTTCAATACATGGCTCCCGAACAGTTGGAAGGCCGGGAGGCTGACGCGCGCTCGGACATCTTCGCGTTCGGCGCAGTAGTGTACGAGATGGCGACCGGCAAGAAGACATTCACCGGCAAGAGTCAGGCGAGCTTGATCGGAGCGATTCTTCACACCGAGCCGCCAGCCATCTCTACCGTCCAGCCGATGACGCCGCCCGCGCTCGATCGGGTTGTGAAGCGATGTCTGGCAAAAGACCCTGACGACCGATGGCAAACGGCTCGCGACCTCACGATGGAGCTCGCGTGGATCGCCGAAGGAGGCTCGCAGGCAGAGTTGCGCGTGCCGGTGATGGC
The DNA here is from genome assembly GCA_038040455.1 of Acidobacteriota bacterium. Lineage (GTDB taxonomy): Bacteria > Acidobacteriota > Blastocatellia > UBA7656 > UBA7656 > Onstottus_A. The sequence continues at coordinate 12,266 of JBBPIH010000066.1, forward strand.
TCAGCACAAAACACGCGAGCGAGTGATGTGGGCCTCAGCGAGTTTCGCGCTCGCTGCTATCGCAGCGGCCATACTATTCTGGGTGCTGGCTGGACGTTCAACATCGCCTCTATCAACATCTAAGCCCGTCAAGCGGATGACCATAAAGCTCCCGGATGCTGAGCCGTTGGCGCTGGCCAAGTTCGGGCCTTTGGGTATCGGTCGTACTGCGGTTACTCTCTCGCCAGACGGATCGCTGCTTGCCTATGCGGCTGAGCGCAACGGCAAATCGCAGCTTTTCCTGCGCGCCCTCAGCCAATTTGATGCCAGGCCGATCCCCGGCACCGAAGGCGCTAACAGCCCATTCTTTTCACCGGATGGCCGATCGCTGGGCTTCTTTTCAGAGAACAAGCTCAAGAAAGTATCGCTGCAAGGGGGCGAGCCAGTGACGCTGTGCGAGAGCAGAATGCCCCACGGCGGAACTTGGGGGCCGGATGACACGATTGTATTTGCCGATTCAGAGGGCGTTTACCTCTCGCGGGTCTCCGCCTCAGGCGGTAGCAAGGAGGTCTTGCCTAATAAGTCGGAAGATAGAGCTTTTTACCCGCAGTTTTTGCCGGGCGGCAAGGCGGTGCTGTATTCCGTTAACACGCAGTATAACCCCGACTACGGGCAGATCGTCGTGCTCTCGCTGGCGACCGGCGAGCGGCGCGTTGTACTCGAAGGCGGCGCAAACCCCCGGTACTCTGCGAGCGGTCACGTTGTTTTTGCCCGCGCGGGGGCAATCCTGGCCGCGCCGTTCGATCTGTCACGCCTTGAGGTGACCGGCCAGGCGGTCACGCTCATTGAAGGAATCAGAATCGAAGAGTGGGGCGCGGCGCAATTCGCGCTTTCGACAGAAGGCACGCTCGTGTATGTGAGCGGTGGACCGGCGTGGATCGGCAAACTCACGTGGGTAGACCACCAGGGAATAAGCAAACCGCTCGCGGCGCCGGCGCAGGCGTATGGCCCGGTTAGTCTATCCCCGGACGGTCAGCGGCTGGCGGTGCCGGTCGCGGGGGCGACAAGCGACGTGTGGGTCTATGAGTTTACGCGCGGGACATTCACCCGGCTGACGGTGGAAGGCTCGAACTACCGCCCGCTGTGGACGCCAGACGGAAGGCGGGTAGTTTATTATCGGATCAGTAGTCCAAGCCAATTTCAAATGGTTTGGCAACTTGCGGACGGCAGTGACGGAGCGGAAGTACTGACTACGAGTAAGTACACTTGGTTGCCTGGGTCCTGGTCGACCGACGGTAAACTCCTCGCCTTTCAAGAACATAGCCCGGACACTGGGTTTGACCTGTGGATGCTCCCGATGGAAGGCGACCGCCAGCCATATCTCTGGCTCAAGACGAAGTTTAATGAGTGGGGGCCCGCCTTCTCACGCGACGGCAAATGGATCGCTTACGTCTCGGACGAATCCGGCCAGTATGAAGTCTACGTGCGGTCCTTCCCTGACCCCGGCGGGAAGCGGCAGATCTCCACCACTGGCGGCGAAGAAGTGCGCTGGTCGCCTGACGGTCGCACCTTGTTTTACCGTGAGGGACTGAAGTGGATGTCGGTCGCCGTCCAGACCCAGCCGGAATTTCGTGCCGATGCGCCGAAGGTAATGTTTGAGGGCCCTTATCTGAATGTCCCCGGCGTCTCCTACGACATAGCGCCCGACGGGCAACACTTCCTTATGATCGAGGAGAATCAGAAGCAAGCCCCAACAACCCAGTTGAACGTCGTGCTCAACTGGTTCGAGGAGTTGAAGCGCTGAACAGAGAGCAAGACCTTTGAAGAACTCTTCACCACAGATTTGAAGAAATGACGATCAACTCTGGTACTCGGCTTAATCACTACGAAATACTCTCCCGGATCGGCGCGGGCGGGATGGGCGAGGTGTATCTCGCGCAGGACACCAAGCTCGATCGCAAAGTCGCGCTCAAGCTGCTGCCCGCTGAGTTCACCACGGACGAAGACCGCGTGCGGCGCTTTATTCAGGAAGCGAAGGCGGCCTCCGCGCTCAATCATCCAAACATCATCACCATTTATGAAATCGGCGAGATCGCCGGCACCCACTTCATCGCCACCGAGTTCATCAACGGCCTGACCTTACGCCAGCACATGGCGAAGGAGAAAATGCGGCTGCACACCGCGCTCGAGGTCGCCAGCCAAGTCGCCTTTGCTCTGACCGCCGCGCACGAGGCGGGCATCGTCCACCGCGACATCAAGCCGGAGAACGTCATGCTGCGGCCCGATGGAGTGGTCAAAGTTCTCGACTTCGGCTTGGCCAAGCTCACTGAGCAGCGACCCGCCACCGTTGATACTAACGCGCCGACCATCGGCAATGTGAAAACTGATCCGGGGACAGTCATGGGCACGGTGCAGTATATGTCACCGGAGCAGGCGCGCGGCGTGGAGGTGGATGCGCGGACTGACCTCTTCAGCCTGGGGGTGGTGCTCTACGAAATGCTCAGCGGGCGCGTGCCATTTGCGGGTGAGACGGCGAGCCACATCATTGTCTCGATCCTGGAAAAGGAACCGTTGCCTTTGACCCGCGCGGCGCCCGGCGTGCCAGCCGAGCTAGAGCGGATCGTGACCAAGGTGCTGGTCAAGGATCGGGAGGAGCGGTATCAATCGGCCAAAGACTTGTTGATTGATCTCAAGCGGCTCAGAGCGAGGCAGGAGCTAGAAGCGGAGTTGGCACGGTCAGCATCACCAGAAACCAGTGATAGAGCGGGGCCGGTAACCGACGGCAGAGAGGCGGCGCAGGCCACGGCCACACAGCCAACAGCGCAAAGTGGCGAGGCGATCACACGCGCCACTTCGAGCGCGAAATATCTGATCAGCGAAATCAGGAAAGACAAACGGAGCGTGGCCGCGCTGCTGGCGGTGTTGCTGGTGGCGGCGAGCGGGGCAGGCTACTGGTTTTCCAATCTGCGCTCATCGGGTTCAAGCGATGCGATTGATTCGCTGGCCGTGCTGCCGTTTCAAAACAGAAGCGCCAACGCGGACTCGGAGTATCTCTCCGACGGTCTGGCGGAATCGCTGATCTATCGGCTGTCGCAATTGCCTAAGTTGAAAGTCAGTCCGACGAGTTCGGTCTTTCGTTACAAAGGCAAGGAAACAGACGCGCAAACAATCGGTAATGAACTCGGCGTGCATGCGGTGATGTCGGGGCGGATAGTTCAGCGCGGCGAGAATCTGACGATCAGCGTCGAACTGGTGGACGTGCGAAATAACAAAACGCTGTGGGGCGAGCAGTATGACCGCAAGCTGTCGGACTTGTTGGCGACGCAACGAGAGATGGCGACCGAAATCGCGCAACGGTTGCAATTGAAACTGTCGGGCGAAGCCGAGAAAGGATTGAATAAACGCTACACCGAAAACAACGAGGCATATCAGCTTTATTTGAAAGGTCGTTTCCACTATGCCAAGCGAACGAAAGACGACGTGCAACGCGGCATCGAATACTTCCAACAAGCGATCAGGCTGGCCCCGACCTTTGCGCTGGCGTATGTCGGCATCGCCGACTCCTACAATTCCATACCTTTTCATGCTTATCTTTCGCCCAAAGAGGCAATCCCACAAGCCAGGGCGGCTGCGCAGAGAGCCTTAGAGATTGATCCGACACTTGCAGAAGCGCACGCTGCCTTGGCTACTCCTCTGGCACTTTCCGATTGGAATTGGGCGGAGGCCGAGCGCGAATTCAAACGCGCCATTGAGCTGAATCCGAATGTCGCTAACATCCATTTTTATTACGGGTTGATTTACCTGCTGCCGCGGGGACGCACGGATGAAGCGATTCGGGAATTAGAGCGGGCGGTGGAATTAGAACCGTTTGCGCTGATCATCAACGCAAATCTTGCGGGGGCCTATATGGCTGCCCGACAGAACGCTCAAGCATTGGAGCAAGCTCGCAAAACGTATGACCTCGAACCGAATTTTATTGCAGGACGCGTTTGGCTTGGTCAGGTGTACAACGCAACCGGAATGTACGACGACGCCATTGCCCTCAGCGAAAAATCCTTGCAGAGCGACCCGACACATCAACCCTTTCTGAGGAATGCCGGATATGCTTACGCGAAAGCTGGACGGCGACGCGAGGCGGAGGATGTGATCAGAAGATTCAAGGACATCGCCAGAACGCAGTATGTCAAGTCCCTCTGGGTCGCCACGATCCATGCCGCGCTTGGTGAGCGTAATAAAGCCTTCGCCGAACTGGAAAAAGCCTTTGCGGAACGTGATTGGGATTTGTCGCGCCTGAAGGTTGACCCGTTCATGGATTCCTTGCGCGACGACCCGCGCTTCAAGGATTTAGTGCGGCGCATCGGTTTGCCGAAATAGATTTGAATCAGATGAACAAAGAACTCGAAGCCAACACAAATCCGGTGGTCCTCGAGCGGTCACGCCGGAAGGCACACGCGACGGACGACTCTCCTCTGACGGTAAATCTGTTCTGGCGCGCGGAAGCGGAGGGAAGTACTTTTTGTATCCGATTGATGGCGGAGAGCCGCGTCCCGTGCCTTGGCTGACAGACGCAGAGGTTGTGATTCAATGGGGCGCGGATGGTCGATTCGTATTTTCTTATCGCGGTTCCTCGATTCCCTGCCGCGTCGAGCGTGTCAATGTCGAAACCGGGCGCAGAGAACTCTTCATCGAGATGGCGCCGGCTAATCGAACCGGATTGCTTGCCGTGCGTCTGAACTTTATCACGGACAATCAGCAGTCGTACGCATATACGACTTATCAGCAGGTATCGAGCCTCTTCGTAACGGAAGAGAGCGAATGACCCTTGCAGGCGGAACGGGCTGCGGTCATCTTTGCCGCGCTTAATGAAGGGGATGCGGTGGTTCAACCAATCATCTGGGGCGAAACACTGCGCGACCGATCAAGGGCGGACCTTCCAGCAACTCGCTACCGATGCATAGGGAAGCGTGATATAACCTAGCATCGCATGGCCGGCGAACGCCTCTCTCAACGGCATGATTGAGATCCAACAGGCTGCTGAAAAACGCCGGCGAGCCTCCACCAACCATGCGTTTGTGGAGCGGTGATTGTTGAGCTAGACAAGCGCGTGGAGCCGGGGCCCTCCACCGACCCTGTGTCGGTGGAGGCACGACTTGGAAGGCTAAGACAAGTGCGTGGAGCCGGGGCCCTCCACCGACCCTGTGTCGGTGGAGGCACGACTGGAAGGCTAAGACAAGTGAGCCGCTGCCCTCCCCCGACCCTGTGTCGTGGAGGCACGACTTGGAAGGCTACTATTCGCGATTCCACCGACGCCGGGTGGGTTGAGAGAGCCGATCGAGCTTAGGCCGTTTTTCTAGCCTGTCAGTCGATATACCACCACGTCTTCCAGGGTGGCTAGTTGCTGATATACCTGACTGCATCGGAGATGAAACAATTGAAACCAACCTGTTTTGCCATTCTTCTGATCATTGCCGCCTTATTTGGTTCAACGACTCAAAGAACCAGTGAGGCGGCGACGGCAAAGGGGAAACCGCGTGCGGGCAAGGTGCCGCCTCCGAGCCCGTACCTCTTTGTCTGGGCAGGAGATGAAGACCAGAAAGACCCTGACTTTTTAGCCGTCATAGACGCCCGCCCCGCGGAGCCAACTTACGGAGAAGTAGTCGCTACACTGCCGGTCGGCGCGCGCGGAACTACTCCACATCATACCGAATATGAGTTTCCTGCCGGGTCCACTCTCTTCGCCAATGGCTGGGCCGCCGGGCGCACTTTTATCATTGATCTTAGTAACCCCAGAAAGCCAAAGTTGGCCGGGCAGTTTACCCACGCGGCAGATTACGGATTTCCGCACAGCTTTGCGAGGCTCCCCAACGGCAATGTCCTCGCTACGTTTCAAGTGAAGAGAAGAGGCTTTGTCCCGCCTGGTGGCCTGGTTGAACTTGATGCTCGTGGAAGGTTTGTGAGAGCGAGCAGCGCAGACGTTCCCGGCCTGGACAAAAACCTGCTTTGGCCCTATAGCCTGACCGTGCTTCCACTGATTGATCGCGTTGTGACGACAAGCACGGAGATGGGACTGCCAAAATGGGCTTCCCCACAGTCACAGCACTCCACGCAGCATGCGCATACCTTAACTGACACCAATCACATACAAATCTGGTCGTTGCGCAATCTGCGGCTCCTGGCGACCATTCCGCTTCCGGCGCCGCCCCAGGGCAAATCCCATCTTAACCCAGCCGAGCCGCGTGTTCTGCCTGACGGCTCCGTTTACATTAATACATTCAATTGCGGTCTCTATCGAGTGCTCGGAGTTGAAGGTTCGGATCCGAAGGTGGAGTTTGTGTACTCATTCCCAGGGGCGGATAAGCCGGGATTCGAATGTGCCGTGCCTGTCGTGATAGGGAAGTTCTGGATTCAAACTGATCCGTCCCTGCCAGGTTTGATTGCGCTTGATGTGAGTAACCCGGCAAAGCCTGTGGAAGTCTCACGGCTCGTTTTCGACACGCGGTTCAGCAAGACACATTGGGTAGCCGCGGATAGAGGCGCCAGTCGACTGGTTGTTACAGGCAGTGATAAATCCTGGGTGTTGATAGTGAATATTGACAGCGAAACCGGTAAGCTGACGCTCGATGAGAACTTCAAAGTAAGAGGCGCAGACCATCCTGGGATTGATTTCAACCGCCCGAGATGGCCTCATGGTGCAACTGGGAAGGCCGTTGTTCACGGGGCGCTCTTCGGCCCGGCGCCGAATAACAACGCAAGAAACCAATAACAGAGTCCGGCACGAAAGGATGGAGTGGAACAATATGGCAAAACCTTCGAAATTCGCGCACGTCGTCTATAGTACACGACGCTTTGAGGAAATGATTGACTGGTATCAAAAAGTCTTCGAGGCGAAGGTGGTCTATCAGAATCCGGTGTTTGCCTTCCTTACCTACGATGACGAGCATCATCGTTTCGCTTTCGCCAACCTGTCCGCGCTCAGTCCTGACAGTGCGGAGGTCAAAGCGCGCGACAAGGTAGGCGTAAATCACGTGGCGTACACTTACGCAAATCTGGGGGATCTGCTTGGCACCTACGAGCGCCTCAAACAGATGGGCGTCACACCGTACTGGCGCATTCACCACGGCATGACGCTCTCGTTTTACTACCAGGACCCGGACGGTAATCGAATGGAGTTTCAGGTGGATACCTGCTCAGTCGAAGAGGCCAATGCTTACATGCAAACCGACGCATTCGCCGCAAATCCGGCTGGCGTGGAGATAGATCCCGAAGCTTTGCTCGCGCAATACCGCAGCGGTGTTCCGGAGCAACAACTTCTGGCGATGCCTCAAGGGCCGATTTCTCCGATCCCCGATGCGCATGGCCTGTCTTGAGATACCGCTCTCACGAAGTAAGAAAGCGAAGGAACGTCCATCAATTGTCGCGCAGCGACAGGTGAATTGGCCTTTGTATTCAAACCACTAATCTGTGATCGCAACATTAAGGAGGAAGATCAATATCGCTACCGAATTCGCGCCGATCCCAGGCATTCTCCCAGCGCTGCACCGTGCAGAGAAAGACCTGCCCTTCGTCGAGTTCCAAGAGGGCGTAGATTTCCAACTGCTGCAGGCTGACGTGGAGGCGGGGCTCTGGGTGATCCGAGCGCGTTTCCAGCCGGGCGTCACGATCCAACGCCATAAGCATTACCGGCGAGGTCTTCGCGTTCACGCTCAAGGGTTCGTGGAAGTACCTGGAATACCCGCAAGTCAACACGGCAGGTTCATATCTGTACGAGCCAGCGGGCTCGATCCATACGCTGCATGTGCCGGTTACGAATGCAGAGGTAACCGATGTCTGGTTCGCCATCCGCGGGGCGAACCTCAACCTCGACGAGGAGGGCAAGGTCGAGAGCATGCTCGACGCCGGGGCTGTGCTGGAGGTTTACCTGGCTCTTTGCGAAGCGAGCGGGCATGGGCATCCGAATGTGATCGGGGCATAGGCACTTCGCACTGCCTGCTACCGCAGCACAGCCACGTTGGAATACCGAGTTCAAGATGTCACGCACTAGCCGCGTGGCGGCTCAAAGGGAGTAGACATGTCAGAGACCTTCGATTTCATCGTGGTGGGGGGCGGATCCGCTGGCGCGGTAATCGCGGCTCGTCTCTCCGAAGACCCGGCCTGCCGTGTGGCGCTTCTCGAGGCGGGCGAACGGCCTCCCGACGTGGAGTTGATGCCTGTGGCTTGCGCGGCCATGCAGCTCAACCCGGCCACGGACTGGATGTATACCGCGGACCCTGGCAAGGCCGGACTCGGGCTCAATGGGCGACGTGTCCCGGTGCCGCGAGGCAAGATGCTCGGCGGGTCCTCCGGGCTCAACTACATGGCGTATGTGCGAGGACATCCGGGCGACTTCGACTCCTGGGCTGAAGGAGGCGCTATCGGATGGAGCTACGACGATGTGCTGCCCTACTTCCGGAAGAGCGAGGGGCTGGCGCCGAGCGCCGAGATCTCGATCGATGCGCCGGCGCACAATAACGCCGGTCCTCTTGGAGTCTCAGTGCGTTCGCCGGTACTTCAGGGCGCCCGCGAATTCGTCGAGGCGGCCGAGGCTGCCGGCATCCCGCGCGGGGACTACAATGGACGCGACCGAGGCGGCGCGGCGGGCGTGGTGTCGCTTGTGCAGACCAACACGCGGCAGGGCAAGCGGTCGAGCACCTATCGCGCCTTTCTGGAGGGCGAGGCGGAGCGCCGGCCGAACCTCACGATCATCACCGGAGCCCAGGCGACGCGCGTGTTACTGGAAGACTCGCCCGGACAGATAGAGGCAAAGGGCATCGAGTATCGCAAAGCGACCGGCGAGATCAGCGTCGCCATCGCAAGCAAGGAAGTGATCTTGAGCGCGGGCGCGGTCGGGTCGCCCCACCTGCTGCTGCTCTCGGGCATTGGGCCGCGACGAGAACTCGAAACGATTGGTGTTCGGTGTCTCGTCGATTCGCCACATGTCGGAAAGCACTTGAAGGACCACATACAAGTGCCCCTGTTCTTCTCGGCGCCAGGAGTCGGTGTCTCGATGGGTGAAGTAGGCCTCTCGATGGGACCTGATGTCCTTCGCCATCCTGCCGGCCCCCTGCCCGCCGATCCCAAGGATGATGAGGCGATGCCCGCCGATCTTCAGGCTCTGAAGCAGGAAGCAGCGCGGCGGCTCGCCGAGTGGGTGACGACTGGCTGCGGGCTGGTGTCCTCCTCCCTGTACGAAGCGTGTGCCTGGTTTTCGACCGGCCTTGGCGACCACCACAGTCACGACGCACAAATGGCTTTCATTCCCTGTGGGTACAACCACGACCTGTGGCATTCGTGCCTGAACGTCGACACGGAACAGTATTTCGACGACCAGTCGAAGCGGTTGACGCCCGACGCGGAAAGCATGATCGTGCTGGCGAATCCGGTGCTGCCTCACAGCGAAGGCGAAATTGTTCTCGAAAGCGCCGACCCCGAGGTCCATCCGGCCATCCGCATGAACTATTTCGGAGACGCTCACGACATGAAGGTGATGATTGCGGTGGTGCGCCGGGCTCTGGAGGTCGTGGCGCACTGGCCGTCGCACGGCAAGATCGGCCCGCTGATGGTACCGCCGTTCCTCGCGGAAAAGCACGGCTATCGGGATGGCGCGACTCCGAGCAACGCACTTCTGGAGGATCTCGCGCTGCATTTTTCGATAACCGTGTACCACCTGACGAGCACCTGCCGAATCGGCAGCGTCGTCGATCCGCGACTCAGGGTAACAGGGGTAGAAAAGCTGCGCGTGGCGGACGCGAGTGTCATGCCCAACGTGGTGAGCGGGAACACGAACGCGGCGTCGATCATGATTGGCGAAAAGGCTGCGGAGATGATCGCCGCCGATCACGGCGTGAAGCTCGCCGAGTTCGTTGGCAGCGCGTGACCGAATAAAGGCAATCCAGTGGCCGAGGAGGAATTCAATGTCAGACATGAAAGATAAGATCGCCCTGATTACCGGAGCAAGCAGTGGGATCGGTTGGGAGACGGCCAAGGCATTTGCAGCGAAGGGGGCCAGCGTAGTGCTCGCCGCGCGGCGCGAAGAAGAGTTGGCTGCGCTCGCAAGTGAGATCAAGGATCAGGGAGGAAACGCCAGCTTCGTGACCACGGATGTCTCGGTCGCACAGGACGTGGAGCGTATGGTGGCCCACACGCTTGAGACTTTTGGACGCCTCGACTACGCCGTGAACAACGCGGGCATCGAGGGGCAGTTCGTAAGCGTCGCGGAGCTGCCCGAGGAGGAATGGGACCGAGTCCTCGACATCAACCTGAAGGGCACTTTTCTGTGTTTGAAGTACGAGGCTCGAGCCATGCTTGCGGGCGGACATGGCGGGGCGATTGTCAACGTTGGGTCCATTAACTCTTTTCTGGGTTTCCCTTCCGGCGCGGCCTACGTTTCGTCGAAACACGCTCTGATTGGCTTGACGACAAGCGCGTCCGCGGAGCTGGCGCCACAGGGGATCAGGGTCAACATCGTCTGCCCAGGCATCATCGTGACGCCGATGCATCAGCGGGCTCGCGGGCTGCTCGGCGACGAGATCTACGACAACGTGCTGCAGCAACGTGTTCACACGAGACGCGCCGGACGCCCCGAGGAGATCGCAAGGTCCATTGTCTTTCTTTGCTCGGACGAAGCGAGCTACATCACGGGCACCACTCTGACACCCGACGGAGGCTTCACACTGACGATCTGAGCTGCTCATGTAACTGCCATGACAGAACGCGGGGACCTCGAACCAGACAGGGAGGATAACCATGCAGAAAAGACTGAGCGACAAAGTTGCGATAGTGACAGGGGCAAGCAAAGGCATTGGTAAAGCCATTGCTAAACTCTATGCCGAAGAAGGAGCTAGGGTCGTAGCTGTCTTTCATAGCGATGAAACCGGCGCGCTTGGAACTCTTGACGAGATTAAGGCCGCCGGCGGTGAAGCTTCTTTATTTCAAGCTGATGTAAGTAAAAAAACTGATACTGAAAAGATGGCCGAAGAAGCTCTAAGGCTTTACGGCAGGGTGGATGTCTTATGCTCGAATGCTGGAATTTATCCGATCGTGAAGATCGAGGATATGACTGAGGATGATTGGGACCGCGTCCTATCGGTCAATCTCAAGGGAACCTTCCTTGCTGTAAAAGCCTGTCTGCCTCAGATGCAAGCGCAGAATTACGGCAGGATCGTTTGCATTTCCTCCACAACCGGGCCCAGAACCGGTGTTCCGGGATTGGCTCACTACGGAGCGTCAAAAAACGGGATTATTGGATTTATTCGCAATGCCTGTCTGGAACTTGGGCAATACAACATCACGATCAATGCCGTAGAACCCGGCGCAGTTTTGACCGAAGGGGCCAAGGTTGCGTTTGATGAGACCACTATCAGGGAGATCGAAAAAGAGATTCCACTGAAGCGATGGGCTGATCCTATGGACATAGCGTATGCGGCGCTTTTTCTTGCGACGGATGAATCGAAGTACATCACAGGACAATCTATTGTTGTGGATGGTGGTCTGATTCTTCCTGAGATGCCATTGCGACTATTTGAATAGTCACCTGTAGGGTAGATAAAGCATAGTCGCGCTGAACGAAGGGGTGGACGCGAGCGCGCGAGGCGAGTTTCGTGTGGTTTCTTCCAGCATTCCGCGCGCGCCGTGTCATCCCAAACGTTCGGTAGCTTCGTGAGGCATAGGTTTCTAGCTCTTACCATTGACGTGCTCTGGAGCTTGCTGTAAAAGCAGCACGTCTTTCCCAATTCACCTGCCGGTTACTTTCCGGCGCATCCGTGAAAGGAGAACTCGCATGAAACGCATTCTTGTAGTGGCAATGCTGATCGCAGCAGCTTCTTTTGTTTTCAGTCAAACGACGCGCAATGGCGCAAACCAAAAGGGCGACGATGAGCAAGCTGTACGGCAGGTGCTTAATGAGCTTTACGCGGCTTTGGGGCGCAACGACATTGCCGCGCTCGACCGCATCTATCCCGATAATTACACCTTGGTTAACGAGTCCGGAGAGCTGACGACCAAAGCGCCACGTCTCGCAGCGATGAAGTCTGGAGAACTGAAATTTGAATCTGTCAGCTACGATGAGGTGAACGTCCGTCTCTATGGAAATACGGCTGTGGCAACATACCGCGCCATGATCAAAGGTCAGTTCAAAGGGCAAGCCATTGGCGGTCAACTCCGGGTCACCTCAACCCTCGTGAAGATGAAAGGGCGCTGGCAACTGGTTGCCACGCAGGCAACACGCATCACCGTGCAGTGACGCTGTCGAAGGGTTTTCACGAAGCGCGTTCGTTCGACGGCGCAGCCGAACAAGTTATTCGAGCGGACTGCCCGACAGCATCCCTTTCATCGTCTTTCCTTGCGATAGAGTTGAATGCCATTCGAGGGCGGCGACTCAATTCCGGCGTTCAGTTGCTTCGTGAAGCATCTGTCTGTAGCTATTACCATTGACGTGCTCTGGAAGTCGCTGTAAAAGCAGCACGTCTTTCCCAATTCACCTGCCGGTTACTTTCCGGCGCATCCTTGAAAGGAGAACTCGCATGAAACGCCTCCTGATAGTGGCGATGCTGGTCGCCGCATCTTCTTTTGTTTTCAGTCAAACGATGCGCAGTAGCGCAAACCAAAAGGGCAACGATGAACAAGCTGTACGGCAGTTGCTTAACGAGATTTCCGCCGCCCTGGGGCGCGCCGACACTGCCGCACTCGACCGAATCTATGCCGATGATTACACCTTGGTTAACGAGTCTGGAGTCCTTACGACCAAAGCGCCACGTCTCGCAGCGATAAAGTCTGGAGAACTGAAGTATGAATCTGTTGGCTTCGATGAGGTGAACGTTCGTATGTATGGAAATACGGCCGTGGCGACATACCGCGTGACGAGCAAAGGTCAGTCCAAAGGGCAAGACATTGGCGGTCAATTCCGAGCTACCTCAACATATGTGAAGATGAAAGGGCGCTGGCAATTAGTCGCCGCGCAAGTTACACACATCACCGGACAGTAACGCTGTGGAAGGGTTCTCACGGAGCGCGTTCGTCCGACGGGGTAACGGAACAAGTCATTCGAGCGGACTGCCCGATAGAATGACTCATCATTCTTCCTGCGGCAAAGGTTGAATGCTGTTCGCGGGCAGCCGCTCAATTCCAGCGTTAGGTGACCATGGTCGCATCGTTGATGGCGCGGGCGCGCCCTGGTATCGCGCGGATTCGGTGCGTTCGCCAGTATTGCCCGGTGCCCGCGAATTCGTTGAGGCGGCCGATGCAGCCGGCATCCCGCGCGGTGACTACAATGGACGCGACCGCGCTCAGCCTGCGGGCGATCCAACTTTACGCGCCCAAAGGACGAAGCGAAGAAGTCAACCGCCGCCTCGCCGGCGCACGCAAATGGCTGGAAAGCGCCTCGCCGAAAACGAACGAAGACCGCGCCTTCCACCTGTTCGGCCTCGCTTGGAGCAATGCCGACAAGAAGGTTCTTCGGAAGGCCGCCAACCAACTCAAGGCCGAACAACGCGGCGATGGCGGCTGGGCGCAGATTCCGACGATGGAGAGCGACGCTTTCGCAATCGGGCAGGCGCTCGTGGCGCTCCACCGCGCAGGCGGCCTTCCGGTCAGCGATTCCGCTTATCAACGAGGCGTTCAGTATCTGCTCAAGACGTGGAAGCCGGACGGCTCCAGGTCGTGCGAAGCCGCTCGTTCTCATGCAGAAACAATTCGAAAGCGGATTCCCGTATGGAAAAGACCAGTGGATTTCCGCCGCCGCCACCAGTTGGGCTGTGATGGCGTTGGCTCTGACTCTCGAACCTTCCGAGCCATCCAAACCATCTGGGCAAACGATTGGCAAACGGACACCCTTGTAAAAATTGAACCCCGCGAACACCCCGCGGATACATTGATAAACAAAAGGGCAAACCTCTATGACGAAACGGACAATTCGATTCGCATTTTCGTTGCTGCTTTTGACTCTTTTATTCTTCTTCTCGATGGCGCAAACCGCGCAGCCGGATTGGGCAAAGATCGAGGAAGAAACGATGAGCCACTTTCAGGCGATTTTACGCTTGGACACGAGCAATCCGCCCGGCAATGAAAAGCTGGCAGTGGATTATCTGAAAAGCGTGCTCGAACGCGAGGGCATCGAGACGAAAGTTTTCGCGCTCGATCCGCAGCGCCCCAATCTCGTAGCCCGTTTGCGCGGCAGCGGCAAGAAGCGCCCCGTGCTGATCATGGGGCACACGGATGTCGTCACCGTTGATCCGGCCAAGTGGAAGCATCCGCCATTTTCCGCAACCCGCGAAGCCGGCTATGTCTACGGGCGCGGCACGTTGGATGACAAGCCCAGCGTGGCGGCGGGGCTGATGACCATGCTCCAACTTAAGCGGATGAAAATCCCGCTGGATCGGGATGTGATCTTTTTGGCGGAAGCGAGCGAAGAAGGCAACGGCCCCTATGGCATTAACTTTATGGTCGAACATCATTGGGCGGAGATTGAGGCCGAATACTGCTTTGCCGAAGGCGGTGGCGTCGTTCGTACGGGCGGCAAAATTCAATACGCCGCCGTAGCCACGACCGAAAAGATTGCGCATACCGTGAAGCTGATTGCTCGCGGTGTGGCCGGGCACGGTTCGGTTCCGCTGCGTAGCAACGCCATCGTGCATCTGTCACAAGCTGTAGCCAAAGTCGCGGCGTGGCAAACACCGATGCGGCTGAACGAAACGACGCGCGCTTATTTTGAGCGGATGACCAAACTCAGTGCGCCCGAAGACGCGGCGAGGTATCAAAACATCTTGCGGCAAAAAGACGCCGATGCCGTCCAGGAATATTTTGCGATCAACGTACCGCGCTTGTATTCCACGCTGCGCACGTCGATTTCGCCGAACATTATCAAAGGCGGCTACCTGCGCAATGTCATCCCCTCCGAAGCCGAAGCCACGCTCGACATTCGCGCCTTGCCAGATGAAGACATTCCCGCCTTGCTTGAGCAACTCCGCAAGGTCATCAACGACCCTGCGATTGAAGTCGTCAGGATGGCGAGCGGCGCGACACGCCCCGGCGCTCCACCTTCGCGGTTGGACACTGAAGCATTCCAACTCCTCGAAGCGGCCCACCAGCGTATTTACAATGTCGTGACATTGCCCACTATGTTGACGGGTGGAACCGATATGGCGCAGGTACGTGCGCGTGGCGTGCAATGTTATGGCATTGGGCCGATGACTGACATCGAAGACGGCCCGAAGGGTTTCGGCGCTCACAGCGATCAGGAAAGAATTTTGGAAGAGGCGCTGCACAAATTTGTCCGCTTCCATTGGGACATTGTGGTCAACCTGGCAAAAACGAACTGATTACTTGGTCAGGTTGAGGATCAGAGTACAAGCTTCAGCTTGGCTCTGACATTCCTGCGGCCGAAAGAGCAAGCTGAAGCTTGTACTCTGATCCTCAACCTGACCCACTACCCGATGCCCGTTCGCTACCGATGGTTCGAAGAAAGGTGTATAACCCTAGCGCAGAATGATCGGCGAAACCCTCTCTCACTATCGGATCATCTCCAAAATCGGCGCAGGCGGGATGGGTGAAGTGTATCTGGCGGAGGACACCCACCTTAAACGACGGGTCGCGCTGAAGGTGCTGCTCGCCGAAGTGGCCGATGACGAAGACCGCGTGCGACGCTTCGTCCAGGAGGCTAAAGCCGCGTCCGCGCTCAATCATCCAAATATTCTGACCGTCTATGAGGTTGGACATTTTGAGAACTCTCGGTATATCGCGACCGAATTGATCAAAGGCGAAACGCTACGTGACCGATTGAGAGTGGGACCGCTCCCTCTGCGTGACACTCTGGATGTAGTTTTACAGGTCGCCGCAGCTCTCAACGCCGCGCACGAAGCCGGAATCGTTCATCGTGACATCAAACCCGAAAACATCATGCTTCGCGATGATGGTCTGGCAAAGGTGCTTGATTTCGGCCTGGCTAAGCTGACCGAAAAGAAATCCGAAGCGAGCTCTTCGGAAGACGTGACGCGCGTCCACGTCAAAACCTCTCCCGGCCTGGTCATGGGAACAGTCGCCTATATGTCGCCCGAACAGGCGCGCGGCAAGGAGATCGACTCGCGTTCGGATATCTGGAGTCTGGGCGTCGTGATCTATGAAATGCTCACCAGACGAGCACCCTTTGCTGAAGAGACGACGAGTGACTCAATAGCCGCGATCCTCACCAGGGACGCCGCGCCGCTTGATGAAAATACGCCTATGGAACTGCGGCGCATTATCAGAAAAACGCTGCAGAGGAAAGCGGATGAGCGATATCAAACGATCAGAGATTTACAACTCGACCTCAAAGCCCTGAAACGCGAGCTCGAGTTTTCGGAAGAACTGGAGCGCTCGCAGATTCCGTCGCTCACGAGATCGTCAAACGTCAGCACGACTCAAACGGCGGAGAACGCGACGTTTGTAGTTCCGCCTTCAGGCGGCTCTGGTTTCACATTAACCCAAGGACCGCCTGAAGGCGGAACTACAAACACTTCGAGCGCGGAATATCTGGTCAGCGAAATCAGGAAACACAAACGCAGCGTGGCCACGCTGTTGGCGGTGGTGCTGGTGGCGGTGAGCGGAGCAGGCTACTGGTTTTCTAACCTGCGCGGTTCGAGCGAGGCGATTGATTCGCTGGCGGTGCTGCCGTTTCAGAATAAGAGTTCTGACGCGGATACGGAATATCTTTCCGACGGACTGGCGGAATCGCTGATTTATCGTCTGTCGCAACTGCCCAATCTAAAAGTCAGCCCGACAAGTTCGGTTTTTCGGTACAAAGGCAAGGAAACCGACCCGATCAGAATCGGCGGCGAGCTTGGCGTGAACGCCGTCATGTCGGGGCGCATTGTTCAGCGCGGCGAAAGCTTGACCATCAGCGTCGAACTCGTTGACGTGCGAAACAACAAACTGCTGTGGGGCGAGCAGTATGAACGCAAGATGTCGGAATTGTTGGCAACGCAACGGGAGATTGCCACAGAAATCACAAACAAATTGCAATTGAAACTATCGGGCGAAGACCAAAAAGGCCTGACCAAACGCTACACGGAAAACAACGAGGCCTATCAACTCTATTTGAAAGGTCGTTACCACTATGCCAAGCGAACGAAGGATGACGTTCTGAAAAGCATAGATTATTATCAGCAGGCGATAAAACTTGATCCGAATTTCGCGTTGGCGTATGCGAGGATCGCTGATTCCTACAACGCCATGCCGGTGTATCCTTACCTCTCACCAAAAGAGGCAATCCCGCAGGCAAAGGCGGCGGCAATACGAGCCTTAGAGATTGACCCGACACTGGCTGAAGCGCACACGGCTTTCGCGAATTCTCTCGCGGATCTCGATTGGAATTGGGTGGAAGCCGAACGCGAATTCAAACGCGCATTGGAACTCAATCCGAACGACTCCGGCACACATTGGCGTTATGGGATGTATTACCTTATGCCGCTGGGACGCACTGATGAAGCAATCGCCGAAATAAAGCGGGGGTTGGAATTAGAACCCCTTGATCTTACTGCGGGGTCGGTTCTTTCGTGGGCTTATTTCGCTGCGCGACAGTATGATCAGGCGCTGGATCAAGCTCAAAAAATATTTGATCTCGAACCGAATTTCCCTCTGGGACGCTGGACGCTTAGTCAAGCCTACATTTGCAAAGGCATGTATACGGAAGCGATTGCACTAAACGAACAATCACTGCAAACCGATCCTATGAACCAAGTATTCCTTCGGTTTGCCGGATACGCCTACGCGAAATCCGGTCGCCGGCACGAGGCAGAGGAAATGATAATAAGATTCAAAGACATCGCTAAAACGCAGTATGTGATGTCTTACCGGGTTGCCAATATCTACGCTGCACTCGGTGACCGGGATAAAGCCTTCGCCGAGCTTGAAAAAGCCTTTGCGGAACGCGATTGGGAATTGCATCGCTTGAAGGTTGACCCGTTGATGGATCCGCTCCGCGACGACCCGCGGTTTAAGGAAATGCTGAAACGCCTGAATTTGCCGGAATGAATTTGAATCAGATGGATAAAAACCTGGCCGCCAGCACTAATCTGTCACATTACCGTATCCTCTCCAAAATGGGAGCCGGCGGGCGCGACATTGCACCTCTCCATCACAAAGTATGACCTTTGTCAGATATCTGGAGCTAAAATGACTGGCCGTCAGTTATGATTCCAGCGCCCGGTAGGAAGGAGCCTTCGCCAACACAGCAAGGAGATGACTCACAATGAACAGGAACGACAACTCACCAACGCCAGGCATGACGCGGCGTCAGTTTGCGCAACTGCTCGGCGCTGCGGGCGCGCTCGGTCTGGTGGAAGCGCCGACGCTCGCCCGAGTGCTGGCCGATAGCAAGCGCAATCTGGCGTATCTGGCCAATCGCACGGCGGGCGCGGAAGGCACATGGCAATTGATGAAGATCGAAGGCAAAGTGCCCAATACGCTCAACGGAACACTCTTTCGAGTCGCGCCCGGACAGAAGGAGACATTTGGCGTCAAGCTGCGTCATCTGTTTGACGGCGACGCGTTCATCTCGCGTTACTCGTTCCGCGAGGGCCGCGTCTCGTTGACGGCCAAATTCCTCGAAACGCCCCAACGGTTGGAAGAGTTGAGCGCCAAACGCATGCTCTACACCGAAGCAGGCACGCTCGCGCCGCCGCCGCCCGAAGGGTACAAACCAAAATACGGCGGCAAGAATCAGCCGAGTGTGAACATCATTCGCTGGGACGGCCGGTTGCTCGGTTTGTCGGAAGGCGGGCATCCGACTGCAATTGATGTGAAGACGCTGGCACATCAGGGCGAGTGGGATTTTCACGGGACGTTGCCCGCGGATGTGCCCTTCACCGCGCATCCGAAATTCGATCCGCAGACGGGCGAAGGCTACGGCTACGGAGTCCAGCGAGGAATGAGTCTGGCGCTGACCGTCTTTCGCATGGAGCGCGACGGAAAATTGAAGAAGCTCTATGCGCTGCCGCAACGGAATTACTTTATGATTCACGATATGCTGCTCGCGCGCGAACATCTGATCTTCGTGATTCCGCCGGTCTATTTCGATTTCATGCGGATGATACAAGGAGAGCGCGCGGCTCCCTTCGATCTGGTCAAGTATTCCGACAAGCTGCCGACACGTCTGTTGATCGTGCGCAAGGACGGCACGGGCCAACCCGTCACCATCGAGCAACCGCCCGGAATGGTCTTTCACAACGGCAACGCGTATGAGCAAGACGGCAAGCTCGTGATCGATTCGATCCTCAGCGCTGATGATTCAGTAATGAAGGCGGTTGCTTCGTGGGATCAGATCGGGCGGCCTTCACCGAATCATCTGACGCGCATCGTGATTGATCCGGCGACCGGCAGCGTCACGAGCCGCACGGAGCTGGAAACCGAGGTTGAGTTGCCGCGCTTTGACGAGCGCCGCCGAGGCACGAATGCGCGCTATCTTTACACCGTCGCGTGGGGCAAGGAGACCGGCCGGGCCGACACGCTGGCGAAACACGACTTGCACCGCGGAAAGGCCCAACGCGCGCCGCTCGGCCAGGGGCGCACCTACGGCGAACCGGTCTTCGTGCCGCATCCCGGGCAGAACAGCGAAGAGCGCGGCTGGCTGCTGGCGCAGGGCTACGATGGCGAGCGCGATGAGACCTTCCTCGAGATCCGCGACGCGGGCACACTGGAGGTAGAAGCGCGGATCTGGACAGGCCAGCATTTCCCGCTGGGATTTCATGGGAACTTCTACGCGGACTGAAACGCTCGTGCTTGCAAACCAAACACTCAATCGCCGACTGTCTGTACTGAAGAGGTCGATTGATCTTTTGCAGAGGTCCTGCCGATCAGCCTGGCGGTGACGCCGGTCGGCGCCGTGTTGAACTTCTCGTTCGGTATTTGACCGCCTGCTGGCCGAGCATCCGCAGAAGAACGGCGAAGCCATTAATACACTACCGTGATTTCGAAGCAGGGGTGCAGTAGCCTTTTCCGCCGGATGCGACTGCCACAATGAGATTGAACAAGGATGAGTAAGGAACTACCAGCCAACACGAATCTCTCTCATTACCGCATTGTCTCCAAGATCGGCGCGGGCGGGATGGGTGAGGTGTATCTTGCACAGGATACAAAGCTCGAACGGCGCGTCGCCCTGAAGATCCTTCCCGAAGAGTTTGCCCAGGACACTGAACGAATGCGCAGGTTTGTACAGGAAGCCAAATCTGCTTCTGCTCTCAATCACCCGAATATCATCACCATTTACGAAATCGGGAATGCCGACTGTGTGCACTTCATCGCCATCGAATTTATTGACGGCCAGACATTGCGCCAGCGCATGATGTCAGCCCGAATGGAATTGACTGCGGCGCTCGATGTCACCTTACAAGTCGCCACAGCGCTGAGCGCAGCGCACGAAGCCGGGATCACTCATCGCGACATCAAGCCGGAGAACCTCATGCTGAGGCGTGATGGGATCGTCAAAGTCCTCGACTTCGGGCTGGCTAAACTGACTGAGCGCCGCGCGCCCGTGACTGATACTGAATCCCCGACCGCGATCAACCTCCAGACGGAACTGGCCTTGACGTGGCTGGAACGTGGCTTGGCCGCAGGGGCGATAGGACTCTTTTATAAAGACGAGCCGGTGTGGGACACGATCCGCAGCGACGGACGCTTTGGAGATTTGTTGCGGCGGATGGGTTTGCCTGAATAAATTTCAAAAAGATGAGTGAAGAACTGCCAGCCAATACCACGCTGTCACATTACCGCATCGTCTCGAAACTCGGCGCCGGCGGCATGGGTGAAGTGTATCTGGCGCAGGACACAAACCTCGACCGGAAAGTGGCACTGAAGATCTTGCCGGCAGAGGTGGCTTCGAATCGCGATCGCATGGATCGGTTTGTACAGGAAGCAAAGGCGGCTTCTGCGCTCAATCATCCCAACATCATTACGATCCACGAGATTGACCAAACGGTCTCAGGTCACTTCATCGCAACTGAGTTCATTGATGGGGACACTTTGCGCGAACGCATGCAAATCGCGCCGCTGAAGCTGAGCGAAGTTCTCGATGTTGCGGCGCAGATCGCCAGTGCACTTTCGACTGCTCACGCTGACGGCATCGTGCATCGCGACATCAAGCCTGAGAATGTCATGCTTCGTCGTGATGGCATCGTGAAGGTGTTGGATTTTGGTCTTGCGAAATTAACAGAGCGGTTGCTGCCGGAGTCGGCTGATACCAAGGCACCGACATCAGCTCCAATCAAAACTGAACCCGGGATAGTGATGGGAACGGCCACTTACATGTCGCCGGAACAGGCGCGCGGACTTCACGTAGATGCCCGTACCGACATCTTCAGCCTTGGTGTTTTGATTTACGAGATGGTCGCGGGCCGTCTGCCGTTCGTAGGCGCGAACAAAATCGATATTCTGGCGGCGATTCTGAGCGACAAAGAACCGCCGCCACTTGCTCGGTATACGCATGAGGCGCCGGCCGAGCTCGAGCGCATTGTGGCGAAGGCGCTGGCGAAGGAACGGGAGGAGCGGTATCAGTCAGCGAAGGATCTGCTGATTGACCTGCGGCATTTGAAAAAGCGTCTGGAGATTGACACGGAACTGGCGCGCACGACGCTACCCGAAAAGTTTGGAGTACCGCCTTCAGGCCCAATTCCCTCCGAGGCCAAAACGGCGCCGCCTGAAGGCGGTATTCCACACCCGCCCGCGACCTCCAGCGCGGAGTACATCGTCAATCAGGTTAAGCTTCATAAGCGTGTTGTAACAATGACGCTTGGAGTGCTTGTGCTGGCGATGGTCGGCGCAATTTTCTGGTACCTCAAACACACTCCCGCCGCTTCGCTGACTGAGAAGGACACCATCGTCCTTGCTGACTTCGTCAATACCGTAGGCGACCCCGTCTTCGACGGAACACTCAAGCAGGCACTTGCTGTGCAACTCGAGCAATCACCTTTCTTGAATATCTTCTCGGACCAACGTGTGCGCGAGGCGCTCAAGTTCATGGGACGCTCGCCGGACGAGCGCGTGACGAGAGACGTGGGGCGCGAGATTTGCCAGCGTCAGGGATTGAAAGCAATGCTCGTGAATTCGATTGCGAGCCTGGGAAACCATTACGTTATCACGCTGGAAGCTGTCAACGCACAGACCGGCGACGCGATTGCGCGTGAACAGTCGGAAGCTGAAAACAAGGAGCAGGTGCTTCATGCGCTTGGCGATGCGGCGATGAAGCTTAGAGAGAAGTTGGGCGAGTCGCTTCAATCAATCCAGAAGTTCGACGCGCCGATTGAACAGGGCACAACCTCTTCGCTTGAAGCCTTCAAAGCCTTCTCCCTGGGAGTTGAACAGCAATTAAAGGGCAAGTATCTCGAAGCTATTCCATTTCTCAAACGCGCGACGGAAATAGACCCTAATTTCGCGCTCGCTTATGCTCGGATGGCATCAATGTACTATAACAGCAGGCAGTATGACCTTGCCGCCGAAGCCTCGCAAAAAGCATTCGAGTTGCGTGATCGAGTCAGCGAGCGCGAACGACTTTATATCTCTGCGGGCTACTACGACAACGTAACTGGAGAGTTGGAGAAGTATCTTGAGACATTAGAACTGTGGAAGCGCACGTATCCGCGCGACGCTTCGCCGCACAACAACCTCGCCGTTAAATACAACGAGCTAGGTCTATTCGATAAAACCGTCGAAGAGGCGCGTCAAGCGATTCGCCTCAATCCGAGTTCGGCTTCCGGCTACTCGCTCTCAGCCGCCGCCTTCCTGGGCCTCAACCGCTTCGATGAGGCTAAGGAGATCATCGTGCAGGCGCAGGCACAGAAGCTCGAAACCACAGCCATGCGCAGAATTCTTTTTCGGATTGCTTTTGTACAGGGTGATGCGACGACGATGAAGCAACAGATTGAATGGATGAACGGAAAGCCGGATGAGTATGTTGCTCAAGGTTGGCAGGCCGAGACTGCGGCGTTTTCAGGCCTGTTGCAAAAAGCCAGAGAATTCTCTAACCGCGCCTTTAAGTTAGCAGAGCGCCGCGACTTGAAAGACGTTGCAGCGCAGATTTTGGTAGCAGCCGCGGCGCGGGACGCGTTATTGGGTGATTGCAGGATGGTGAAAGAGCAGACCGCAAAGGCGCTCGACATATCGCACAGTCAGCTTACGATGATCCCTGCGGGCAACGCACTGGCTACCTGCGGCGAGTTCAGCCAAACACAAACTATTAGTGGTGAATTGGTCAGGCGTTTTCCGA
>JBBPIH010000006.1:0-175765 GCA_038040455.1 Acidobacteriota bacterium
TACGTCTGTCAATAAAATAAATGACTTACGTACTTGAAATGTCCAAACACCAGCCACCTCACTGAAGTGAGGTGTTAATGAGAACTCCAGGCGATAGGCCATTCGGCGCATCGACGGGCGCAGGGTGAGAGTCTGTCTCTCGATAGCACTTGTGCAAATCTGTAAGCGCATCTCGGGCGCGAAGAGAATTTCAGAAAGACCAACATAAGACTAGGACACTACGCAACTTTCGAGGCGCGCGATCAAGTCAAAAACAGCGTCCAGAACGAGAATAGAGGTAACAATGACTTCGAATCGTACAGCGAGCGTATAGTCCCGAATCGAGGGATTGTCATCGGTTCACCACTAGCTGCGCGAACGAGGAAGAATTTGTCATTGGGAGGCGGTTGCCACGCGATCGAACGGCATAGTCATTGCTTGATTAACTACTAACACTTTCGCCAAGGAGATTAGGACTTATGACTACAGACACCAGGCCCGCAATGCCGCCGACAAGGATAACGGCTGAGGAGTTGAAAGAACGAATGAGTCGCGGTGAGAAATTCACAATTCTCGATAACCGAAACCCAAAAGCATGGAGCGCCGCCGAGTCCAAGATTCGGGGCGCTGTGCGAGTCGCCGCTGACGAGGTCGAGCAACATCTGGACAAGATTCAACGCGACCGAGCGATCATCACCTACTGCACGTGACCGAACGAAGGATCAAGCGCCAGTGTGGCGCAGAAGCTGATGAATCTCGGTTACAAAAACGTGCATCCGCTTTACGGCGGCTTCGATGCTTGGAAGGAAGCGGGCGGTTCGGTCGAGCCAAAATGAATCTGGAAGCGCGGCTCAATGGGTTCCTCGGTTAAGACTACCGTCAAACGATCAGGGCTGACGGAAGTTCGACCCAGACTTCAGCCCTGAAATACAAAGTACGAAGCGATGCGAAGGCATCGGTCGGGTCCTTCAACTCGCTAGCAAATACACCCGTGTCTACGGGCTAGCGAGTCTCTAGGCCAAGACTTTGTTAAGTTGGTTCGCACGAAGCGAGCGACAGCAAGCAAGCCGATTAATCCCCGATTGAAACCCCAAACCTTCGATGATAAGCTTTGCGGGCCCATCGGTGCCGTTGGGGCGCGCCCGGCGGCACGGCCCGCAAATACTCAATCGGCGAAACGTTGGAGGGCCTTGCGTCTTGCCAATAGATCCCGGAACCCACATCGGTCCATTCAGAAGGCCGTTGCCGGTTCCGGAGGCTCGCCGCTCATACGAGCCGAGCTTGCACACACGCTTGCGATGGCGGGTAAGAAAGACGAGGCGGAAAAGATTCTCGCGGAACTGAAGCAGCTTGGCACCGAGCGCTACATTTCGGCTTACAGCATTGCTCTGGTTTATTCGGGACTTGGGAACAAGGACGAAACATTCAACTCGCTCGATCGCGCGTTCCAAGACCGGGCGGACTATCTCGTGTTCCTGAAAGTTGATCCCCGATTCGATTGGCTTCATAAGGATGCGCGATTCGCGAGTTTGCTCGAGCGAGTCGGCCTTAGATAGCCAAAGGAGGAGGCGGTTTGAAAAGGGCTTTCGTCATAGCACTCGCTTGCATGGTTCTCTCCCCCGTCCTTGCGAATTCACAGACTCGGCGGCGCAGCACGCAAAAACGGCCGGGCACTTCAACAACGTTTGCTGAAAAGCAACAAGCCGAAATCCGCGCCGGGCGCGAACAAATAGCAACTCAGATTAAGGCCCTGACCCGGTTTCTATACCTGTTCGGAGGCATCGCCAAGGGCATCGAAACCGCTGAACAGGTGAACCGCAACCGCGAAGCGACGTCCGTCGGCATGGCCCCGGAGCGGATCGAGCAAAGCAAGGTCAAACTGAAGGACAGCATCAAGAACGTGCGAGCCGGTCTAGAGCAACTCGAGTCGAGCTTTCGCCTCAACCCGGTGCTGCAGAGCTACTACCCGAACCTGGCGGGCGTGGCGCGACTCGGCCAAACTGCCGAGAGTCAAGCGGCAGCTAACAACTTTGATCAGGCCGGTAGAACGTTGATCGCGGCGGTGAATAAACTTGCGGACGCGCTGGTGGCGCTTCGGTGACCAGACGCGTTATGTTCAGAGTTCAGGGTTCAGAGTTCAGAGTTCAGGGTTCAGAGTTCCGGGTTCAGGGTTCCGAGTTCAGAGTTCAGGGTTCAGAGTTCAGAGTTCAGAGTTCAGGGTTCAGAGTTCAGAGTTCAAGCTTTAGCTTGCCTGACGTCGATCCAGCAACCTAAAGGTTGAACTCGGAACCCTGAACCCTGAACTAAGAAGACGCGATGTCAGTGCGATAGTGCATCCCTTCGAAGCTTATCTTACCGACCCCTTCGTAAGCTCGCTGACGCGCTAGCTCAAGCGTCTTCGCCCGAGCAGTCACGCCGAGCACGCGGCCGCCGGATGTAACGAAACGGCCGTCGTTGTTCAGTTTTGTTCCCGCGTGAAACACGACTACGCCGTCGATCGACTTAGCTGCATCGAGTCCCGTGATGGGTTTACCCTTTTCAAACTCTCCGGGATAACCGCCGGACGCAGCGACGATGCAGACGGAAGATTCAGCGCTCCAGTTGATCGGAATCTCACCGATGCGCCCCTCAACAATGGCGTCGAAGATTTCAAGCAGATCGCTGTCGAGCCTGGCCAGGACCGCCTGGGTCTCTGGGTCCCCCATCCGGGCGTTGTACTCGATCAGCATTGGGCCGTCGCGGGTGAGCATCAGGCCTACGTAGAGGACGCCGCTGAAGGGATTGCCTTCTGCAGTCATCCCTTCGAGCGTAGGTTCGATTATCTCGCGTGTTATGCGAGCGAGAGTTGTGTCGTCGATCAAACCGGGAGTTGAGAACGATCCCATGCCTCCGGTGTTCGGACCTTGATCGCCGTCGCAGACGCGTTTGTAGTCCTGCGCGGGAACTATCGTCCTAAAATCGCGGCCGCCGGTGAAGATCATAAGCGAGGCTTCGCGGCCGACGAGACATTCCTCAAGCAGCACGCGCGAACCAGCTTCACCAAAAACCCGTTCGACCATCAGGTCGCTGATGGCCGCTTCGAATTCTTGTTGATCGCTTGCGATGCGCACGCCTTTGCCAGCGGCGAGACCGTCTGCTTTGACCACGACTGGAAACTGGAATCCTTTTCTCAGTGCCTCGCGAGCGGAATCTGGTGACTCGCAAGCTATGAACCGGGCGGTAGGGATGGAGTGACGCGCCGTGAACTCCTTGGCGAAGATCTTACTGCCTTCCAGACGCGCCGCCGCAGATGACGGGCCGGCCAGGCGAAGACCTCGCGCGTGAAACGCTTCCGCGACTCCCGCGACGAGCGGAGCTTCCGGACCAACAACGGTCAAGTCGGCCTGGACCGATTCGGCTAGACTCCCGAGAGCAATCGGGTCATTCACATTGGCTGGAACGCAGATCGCGATCTCGCTGATGCCCGCGTTACCCGGAGCGCAATAGAGGTGGGACGTGTGTGGGCTGGTTGCGAGCTTCCAGGCGATGGCGTGTTCCCGGCCCCCGGAGCCGATTACAAGGATGTTCATGCTTTGCGCTCTTTGCGAGTCTTAGCGTCTTTGCGCGAAACTTGTTCTTATTCTTTCAGCCGATTCACCAATCTAACGATCCCATCTTTTATCAGCGCGACATTAAAGTTAATCAACAGCCCAAGCCTCTTGTCCGCAAACCTAAGGTACGTCAGCACCTGTTTCTTATGCACCGGATGAAGCGCTTCGATTGATTTAATTTCGACAACGACCTTGTCGCCAACAAGAAGATCCGCTCTGAACCCCGCCTTGAACTTCAGATCGCCGTATATGAGCGGAATTGGCTTCTGTCGATCGACACTTAGGCCGCGTTTGGTAAGCTCAGCCTCCATGATTCTCTCATAGACGCTCTCGAAGAGGCCTGGGCCGAGATCAACATGGATGCGAAATGCCGTATCGACGATGATGGAGGCTATTTCGTTTTCAGTCATGTTTCGCGCAAAGACGCAAAGACTCGCAAAGAACGCTAAGAACCACCCGTCATCATCAGCCCAATCTGTTCTTCGCTGACGGATTTCGGATCGACCTCGCCGACGATTCGCCCTTCGTAGATCACTACCAGCCGATCGCTCAGACTCAAGACCTCGTCCAGCTCAGCCGACACCAACAACACCGCCGCGCCAGCGTCTCGAAGCTCGATTAATCTCCGGTGAATGAACTCGGTCGCGCCGATATCCACGCCGCGAGTCGGCTGCGCGACCAACACCAGGCGAGGCTTGATGTCGAACTCGCGCGCGACTATGAGCTTCTGTTGATTCCCCCCCGACAGTGCCCGCGCGGGCAACGTTATGTTAGGCGGACGGATGTCATATTCACGCACGAGGCGCTGGGCTCGCTCTACGATGACGTCGTTGTTCAACAGCACCGGGCCGGAGATGGGACGATCGCGATGCACGCCGAGAATGCTGTTGCTGGCCAGGTCGAAAGTAAGCAGCAGCCCTCGCCGATGACGATCTTCAGGGATGTGAGCGATGCCACGCTGCTTCCGCTGGTGCGGATCCAGGTCATCGATGCTCGAGCCTTCGAGCAGCACCTCGCCCTCGGTGGCTCTGCGCAAGCCCGCGAGAATTTCTATTAGCTCGGTCTGTCCATTGCCTTCGACTCCGGCGATTCCAAGCGTCTCGCCGCCGCGCACCTCGAAGGAAACGCCGTCCAGAATCGCATTGCCTTCCGTGGCTCGAAGCGTGAGCCCTCGCACGCTCAGCACCGGGTCACGCGGCTTTGCTTCGTCCTTCTTCACGCGCAGCAAGACCTCGCGCCCCACCATCAACCGCGCCAGCCCTTCAGCGGTAGCCTCGCTTGTCGGCAGGTTACCGACCACGTGCCCGTCGCGCATTACCGTGATGTTGTCGGAAAGCGCTAAAACTTCGGCGAGCTTGTGTGTGATGATGACGATCGTCTTGCCCTGCTCGCGCAGGCCGCGGAGTATCGCGAACATCTCGGCGACCTCTTGCGGCGTGAGCACCGCAGTCGGTTCGTCGAGTATGAGGATTCGCGCGCCGCGGTAAAGGGTCTTTAATATTTCGACGCGCTGCTGTTGTCCGACCGAAAGATCGGCGATGCGCGCGTCGGGCTCGATCTTCAAACCGTACTGCGCGGATAACTCGCGCACTCGAGCTCGGGCTTTGCGGTAGTCGATCGACAGCCCGTTGGTTGGCTCGGCGCCGAGAACTATGTTTTCGGTAACCGTGAGCGGTTCGACTAACATGAAGTGCTGGTGCACCATGCCAAGCCCTAACTTGATCGCATCACCAGGTCCGTTGATGTCGCGCGGCTGGCCGTCGATCAGAATCTCGCCCTCATCGGCCGCATAGAAGCCGTAGAGTATGTTCATCGCGGTCGATTTTCCGGCGCCGTTTTCGCCTATTATTGCGTGGATCGACTGATCGGGAATGGCGAGACTGATGTGATCGTTGGCTAAGACGTCACCGAACTGTTTGGTGATGCCGCGCATCTCGACCGCGCATTCAGGTTGTTTGCTCATATCCGGTTTGAAGAAACTGCTCTCCGCTAAAGACAACAGACGGGGAGAGCCGACTCAGCGAAGGCCGGGTAATAATAATTGAAAGGCGGGGGGATGTGAAGCTAGCGGTTCAGGGTTCAGAGTTCCGGGTTCAGGGTTCCAGGTTGAAGCGCATGGAGTTCAGGCTTTAGCCTGGTAGTACCTCCCTCCGGCGACGCACAACCAGGCTAAAGCCTGAACTCCATGCGCTTCAACCCGGAACCCTGAACCCTGAACCTTGAACCCTCGTCCGTTGCGGGGCCTTCCTTAAGCCGCTACAATCCTGATTTGAATTGACCCCTCGAAGGAGTCTCTCCCGGTGTCCAACATCAATCGAAGGCGATCAGTAGCGGTCAACATAGATGGCGTCAAAGTCGGCGGCTCGAGTCCAATTGTCGTCCAGTCGATGACTAACACCGATACCGTAAATGTCGAAGCGACTGCGCTCCAGTGCGAGCAACTAGCTCGGGCCGGTTCGGAGCTTGTGCGCATCACTGTGAACACCCGCCAGGCTGCGGCAGCGGTCCCGCACATCGTCGAGCGGCTGAGCGAGCGCGGAGTAGCGGTTCCCATCATCGGCGACTTTCACTACAACGGTCACATATTGCTCAAAGAGTATCCCGAGTGTGCCAGAGCGCTGGCGAAGTACCGCATCAACCCCGGCAACGTCGGGCCCGGTCAGCATCACGATAAGAATTTTCAGTCGATGATCGAGGTGGCGGTCGAGAACAACAAGCCGATTCGCATAGGCGTTAACTGGGGCTCGCTCGATCAAGGGCTGCTCACTCGGTTGATGGATGAAAATGCCGCGAGGCCGGATCCGAAAGACGCGCGCGAGGTGATGCACGAAGCCGTCGTAGTCAGCGCGCTCGAGTCGGCGGAGCTTGCCGAGCGCTGTGGTCTGTCTCACGACCAGATCATCCTCAGCGCGAAAGTCTCTGAGGTCCAGGACCTGATCGAGATTTACCGCAGCCTGGCTGCGAGGTGCGATTATCCTCTGCACCTCGGACTGACCGAAGCTGGGATGGGCAGCAAAGGCATCGTCGCCTCGACGGCGGCGCTGGCGGTGCTTTTGCAGACCGGCATCGGCGATACGATTCGCGTTTCGCTTACGCCTCGGCCGGGCGGCGATCGAACTGAAGAGGTCATAGTAGCCCAGCAGATTCTTCAAACGATGGGCTTGCGGAGTTTTATGCCGCTGGTGACTGCCTGCCCCGGCTGCGGGAGAACGACGAGCACCTTGTTTCAGGAGATGGCCGAGGACATTCAGACTTACCTTCGCGAGCAGATGCCTTCGTGGAAAGAGCGGTACGTTGGCGTTGAAGAGTTGAAGGTCGCGGTGATGGGATGCGTAGTGAATGGTCCGGGCGAATCGAAGCACGCCAACATTGGAATCTCACTGCCGGGTACTGGAGAAGATCCGCGCGCACCGGTCTACGTCGATGGCAAAAATTTCGTCACTCTTCAAGGGCCGGGGATTGTGCCGGATTTCATCCGGATATTGGATGAGTACATCGACGCTCACTACGCGAGCAGGGACGAAGAGTCAGTAGCTCACTTTCAGGTGTAAGATCGGATCAACCTCACCATCAATATCCCAAAATGGCCAGATCCTTTGAATGCGGATTTGGTGACGCAATATGGCGAACCACAGAGTGCCTGTCGACTCGATGGTTGAGTAGCGCCAGGGTATGGCATAGATGAGGCGCGGCTTAAGACAGCCGCGCCCAGAAGAGTGTCTTGGTGCTAATAAGCCATGCACGCGAGGCGCGTTTACGGCTTCTTCTCAGGCGGTTTCGCATGAGGGTCTTTGTGCTCGTGTGCCGCCAGGTACGGCACCTTGGCGTCAGCGGTCACGCGTGCTTTTCCATAGCGGGCTTCAAGGGTGAAGACGTCAACCCCGTTCTCTGGCCTCAGGTCGAAGCTCAAAAAGTTCACCACGGGTCCGTCTTCGGCAAACTTCATCGGTACGGTTATGTCTTTACCGCCGCTGCCCAAAACGAGCTTGAAGTTGTCATTCGCATCGAAGTTGATGCCCATAGTGTACGAGCCTTTCGGCACCTGCACGCCACCGATCACCACTTCAAAATCGGTATCGAGCTTGCCGATGGCTTTCCAGAGCCGGTTGAATACGACTAGCGACCTCTCGGCCTTTCTAGCATTAAAATTAGTCTCGTTGAAGTGAAGCGACTTGTAGCTGAGCGTGAGCTTGCCCGCCCCTTCGAGCGTAAGCGTGTGTGAGAAATCTTTGGCGACGGTTCGCGGATCATGGGCCAGGGCGAATGCCGCAAGCAGAACAATCAGCATGGACGAAAACAAAACTTTCTTCATGTCTATTCTCCTTCTTGAACTTTCCACTGTGCATCGAGGCGTTGACGGAGGGAGGATTATATCCGCTGAACCCGAGCTGTGACAACGCGGACTAAGCATCATCATCCATTTTTGTCTCAGCCAACGACGCTTGGCAGAATCGCAAAAGCCTGACCCTTCCACCCCTTCACGAAATCGACTAGCTGCTTCTCGATCTGAGTATTGCTTTGACGGTTGATTAACATCCACTTCAACTGGACCAGAAGCTCGCTTATGAGCCCCGAGTCCTGTGTGGCGAATATCAGCCGCCTGTCCACTTCCAGTTTCACCGCGGGTACGTCGATCGTATCGAAGCGTGACGGGAACTCGGCTCGGCGGGCTTCTTTGTCCCAGGGTGGCGAGAGGATCTGCATGCGCCAGTGCTTTGAATCCTCGCCACGCACGATGCCAGATGCGTGATAGGAATCGGTGATTTTTCCTTTCACCCACATGCAATCAGAGCAGTAGGTGTGTTGTACTACGGTAAGGACGTATTCGGGTTCTCTTGCTTCAATCATTATTGTTATCCGCGTTGAAGTGCTGCTAGTCGCGGGAGCCGAATCGTATGACCGGTATAGGGCAGCATCTGAGCGAAGTCAACGGTTTCTTTCTCGAAGAGTGTTGTACGGGCTACACCACGGGAGGCGGAATCGGTTGCTGAAAACATCGGGCCTTAGGCATCGCACGGCCAGACATTCAACATTGACGTGATGGTTCGTTTGGGCTCTTCGCGGGAGCTTACCGCTCAGTTCAAACAGTTGACGCGCATTGATAGCCTAACCTAGTATTGATCCTTGCTGAAGGACACAAAATCAAGGCACAGCTCAACGCTTGCCTGTCTCCCTGATAGTTGCCCAAGGAATGAGGAATAAACATGGGAAGCCTGGGAATGCCGGAGATTCTGATGATACTGGTGATCGCGCTGATCGTCTTTGGTCCGCGCAAGCTACCTGAGCTCGGAAAGACCCTGGGCAAGAGCCTTGCACAGTTTCGCAGGGCAAGCGAGGACTTCAAGCGTCAATGGGAAGATGAAGTTGAGATGGAGCGCCATAGGATCGAGCCTCCGCGACCGGCCCCTGTCGAACAAGCGAGTTATTCTGAGCCGGCTTCAACGGGCGGCGAAGAGATAATAGCAAGCGCACCAGAAGAACCCTCGGACATCCCAACCGCCAGCGAGGCGCCAGTGGCCGCTCACCACGAAGAGACTGCCGCAAAGGAAACCAAGCACGATTTGATGTAAGTAGCATAGACTTCAGTCTGTGTTTTTTGAGGTCTGGAAACACAGACTAAAGTCTATGTTACTACCCAACTATGTCTACCCACATCGAAGAGGACGAGGAACGGCTGGGCGAGGAAGGAACGATGTCGTTCCTCGATCACCTCGACGAGCTCCGCAAGCGCTTGATTCGTAGCGCGCTCTTCATTGCCGTCGCATTCATTGTCTGTTGGATCTTCTCCGATAAGATTTACAACTTCCTGCAGGTGCCCGTTCAGGCTGCGATGCTTGAGGCAAAGCGGGAGTATGCACCGGACCTTGGCGGGACGCCGCTTGCGCTTTCAGATTTGCCCGACGGGACTGACGTAGTCTTTCCTTTGCCAACTGAGGCCAAGCTCGGCAACGTTCTAATCGCTGCGGGAAACACCGTCCCCGCCAAGGTGAAGCGTGAGGCCGATGGCACTATACAACTCGTAACCAGCAGTTACTGGTTGATAAACGAGCAGACGGTTGTCGAGAAGGAGACGGTCATCCCACGTCGGCTCTATCAAGATTCCGCGGCGATGATGAGCCGCGACAATCAGCTTGTAGTGGCGACCGTGCAAGGCGCATTCAACCTGTACATCAAAGTAGCGTTCTACGCGGCTGTTTTTTTCGCGGTGCCCTTCCTGCTGGTGCAGGTTTGGGGTTTTGTATCGCCGGGGCTTTATCCACACGAGAAAAGTTACGCTACGCCGATAATAATCATGGCCTCGACGTTCTTCCTGTTAGGCTGCGCATTCGCTTATTACATTGCTTTTCCGCGCGCTGCAAATTTTCTCCTCGGCGTTGCCACGGGTGGCAACCTCAGACCGCTCGTGACAGCGGACGACTATTTCGACCTGATCATAATAATAATGCTTGGGCTCGGCGTGGTGTTCGAGATCCCAACGATAACATTTTTCACGTCGCGCCTGGGTCTGGTGTCGCCTCGGATGCTGATAAAGGTTTGGCGCTACGCAGCGGTCGGTATATTCATTATCGCCGCGCTGCTATCTCCGACCACGGACGTTCCGAATCTGCTCGTGTTCGCCGCGCCGATGCTTATTCTGTATTTCCTGAGCATCCTCATAGCCTGGGTGTTTCACCGGCGGCGGCAAACCGAGAAGGAATACCTGGCTTCGGAGCGCAAGGAAGAGTGAAATCCTCATTCTTAGGTCTGGGCGCGGATGTGCAAAAAAGAGCGCCTCGCTCTCGCGAACTTGACCTCCCGGAGCGCGCTACGTAGACTTAAGCTTCAGTTAAATAAGCGCCCGCTTTTATGTGCCTTGGTCAGGGTTTGTGTCGTTTAGCAAAAGGAGTACTGGTTATGAAGAGGGATGTCAGTCTCTTCGAAAGAATCGTTGTCGTCCTTGTGATGCTGATAATGTCGGCCGGAATAATCCCTGGGGCCCTCGCTCAGGATAAGAAGCAGGGCAAGGACCGCAATCAACAGAAGAAGAAGGATGAGCTGAAAAGCGTCTACAAGAGATGGATCGACGAAGATGTCAGCTACATCATAAACGACGAAGAGAAAAAGGCGTTCAAGGCGCTCAAGACCGACGAGGAACGCGATCAGTTCATCGAGCAGTTCTGGCTGCGTCGCGACCCCGATCCCGACACTCCTGAGAACGAGTACAAGGAACAGTACTTCGAGCGTATTCAACACGCCAACGAAAAGTTTTCATCAGGGATCCCGGGCTGGAGGACTGACCGGGGCCGCATTTACATAATGTTCGGCAAGCCGGATGAGCTAGAGTCTCACCCGTCGGGCGGCGCTTATAATCGTCCGTCATGGGAAGGTGGCGGTTCGACCACCACCTTTCCGTTCGAGACATGGTGGTATCGCTACATCGAGGGCATTGGCTCAGACATCGAGATCGAGTTCGTCGATCCTTCGGGCTCGGGCGAATACCGAATCGCGCAAAGCCCCAATGAAAAGGACGCCCTGTTGCACGTGCCGAACGCGGGACTCACGCTGGCTGAGAGTCTTGGAATGGGGAACAAAGCAGACCGCGTTACGGGTATTGGCCAGTACGGCTCGAACAACGGAATGTTTGGCGGAGGAAGGGCGAAGGATCAACCCTTCGAGAGGCTGCAACTCTTCGCCGATCTGCAGCGCGCGCCGGCAATCAAGTTTCCTGATCTGCAGGTCAAGGCTGATCTGCCCGAGATTGCTACCGATATCTTGCCGTTCAGCGTTCGCACGGACTTCTTCCGCATAGGCAGCGAATCAGTTGCCATTTCGTTCACAATGCAGTTCGACCATGCCGATATCTCTTTCAAGAACCAGGGCGGAGTCTACTCAGGGCAAGTTAATATCTACGCGAGACTCACCGGGCTGTCGGGCAGGCGCGCCGGGAATTTTGAAGACGTCGTGCAAACGGCGCGATACAGTGAAGACCAGTTGACGGCTGCTCAGGCTCAGCGTTCGATCTATCAAAAGAATGTCGTCCTGCCCCCGGGCCGCTACAAGATAGACGTAGTCGCTCGCGACATCACCAGCGGCAAAACGGGAATCCTGCATCATTCGTTTGAGGTGCCGCGATATCAAGAGAAACAGTTCGCGACCAGCACGCTGATCCTTGCTGCGTCGATTGATGGAGTGGACAACCGCTCGATTGCTACGGGACAGTTCATCATCGGCCGCTACAAAGTTAAACCAATGGTCAGCGGCATCTATCGGCCCGGTCAAAATCTGGCGTTGTTCCTCCAGGTCTATGATGCGGATATGGACCAGGCTACGCTACAGCCGGCTCTTAGAGTTGAGTACATAGTTTCGAAGGGCGGACAGGAAATCGCGCACTTCATGGAAGACGGAAAGAGCAAGTTCGGCTTGATCGACATGAAGGGCCAACAACTCGTGATCGCGCGCGCAATCCCGCTTCTAGACAAGCTGGCGGAACCGGGTACTTATACGGTAACGGCCAGGATCACTGATCTGGTCTCGCAAAAAGTCCTAACACCGCAGGCACTGTATACAGTCGTGAGCAAGTAGTGCTCGTTGAGGAGTGGTGACATCAGGAAGCCGGGCTCTCACAGTGGGGCCCGGCTTTTTGCGCAGTAGCATAAAACTTTAGTCTGTGTGGTTTGAGACTCATTACCAAGAACACAGACTAAAGTCTGCGCTACTCATGAATCATCTTTTCGTTTCGAAGACCGATTGCTATCATCATTCTCTCGAATCGAACCAATTCGTGCTGAAAGCACTATGAATTTTTCAATCAATCCATTTACCGAGGACCTGGCAGTCGATCTTGGAACTGTGCACACGTTCATCTACGGACGTGGGCGTGGGATGGTGGTAAACGAGCCGTCGCTGGTCGCCATCGACAAGATCTCCGGCGAAGTGATAGCCGTCGGTAACGAAGCGCTCGAGATGCTGGGGCGGTCACCCGAAGACGTCGAAGTTGCTTATCCCATGCAGGATGGAGTGGTAGCGGATTCGGAGCTGACTCAGACGATGCTCAAGAAGTTCATTCGCAAAGCGCGCGGGGGCCGCGCTCGGTTTTCGCGGCGGATAATTCAGAGCGTGCCAGCCGGCATAACTTCGGTTGAGCGCTTCGCCATTCGTGACGTTGTTAAAGGGATCGGAGCAACCCGCGTCTACCTCGTCGAAGAAGGACTCGCGGCTGCGATCGGCGCCAAGCTTCCAGCGGCCGAAATGAAAGCTTCAATGGTTGTCGATATCGGCGGCGCCACGACCTCGATCGCCGTAGTCGCGAATGCGGGGATCGTCGAATCGGAGACGCTGCGAATCGGCGGGCTCGATATGGACCGCGCCATTACCGACTACATCAAGCATGAGCGTCGAGTGCTGATTGGTGAACGCACCGCCGAACGCTTGAAGATGGTTCTAGGCTCGGCGATCGATCCGATCGAAGATCACAAGAGCATCGTCAAAGGCCAAAATGTAACCGAAGGCGGGCCCGAAATGATCGAGGTTTCTTCGTTCGAGGTGCACCACGCCATCGATCCTGTCGTCAAGCAAATGGTCGAGGCGGTTCGAGAGGTTCTCGAGCGTATACCGCCCGAGGTCGCGGGTGACATACACGACACAGGACTAGTGCTCACGGGCGGGATAGCTCTGCTTGCGGGAATGGACGCTCGAATTAGCCAGACGACGAAGCTTCATGTGGCGGTTGCCGAAAGCCCACGACAGTCGGTCGGCCGAGGCCTGATCGCGTTATATGACCAGCCGCTGCTGCTTCGCCGCGTCTCTCGAAACATCGATCTCGCCTGATTTCTACTTAGAAGCTCCAGGTTCCCCCGGAGCCTTGCATCGAGCTGCCAACCGAGTAAACATATTGGAAGCTTGGAGTGAAACGGGCATACTAAGTTGAATCGTCCGGTGACCCGAATGGAGGGAGATACTGACATGTCCAGAGAACGCAGACCGCTCACCGATGTGAGCACGAAGGTAATCAGCGCCCACCCTATGAGCAAGGCGGCCGAGCTGGCCGCGCTTCTGGAGGCACATCGCGGCGAGCGGCACGCAATCGTAATGCAGGATTATCCCGACCCGGACGCGATCTCAGCTGCGTGGGCACATAAGCTGATCGCCGCTAGGTTCGGCGTCGACTGCGACATCATCTACGAGGGCCGCATCAGCCATCAGGAAAACCTGGCTCTCGTGCAACTCACCGATCTGGAGATGGTCAGGTACACCGAGAGTTACAACCTTGAACAGTATAAGGGAACAGTCTTCGTCGATAATCAGGGCACGACTGCAGCGCTCACGGATCGATTCGCGGCTGTGGGTGTGAAGCCGCTGGTGATCGTCGATCACCACGAGAAGCAGGACCGCATTCAAGCCGAGTTCACGGATATACGACAGATCGGTGCGACTGCGACGATTTACACTGAATACATCCGCGAAGGTCTGCTCGACCTGAACAAGAGCGAACCCAGCCACGTTAAGCTCGCAACTGCGCTGGTGCACGGGATTCGCAGCGAAACGCTGGGGCTTGTCCGGGCGCGCGCTGAAGAGCTGGACGCGGCGAGCTTCCTCAGCCGCTTCGCGGACTTCTCGCTGCTTGAAGACATCCTCTCGGCTAAGCGCTCAAAGCAAGTTATGGACGTGATTCGGCTGGCGCTCGAAAATCGCGAGATACGCGATAGCTACTCGATATCTGGCGTGGGGTTTCTCAGAAGCGAAGACCGTGATTCAATCCCGCAAGCCGCCGACTTCCTGCTCACCGAAGAGAACGTACATACCGCCATCGTTTATGGCATCATCCTCAAAGGCGATCGCGAGATGGTTGTTGGCTCGATGCGAACCAGCAAAGTAACGCTCAACCCGGATGAGTTTCTCAAAGAAGCGTTGGGTGCTACGGAAACGGGTCGCTACTACGGCGGCGGACGCCGCGGTGCGGGCGGGTTCGAAATAGCGATAGGGTTTTTGGCCGGAATAAAAGACGACGAGCTCGTTCGTATGAAGTGGCGGCTGTACGACGAGCTGATTAAGAAGAAGCTCCTTGCGAAGATCGGAGTTCTGCCCCCGGTGATCAGAAGCGAAACGGCGCGAACCGACACGGGGACGATACCCACCGGCGGGCTTCGCCTAGAAGAAGTCTAGCCGATTGCGGAACGGTCGCGGATCCTGAGAACAACAGCGGTGCCAGTTGGGAGGCACCGCATACGTCCCTGGTAAATCCGCGACCCGCAATTACCTATAACGACGATTACGATAATGCTTCCGGTTTCTGTGCCGCTGGACCAGGTAGCCTGTACCAGCTCCTGCACCGGCTCCTATCGCGGCGCCCTTCTTCCCTCCGATCAAGGCCCCTCCGACTAAGCCGGCGACTCCACCGATAAGCGCGCCCTTGGTTTTGCTGTGGCGATGCCTGTATGGCCGGCGATGCCCAAAGACGTCCGTGGCAGCGGTCAATACTAGAAAAACAACCACCAAAAGCATCGCAATGATGTTCTTATTTCTAACAGTCTGTATCATTATCATCCTCCCTTTTCAGGAAAAGCACCGTAGTTGACCAGATATGTCAAACGGCGTTCCACAAAATCGCGAGTCGAGGGCAAGAGGGACAAGGCGTCCTTGACGAGGCAGTCAACCGTTGCAAAGCTGACATTGCGACTGTAGCATAAAGCCATCCATCGGAGAAACGAATGTCGAGGGGCATAAATCGCCGTCAGTTCATCCAAGATATTAGCCTGAGCGCTGCTGCGCTGGCGTTTGCGCCCCGCCTCGCCCGAGCCGAGCGCCGCGGTGGGATCAAGCGAATGGGCCAATCCAAGAGCGTTGTCATCCTCGGAGGCGGACTTGCGGGACTCGCGGCTGGTTTGGAGTTGAAGCGCGCGGGCCACACGATCACCATTCTTGAAGCTCGCAAGTTCCCGGGTGGCCGCGTGCAAACTATTCGCGACTTCGCCGACGGGCAGTACGCTGAAGCAGGCGCGCTAAGCTTTCCAGTGTCGCACGAATTCACTTACGGTTACGCGACAGATTTCGGTTTGCCCTTGCGGCCCGCCTCCTCCGGGCTCGACTCGATAGCTAACATTCGTGGTAATCGTTTCCGCATAACCTCGACAGGTTCGGCCGACATTCCATTTCAACTCACGGCGAGAGAGCGAGCAAAAGGTGTGTTCGGGATAATTTCGCTCTACCTCGGAAGCTATATGAGCGAAGTCGGCAATCCTCGAAAACCCAACTGGCCGCCCGACGAGTTGAAAGCGATTGACGCGGTTTCGCTCAAACAATTGCTTTCAGATTTGGGGGCCTCGGATGGAGCGATCGACATCATCGCGGCTTCGCAGCTTGGGTTATTGGGATTCGGGCTCGATTCGATTTCGGCGATGGATGGCGTAGTCACGGAAGCGATCGCGTCCACCCCGATTTTCTATGAGATCGTCGGCGGAAACGATCAACTAGCGTCGGCGCTCAAGCGAAAGGTCAAGAAGCAGTTCAGAAAGGCCTCCATCGTTAAGCGCATCGAGCAAAATCAGAACGGCGTCATTGTGACGTACATCAACGGCGACGGCATTCAAACGATCACCGCCGATCGCGTCATCTGCACGCTTCCCTTCCCCGTCCTCAAAGACATCGAAGTCTCGCCGCCATTCTCCGAAGAAAAACGGCGCGCGATCAACGAGTTGAAGCTGACGCCGGTCACGCGCACCCACATGCAGTTCCGCAGCCGGGTGTGGGAACACGCCGGCCTCAGCGGGTATGGCTTGAGCGATCTGCCCATTCAGAACACCTACTCGCCCACGGTCACTCAAGAAGGGAGGCCAGGAATACTGACTTCGTACACCGGCGGACAGCGCGCTCTCGATCTAGGTGCAATGAGCGAGAGCGATCGACAGAGCTTCGTGCTTCGTCAGATGGGCAATATTTTTGGCGGGCTGGACAGTCAGTATGACGGCGGCACCAGTCAGATCTGGCACGAGGACCCCTGGGCTCGCGGCGCGTACGCTTATTTTGAGCCGGGACAGATGACGACGCTGCTTCCGATCGCTCAACGTCCCGAAGGCCGGATACACTTCGCCGGCGAGCACACATCGGCCTGGCACGGCTGGATGAACGGAGCGCTCGAGTCGGGGAATCGCGCGGCGGCTGAAGTGAATGATGCGGAGAGTGCCGCGGTGCTCGCTGTAAGATCGGTCGGATAGTTAGGCAGGGAGCCTCATGCCAAACAGGAGTTCGATCAAGGAAGCTTAGTTCGCGGCCGCGATCACACCAGCCAACATTCAGTACGCCCACCCTCCCGATCTCTATTGATTCTGGCAACTCGCCGCACATAGAAAAACGAAAGAGTCTTGCCCATTGGCTGCGGTATAAATGATTGGCCCAGGCAAGCCATCACACAAACGTCCTTTCGCGACTATCCGGTTAAATGAGTTGCTCGTCGGGTCGAAGCCTTTGAACTTCAGCTTCTTTGGGGTCAAGCCCCCAATCGTCAGCGTGGTTCCTTCCCTGAACCCGTATCCAAACAGCGTCAAAGTGAAACCGCCTGATTCAGTGCGATCAATCTTGCAGCTACTTATGGGAACCGGTTCGCCCGGAGTGGGAAGCGTTTCACCGGAACCGGAACCGCCGCTGCTTGCCTTGCACTTGAACGTGACCACGACGCCTTGCTCGTTCCCCAAGGGGCAATCAGCAGGCGCGCCCGCCGGAAGCGCAGTCAGGTTGCGGCTCGTACCGTTTGGCCCACTCGCAAAAATCAAAAACGTCTTCCCCGCGTTTGTTGACCCAAACCGGAATAATGCATCAATGAGATTGTTAGTTAATATGTGGATCGGACTTGCTTGAACGACATTGCTGGGATTGCCGACTTCGACAGCAAACACTGACGTCACGTTGGGCTTCCCGTCCGCCAGGAGAAAACACGAACCGGGTATCAACAGGTTTTGTCCCACCGCGCAGTCTCCTTCAGCGGGCGTCGCTGAGATCACCACCGGCGCTCTGATTCCGAGGTCGATCGAACAGGTGAGACGCTGAGTGAATGGTCCGAAGACGTTGTCGTCGCCCGCACTCACGCTTCTCGTCAACGTGAGGATCGTGACCCCACCGCAGCAAGCCAGCGGAAACGCCGTCCCAGGGCTCGACGCGAGTGAGGGGATCGTAGCCTGAAGCAGGAGTCGATTGATCACGGTGATGTTCTTCAGTGGAATTGAAAAATCCGAGACGCCATCGCCGTTAGTGTCACACCCTAATATGATAGATGTCGGCGTGAAGCCGCACCCGATGATATCCAGCGTTACGTCACACAGCGCGTTGATGATGCCCTCTGTCGATTGAGCCTTCACCTCTGGTTGATTCGGAGCCACAGCTACGGGACCGTCCGGGAAGATGAAGGGACAACCGGTCTGAACATCGACGAGCGTTGAGGTTGAAGTCGAAATGAGAGCTGGCCCAGCCGAAACTCTCGCTGCCTGCGGGCCGCCAAGCGTGATGGGCAGCGTCATCGCGGCGATAGCCGCTGAAACCATCGCCATCATCAATAGACTTTTCGTTCTTATCATCTCCAGCTCCGGGATCCTGACCTTCTCGCGCGCCCGGCATCTTTGATTGGTATTACGCCGGGCAGACTGGCGACCGCGTCCGAAATCCGCGAAACGAATTATATCCGAATACTCAAAGCGCGCCATCCTCGGCCGTGTTGCGGTCTTGCTGTGCGCGAAGCGTATGCTATAAGCTCTCCTTTGCGCGCCAACTGACCCATGGAAAGTGAACTGATAGCCCTACCCAATTGACCCCAATCGGACCTTGATGCTACGCCTCGCCGTATTCAAATCCCTCACCAAGCCGTTCGCGGCGGCCTTTGCGTTCATTCAAGGAGCTGGAGCCGCTGCGTGGACGTTTCCATCAGTTCTAGGCTCGGCGATGCTGATCGCGTGGGCTGCCGAAGCCGCCCAGTTTCTGATCTCGCAGGGGCTCGCGCTTGCTATGCTGGCCTGGCTTCAGACGCTGCCGGAGTTCGCCGTTGAAGCAGTCATCGCCTGGCAAGCCGGACAAGCTGCAGGCGATCCAACCGCCTCGGCCTCGGTGAAACTACAAGCTACTGCTCTGATGAGCGCAAACCTGACCGGGAGCCTGCGGCTCCTGGTGGGACTCGGCTGGCCGATGATCTACGTAACTGCCGCGATGTTCTATCGCAAGAAAAGCAAACTGCGGTTGAGGGAGATCAAGCTGGAAAAGGAGCACTCGGTCGAAATAGTCTTCCTGCTCATTGCCATCGCTTATTTCGTCGTCATCTGGTGGAAAGGCACGCTCAATTGGGTCGATACGGTTGTGCTCTCAATGATCTACTTCGTGTATCTCTACTTCCTGAAGAAAATCCCGCCGCAGGGAGAAGAAAAGATTGAAGACCTGGATCGAATCCCTCGGTTCATCTTGCGCCAGCGCCGCCCTATGCGAAACGCGATGATCGGCGCGATGTTCGCCGGGGGCGGGTTGATTCTGTATTTCGCGGCGCATCCGTTTCTTGAAAGCCTGAAAGCTATTAGCATCGGGCTTGGAATTTCGACCTTCGTCTTCGTTCAATGGGTCGCGCCGTTCTTATCGGAGTTCCCTGAAAAAGTTTCGGCATTCAACTGGGCGCGCCGCGTGACCAGCGCGCCGATGGCCTTGATGAACATGGTCAGCTCAAACATAAATCAATGGACCATGCTCGCTGCGATGCTACCGATCGCGTATGGGCTCGCGCTCGGACACCTGGATACAATTGGTTTCGACTCACATCAAAAGCTCGAGATTTTGATGACCATCGGGCAGTCGTTGCTCGGAGCATTGTTCCTGGCGAACATGAGGTTCACATGGTGGGAAGCGGCTATCTTGTTCACGTTGTGGGCCGTTCAGTTCGTGCTCTCTGGCTTCGAGCGGCCGCTTGACCCGGCGATGCCTCACAACACCCTCGCGGTACACCTCGCCGGATGGCTATCGATCAGCGCCGATCATATCGAGTCGTTTGCGCATCGAGGCAAGGAAGTAATTACCGCATTGTACTTTGTTTGGACGGGCGTCATCATTGCAATAGCAGTCAAACGACGCACCCAGTTCGAAGCGTTCGCCAACTTCCCGAAGTTGATGCGAGAGCACTGGTAGAGGGAGGCGTGAAGCGTAATGCTCAAGCTCGCGGTCGGGAAGGGTGGCTTGCCCCCGCTGCTTTCGCGAAAGTAGTGAGTCTTTGCACAAGAGCGGGGGCAAGCCCTTCCCGACCGCGAGCTTGAGCATCACCTATCGCGTTTCACACATCACGCATCACGAAGGAGGTCACAACTCGTGAGCATAAAGACCATCCTTGTCCCTACCGATTTCAGCGAGCATGCCAGGCGCGCTTTTGAACGAGCTTGCGATCTGGCCGGGCAGCTCGGGGCGAAGCTTTACTTGTTGCACGTTCAAACGGAAAGCGCTTTAAGAACTGCCGTAAGAGAAGGCTTGCTCGAAGGTTCTTCTACCGATGAAGGGATTCACCTCGCGGTCGAGCAGTTGATCGAGGCGCGCTTCTCTCAGACCTTGTCCGGCGTAGAGCGCTCGTCGATCGTGATAGAACACACTTGTCGGCGCGGCGAGCCGGGCGCGGCGATCACAGCTTATGCACAGGAGATTGGCGCCGACCTGGTAGTTGTTGGCAGGCGCGGCACGGGTTTGATCGAAGAGATGCGAGCCGCCGTCATCGGGTCTGTTACTGAAAGCTTGATCAGAAAATCTCCGTGCCCGGTCGTGGTCGTCAGACGCGAGCACTAGGCCTGAAGAAGATAGAGAACCGAAGATTGAAGATTGAAGATAGAAGGTAGAAGAATCGCGCTATTGATTCCCAACGCGCGCCATTCAATCTTCTATCCTCAATCTTCTACCCTCAATCGTACTGAGGTAATCGATGCTTCCATTCACCCTCTGACCTTCAACTTATGAATAGACCACCAGTGCTGAAGATCG
This sequence comes from Acidobacteriota bacterium, assembly GCA_038040455.1. Lineage (GTDB taxonomy): Bacteria > Acidobacteriota > Blastocatellia > UBA7656 > UBA7656 > Onstottus_A. The sequence continues at coordinate 20,529 of JBBPIH010000006.1, forward strand.
CGATTTGCGATCGCCGTCATCCGTACAAATCTCGCGCGCACCGGATTGAAGCTCGCCACTGAGCGCCCACGTTCGCCCTGGCCTTGCCAGACAGGCTGCCAGCGGCGGCCGTCATCGCTGACTTCTACGCGGTACCGGCCTGGGAAGTCCCTTTCGTCGGGCTCGTGAATCTGAACCACTCGCGACACGGTATAGCTTCCGCCCAGATCCGCCATAATCCAGCTCCCAGCGTAATTCACTGTGTTCGTAGTCGCGCGCGTCGTGTTGTTGCTGTCGCCTACCGCCGCGGCGTTCGATATTCCCTGCGCGGTAATATTGCGTATCTGACGGCCAACCAGTTGATCGTCTTCGTCGCGCTCGACCGGGTCTTGATCGCGATTTGTTCGAAGCTCGGCTATCGACCACCAGTGAGTGCGATCGCGACTGCGAAGCGCAGTTAGGCGAACGAATCGAGTGAAGACAGGCGCGAATTGCGCTACGCTCCTCTGTGGCTCGCCCGCGCCACGCCACACTTCGCGAAACCTGCTCTCGTTTCGGTCTTTGCTCACATCGATTCGGTACTCGACCGGATAATCATCTGGCCACTGTCCATGCACTTGAACGACGCGCGACAACTCGTATTCGCCGCCGAGGTCAAAGATGAATGTAGCTCCCGCGTAATCGGGTCTCCCGGTTGTCGCCCGCGTGTTTGGGTTTTTGTCCAAAGCAAGCGCGAGGTCGCGCATCGCAACAGCGTTTGCGGGCTCGGGAGGAATTCCCGGCTCGCGATCTCGTTGCGGTATCCGCTTGGGTGTTGCGCCCGGATCGATGATCGCCTTAAGCTCGGCGATCGACCAGTCATTGGCTCCTCCTCCCTTGTCAGTCGCGGTGACGCGAATGAACCGGCCGCGCACGGCCTCGAAGAGTGCCTTGCTCACTCCTCGTTGGCCCGGACCTTCGAAGGTCTTCATCCAGGGGCCACCCGATGATTCAGCAACCTCCACTTTGTATGAGCCAGGATATTGCGTCGCCCAAGGCCCGTGATCTTGAATCACGCCGATGATGTTATGCTCGCCGCCAACATCGAGCGTTAGGCTCGAGCCGGCGTAATTGGGAGTCCCGGCATTGGCACGAGTGTGATCATTTTCATCGTTCGCTTTGGTGATGTCGATCAGGTCCCCTACCACCGAGACCGGACGCACGGCGCGGGCCTGCACGGTTTGCGCTTTGCTCGATTGCGCGGTCGCCAAACAAACAACTATCAACGAGATACTCGAAATCAGTCCAAGAAACCTCTTCCTTGAATTCATGATGTCCCCCTCCATCTCCATCCTTCAGACTTCCGATCAAACAAAAGCAGTGACACTAACTAATCGACGCTTCGCACCCTTACCCGGTTGTCCCGGCCCGGTTCCCATACAGAAAAAAGGTATCACGCAGGGGTGCCCGAGGCCATAGAGGATGGAGGATAGAGGATAGAGGATGGAGGATGGAGGATAGAGAATGGAGGATAGAGAATGGAGGATAGAGAATGGAGAATGGAGGATGGAGGATAGAGGATGGAGGATAGAGAATGGAGAATGGAGAATGGAGGATGGAGGACCGAGGAATAAGATAGAGAGTCGTGATCTTCTATCCTCAGTCTATCCTCAATCCTCTATCTTCTATCCGCTCCGACGTTGTCAATCTCTCACTTCGGAGCAGTTACTTCTTGGTGGCTGTCCACTTGCCCTTGGGGCCGTCCGTGATCTCCACGGTGCCGCTCATCTTCGTGTCTGTTTCAAGAGTGCCGGTGTACGTAGCCTTGTGGGTAACCCCCTCGTTGGTGAACTCAAATCCAAAAACGGCCTTGTTATCTTTGACCGTACCGGTGACCTTGTATTGACCGAGGGGACCGTCGTACGAACCAGTCAGGTTCTCCTTGTCCTGCTTGAACACAAAAGTCGGGTCTCCGTGCCCGCCAGTGTCAAGATCGACAGAAAAGACCCACGTCCCTGAAAGATCGATTGCCGAAATAGTTGTCCGCGCGGCCCTGGCGATGGCGACCGCGCTGACTAACGCGAGTACAACTGCTAACAACGTGAACTTCCTCATTTATGTCTCCTGACCGTAACGAGTGTCTTGCACCGGGTTCCCATTGCGCTCATCAATTCAACAGGCGTAAGATTTCTGAGAACCAAAGTCCCGCCAGCAGCCGAGCCACGAATCTTCTTACTTGAATACAGCGCTCAGAACCCGGCCGCGCTCGTACTCTGAGCTGATACTGCGCACAGCTTCATCGCCTGAGCTTGAGCGAGCCACCTTCAAAAGCAACTGCGCTTTCTCATAGTCGGAAGAAATAGTCGAAGCGCTTTTAAGCGTAAAGAGCAAAGTCTCTTTTCCGGGCTCCTTCTTCAGCAAAGCCGACAGCACGCGGCCCTTCTCGTAATCCGAACTAATCGACGCGACGGCATCGAGGTAAGCAGTTTGAGCCGCCTGGTCCAATGCGAATCCATTGGCGATCTTGATCAACAACTGCGCGCGTTCGTAGTCCGCCTTGATGTTTCCGGCAGACTTGATCGCAAACATCAAGTTGCCCTTGCTGAGCTCGCCCTTCTTGAGTAAGGCCGATAGGGCTCGCCCACGTTCATAATCCGAATGAATCGTGTTGACTCCCTCGATATAGATGCCGCGCATTTCATCGTTCACCAGATAGTTGTCGGACATCTTCACCAGGAGCTGCGCCTTCTCGTAGTCTGAGGAGATTTCGGTCCCGGCCATCCGCAACGCCTGCCGCGCGCTTTCGGCGTCGAGTTGGCCTTGAGCAAACAGTTCGTCGAAGTAGATGCGTTTAACGTAATCGCTCTTGAGCTGGGAGATTTCGCCGAGCACCCCGCGGGCGCCGCTCTGCTTGAGGAGCCTCTGTACGCGTGCTCTTGCGTCGTATCCGCCCGCTCTAACCGTTTGATCAAGGATCTTTGCAAGCCACTTTCGTGCGTCGTCATCGAAAGCAGTCGCTTGACCGTTGATCGAATAAGTACGCGTTATCGAACCGCCGTCGGCTGTTGCTTCGAACTTGCGAAGCACGCCGCCTCGGTCATCCTTCACTCGGATCTCTCCACCATATGAGATGGACTTGATGTCGCTGTAGTCGTCGGCGAATTCGACTTTGCCGCGGATGGTGACCTGGAGGTCAACGCTGCCGTCGTGGTGGTGCCAGTTCCAGTTATTGTCCTCTTGGCTGACGCGGGTCCTTTCGGACTTTGACGAAACGGATGATTTCGTTTGCGCCGAGCTTGCGAAAGTGAACGATAAGATTACCGATAGCGAGAGTAAGATCGCCGCGAGCTTGTTTCGTAATATTGACAATTTTCTAACCTCCGATTGAAAGTCCAATTCGCTATTTATCCATCTTGTGATTGAGGCGAGTACCGTCAGTAGACCGACGGGACGAATCAAACATTCGATGGATAAAGCTGCGCGGAGAAACCGCGAGAGCGCAATTCCGCCCGGTGTTCGTAACCAACTAGCGTGCCAGCCGCAAGGTTAAGCATCTTAGATTTCCGGTTATTCACCGGCCTGACTGTTTAACTCCGCCTACGATCGCTTAAGTCCAACCTTCGCAAAAGTTCACAAGATCGGTGCGCCGCAACAGCTACCAAAGAAATCCAGAAAAGCAGCCCCTCCCTAACGCGAAGCGGCCGCCACTCATCAGTTGAGCGTCCCGAGTCTGGAATCACTTTCCCAGAATCGACCAAAGTGCGCTTGCGAAAGTTGGTGGCAGCATCGAGCTTCTCCGCCTGCACGATCTCGTATCCTCGCGCCTCATTCCTCTTTTCTCTCAAGCCTCTTCATCATCGTTAGCGATGATCCGTCTTGCGCGATGATTTCAAAGCCGAGCCGTTGGTATAAACGCTTCGCCGGGTTGTCCGATGACACGCTAAGCGAGAGTCCCGAATGTTGTTTTGCCGCCTCGGCGATCATATGGTTGAGCAGTCTTGTACCGAGTCCCTGCTTTCGATAGTCTGGAAGTATGGCAATAGAAAGTTCGGGAGTATCGTCGTCAACATAACCGTAGCCTTGATTCTCGGTCGTGAATAACCGAATCCAGACTGCTCCGACTGCCTTCTGAGTTGTTTCATCAACGGCCGCGAATCCGAGATCGTTCGCTCTTCCCCACCCCAAAACATACCCGGCAATCTCAGGGTCGTTCACAATCCCCCTTGGAAAAGGCTCATGTCCCTCGGGGACATAGAGGGCGTGGTACAGCATTTCCCACAGAAAGGGTTCGTCGGCGCGTTTTAGTGGTCGAATGAGTAACCTCAACACTTCTCTTTATTCACATCTTTATTCACACGCGGGTGTTGTTTACTACGAGTCGCCGAATATCGCGCTGATATCACGAAAGCTCACCACGTCATCCCCGAAAGTAAAAGTTCCGTGATCTCGCATCTCCTGGGCAGCGCGAAGAAAAGCGCCGAGCGCGACTCGGGAGAGCACACTGCCGACGCTGACGCGCTTCACCCCGATCTCCGAAAGCTCGCCGAGGGTCAGTCGGACACCGGCGAGTCCCATCAAGACATTCACCGGACGATCTAGTGAGCTTACAACCGCGGCGATGTCCTCCCTGCTCGCGAGGCCGGGTGCATAGAGAACGTCCGCTCCCGCCTCCTGGTAAGCCTGAAGTCGCTTGATCGTGTCGTTCAGATCGCGCCGCCCGAAGAGATAGTTTTCCGCGCGGCCGGTCAGCATGAAAGGAAACGGAAGTGCGCGGGCTGCCTCCGCTGCCGCGCGGACTCGTTCAGCCGCCCGCTCTTGCTCATAGATCGGATCATCCCGGCGAGTGGTGGAATCTTCGATCGACCCGCCGACGAGCCCGGCCGCCGCGGCAAGCCTGATGGTTTCGGCTGCCGTTTCGGGATCATCCCCAAAGCCGTTCTCGAGGTCAGCGCTCACGGGCAGATCTGTTGCGCCGACCATATCGCGAACGTGCGCCATCATCTTGTCCCGGCCGACCGTGTTATCGCGCTGCCCAATCGAAAACGCATATCCGGCGCTGGTCGTCGCCAACGCCTCGAACCCCAAATGCGCGAGCAGCCTCGCGGTGCCAACATCCCACGGATTAGGGATGATGAATGCGTCGTCCCGTTCGTGAAGCGCGCGAAAGATGATTCCTTTTTCTTCTTGAGTTCGCATGATTTCTTCCTTCCCATTATTCGTTCTCGACCTTGGCGCCCAACATCTTCGCGACCTCGGGCGGCAGGCCAGTCGGATCAACCAACATATCGTAGAGCTTCAACCAGTGCGTGTGCGCAAGCTGATGGAGCGCGAAGGACGTCTGCATCGCTTGCACTCGACCCTGTGCGTCTTCAGCTACATTCACTGCCTCTTTGGTCAGCTTGAGAGCAAAGAGCGATTTCGTTGTGATCTTCTTCGCCATCTCGATCGCGGCGTCTTGCAGCTTCTCACGCGGCACGATTTGGTTGACCATACCGAGTTGCTTCGCCTCCGCTGCCGAAAGCCAATCCGACGTGAACAGCAGCTCCTTCGCTTTGCGAGCTCCCAATTCCCAGGGGTGAGCGAAGAACTCGACGCCGCCGATGCCGAAGCTGACAACCGGATCACAAAACTCCGCGTCGTCACTGGCGATGATAATGTCGCAAGGCCAGATCAGCATGAGGCCACCGGCGACGACCTTGCCCTGCACCGCTGCAATTGTCGGCTTGGGAATGTTACGCCAGCGCTCGCAGAAGCCGAGGTAGATTTCCTTCTCCCGCGCCATCTGGGCTTCGGCGCCAGCACAGGTAAACCCGCACCATGTGCCTACGGTGCGAAAGTCAGACATCTTCTGGTAAGAGTCCTGTTCGCGAAGATCGTGGCCTGAGGAGAAATGTGGCCCGTTTGCCGCGAGGATAATCACCTTAACATTATCGTCCTGAGCGGCGATATCGTATGCATCGTTCAGCTCATAGAGCATTCTGGTGTCCTGCGAGTTTCGGGTTTCGGGCCGGTTCAACACGATGCGAGCGATGTGGTCGGCTGGGGTCTCATACAGAATGGTCTCGAAGTTCTTCATTGAGCCTCCTCAGAAGAAGGTTCGTAGTTCGGCCTTCAGGCGGAAGTTTGTAAAGCAGGCTCGCCAGCTGAGCGCTACAAACTTCCGCCTGAAGACGGGACTACGAACTCTTCAGTTGTAACGGTCGTTGATGAGCGTCACTGTACACCCGCTGTTCGCCACTGCCAACCTGCTCCATGAAAGATGAGCGCCAGTTTTTTTTTCCACTTTTTTGCGACTCCAATGAATTGCGACGACACAAACTCAACCGTGATGTCGCTGGAGGCAAAGAGTGCAGGCTCGCCATCCACGGCCCGGGAGATGTTTTCGGCGAGCTGTGCCTGTCGGGACTGGGCGGCCGGCTGGAAACAGCACCCGCGATTGAAGACTCTTCTTTGAAAGAGATTCCTTGTGACAAGTTTCTCGAGCGCCTGGCTAAAGAATCAACGAAAGATAGCTCACTGCTTACCTCGCATCGATTCTCTAAGGCCCGTTTCCCAACCTACTTGCCGGCGAAACATTTCGAAATGCTGAAACGGAAATTAGTAGGCGGAGTCGCTCTGTGTTTGTTATTATAACGGAACGATTGGTGATCATATACGTTATTATCCGTTGAAGTAACCGCGACCAGGAGTAAACTCTAGAAGACTACCGCAACCGCGGGCACGAAAAACTTGAACCAGACTATAAGGAGGAGTGCTATGAGCGGGAGAAACATGATTACATCCCTTCTGCTGCTGTGCGTCATGCTGTCACTAAGTCTGGCTGGCATGTCCGCGCAGACAGCGCCAGCCATGCCGCCAGACCGCAAGGCCTTCACTGATGCTGCCAGGATCAAGGAGCCGGACAAGAAGATAGAAGCGATCGAGAAGGTGATCGCTGACTTCCCGAAGAGCCAAAATCTCTACTCGATGCATCAAGCCATCTTCGAGACTCTGGTCAAAAGCTATCCCGATCAGAAGGACAGAATTCTTGCGAGCGCCAACAAGGCAATCGAAACGGCTCCCGAGTTTGCCAAGGGCTTTGTTTGCAGCAGTCTCGGCAACAAGCTTCTCGAGGCGGGTATTCTGCTCGACGACGCGGAGCAGATTGTCAAGAGGGGACTGGCCTTTTCTGAAGAAGCTCTAGCCAAGCAGAAAAAGCAGCAAGAGTCCGGCTACTATGCCACGCTTGGCCGCATTTATGTGAAACAGGGTAAGCTGAAGGAGGCCGAGACGATTCTGAACCGGGCTCGCGAGATGAATCCCCTATCGAGCAGCGCGTCTCTCGGGCTGGCCGAACTGTATGTGAAGCGAGGCGATGACAAGCTGGCGCTCGACGCATACAGCACGGCAGCCGTCTCCAGCAAATTGAGCGCGGAATCGCGAAAGCAACTGGAAACTCTTTACAGCAAATCCAACGCGGGCTCGCCTGCCGGTCTGGAGGAAGTGCTGGATAAGAAGTACGCCCAGCTCTTTCCGATCCCGGTCAAGGTTGAACACTACAAGCCATCAGCTAAGCGCACGACTCGCACCGCTCTCGCCGAAGTCTTCACCGGTTCGGGGTGCCCGCCGTGCGCCGCGGCCGACCTGGGCTTCGATGCGATGATGGAACGTTACGGCCGCAACGAGCTGACGGTTCTGATGTATCACCTGCACATTCCCGCGCCCGATCCGATGACCAATCCTTCGACTCAATCGCGCGGGAAGTTTTATGCAATTCAAGGCGTGCCCGCCTACGCGATTGACGGCAAGCAGGGCGGCGGCGGCGGCTCGCGCGAAATGACTCAGGGCTTCTACGACCGCGTCAATCCCGACGTAGAGAAGCAGCTTGAGACAGCAGCCGAGGCCGATCTGAAGCTTGATGCCTCGATGGATGGCTCAACGGTTAAAGCCAAAGCCACGGTGAGTAATGTGAAGAGCGATTCAGCCAATCTAAAACTGCACATTGTGCTGGCCGAAGAGAAGCTTCGCTTTAGCGGCGAAAACGGAATCCGCTTCCACCCGATGGTCGTGCGAAGTATAGCCGGACCTGAATATGGTGGTTTCGCGATCACCGCCAAGGACAACCAAAGCTTTGACTGGGCATTCGACGTCAATGCCATTAGCGCTGAAGCGAAGAAACACCTCGACGAGTATGAGAAGGCAGGTCATCGTGGTGAGCCGTTCACCTTTAGCGAAAAGAAGGACAAGATCGATCCCGAGAATCTGACGGTGGTCGCTTTTGTGCAGGATGAAAAGACCAAAGCCATTCTGCAGACCACACTGCTCAAACTGAAGCGTCCGCTTGCTTCGAACAACAACCGATAACCGCGATCGATGGGTGTAAGAGTAAGGATGAGGCTAATAGCTCAACTGGCGCAGGCAGCCGTACTGTGTGCAGTGTCGGTTGCCTACGCCGGTGCGCAGGACCGGCAGCCCACCGAGATCAACCCAATCAAATGGTCGCTCAAGCCCGTCTTGCCCGCGAAGCCTCTCAAAGCTGGTGATAAGTTCACGGTGCAACTCATTGCTGAGATCGAAGATGGATGGCACCTGTACTCAACCGAGGAAATGCCTGAGGGCCCTAAGCCGACGCGTATCGTGCTGGCTCCAACCCAGCCCTTTGAGCTGAGTGACATCGAGTCGCCGATGCCGAAAAGAGCAGTTGATCCGAACTTCGGAATTGAGACGGAGTTCTACGATCATTCGGCAACTTTCGCGTTGGCGATGCAAGTGAAGGGCGACGCTACCGCCGGCATTCATAAGCTTACAGTGCAGGTGCGCTATCAGAGCTGCACTGAAACCCTGTGTCTGCTGCCCAGATTGGTCAAGCTCGAGAGCGAAGTGCAGATCACGAATCGCGAGAAAACATCCCCGCTTTGGTTTTAGATTTTGGATTTCGCCTTTTAGATTCTTGATTTCGCCTTTTAGATTTTGGGGGTTAGATTTTTTTGATTGCGGTCGGCCTGATCTCCCAATTGAAATCCGCAATCCTGAAGTCTGAAATCCGAAACCTGAAATCTGAAGATCTCAAATCTCAAATCTCAAATCTGAAATCTGAAATCTGAAGTCTACTCGTACCTCAACGCTACCATTGGGTCGACCCTCGTGGCTTTTCGCGTGGGCACATAGCAAGCCAGCATCGCGACGCCTCCCAACAGCAGCGAGATTCCCACGAACGTAAGCGGGTCCGTGGCTGTCACCCCGTACAGGAGTTGCGCCAGCGCGCGGGTCATCGCGAAGGCCCCGGCTAGTCCGATTACGATGCCAACGAGAGTCAGCGTCAATCCTTGCGCAATGACCAGTTTGAAAATGTCCTGCGCCTGCGCTCCGAGCGCCATGCGAATGCCGATCTCGTGCGTGCGCTGCGAGACGGCGTAACTCATCACCGCGTATATGCCGACCCCCGCAAGCGCCAGCGCAAGCAGCGCGAAGACACCCATCATGAAAGTGGCCAATCGCTTGGGTGACATCCGTTCGCCAACGACTTGCTCCATGGGCTTGACGTTGAAGACCGGCAGCGTTTTATCCAGAGCGCTGACTTCCTCGCGAACCGCGGCGGTAAGCTGCGACGGACCGGAGCCGGTGCGAATCACCAGATACATTCCGCGCCACGCGTCCTGGGTGTACGGAGTGTAGATCTGAGGTTCTCGCTTATCGTCGAAGTCTCCGTTTATCACGTTGCCGGTCACGCCGATAATGGTAGTCGGCAAACCGCCGGCTTCCTTGAACGTCTGCCCCAGGGGATCCTGGTCGGGCAGGAACTCTTTGACGAATGCTTCGTTGACCAGCGCGAGGCGTGGCGCTTGCCCTCTGTCCTGCTCGGTGAAGTCGCGGCCTTTGATGAGCCGCGTGCCGATAGCCGCAAGATATCCTGGGGTGACGGGTGTGTAATCTATGTTGGGCTGCTTGCCTTGCTGATAAACGGTTTGCCCGATGCGTTCGATGCCGTGGCTGTTGGTGAAGCCGCCCATCGGCAGATTGCCGGCCCCCCCGGCCAGCGTCACGCCGGGCAAGGCTTCGATTCGCCTGAGGAGTTGGTCGAAGAAACTGATCCGACTTTCGGCCTTGGCGTATTTCTCATTAGGCAGTGACACTTGCATAGTCAGAACATTGGCTGGATTGACCCCGAAGTCCGAGCGTAATATTTCGACGAAGCTGCGGATCATCAACCCCGCGCCGATCAACAGCACGAGCGACAACGCTACTTCCGCAACCACGAGAACGTTTCGCGCGCGATTGTGAGAAGCCTTGCCCGATGTGCCTTTGCCGCCTTCTTTCAACGCTTCGTTGAAATTCGTCTTTGTGGATTGGAACGCCGGAACCATACCAAAGAGCAGACCCGTTATGACCGATACGATCAGCGTAAAGATGAACGCCGTCCGATTGATGACCAGGTTATGCCAGCCCGGAATGAACTTGGAAAAGTCGTCGGGGATGCTGTGAGCCAATGCTCGAATGCCCCATACCGAAAGCAACAAGCCGAAAGCACCTCCCGTCAAACTAAGCAGCAGGCTCTCGGTGAGCAATTGTCGAATAAGCCGCCAGCGGCTCGCTCCCATTGCCAATCTAATCGCAATCTCTTTTTGCCGCGATGCGCCGCGCACGAGCAGCAAGTTCGCGACGTTGGCGCACGCGATAAGCAGAACGAAGCCCACGGCCGCGAGCATTACCGGCGCATACATCCGGGAACCCCGGGTTGCGTCTTCCGTAACCGTAAGAACGTTGACACTCCTGCCAGCATTCGTTTCGGGGAATTGTTGGGCGCCACGCGCGGCAATTGCGTTGAGGTCGCTACGAGCCTGTTGAGTGGACACACCCGGCTTGAGCAATCCCATCACCTGTAGATAGTGGGAGCCGCGATTGGTCAGCTCTTTTGCATCGAGGACAAGCGGCGCCCACATCTCGCCACCATTGAAAGGATAGTTGAATTCCTCGGGCATCACGCCGATCACGGTGAAGCTGTTGCCGTTGAGCCGTATGGTTTGATTGACAATGCTCGGGTCGGCGGCGAAGCGGCGTTGCCACAGGTTATGCTTTAGCACGACCACCTGGTGGTTGCCTGGCTCGTTCTCGTCAGGCGCGAAGGTCCGGCCATAGAGCGCGCGAACGCCCAGCGCATCGAAAAAGCTGGAAGACACATGGTAGCCAAGAAATCGCTCGGGCTGGTCGCTCTCGGTCAGGTCGAAGTAGCGCTGGCTGATGGCGACAACCTGGTCGAACGATTGATTCTGCTCGCGCCAATCGTTGAAGTTGCCGGGCGCCACCGAACCGCGCGCGAAGCCTAGCTCCGGGTTGGTCTCCCAAAGCATCGCCAGCCGGGCTTGATTTGGAAAAGAAAACGGATGAAACAGCGTCGCATCCATAGCGCTGAAGGTAGTCGTGTTGGCGGCGATGCCCAGGATGATCGCAAGCAGGGCGACTGCCGTGAAGCCGGGACTGCGCAGCAGCATCCGAAACCCGTAGCGGACGTCTTTGAGAATAGTTTCCATAGATAGCCTCGATTAAAGATGGGGAACAGTCATCATCCACTACGGTTGATGTTGGACTTGGGTTCCAATCGCAGGCAAATCAATTCGGCGTCGGCAATGCTACGGGTCCAGGGTTCAGGGTTCAGGGTTCAGGGTTTCAAAAAGTCATTCGCTGATTACTGTGTAGTAAGAAACTCTAATCGCTATCCGTCAACTCTGAACTCGGAACCCTGAACCCTGAACTGAACTCGGAACCCTGAACTCGGAACCCTGAACCCTGAACCTCTATTCGTACCTCAGCGCGACCATCGGATCAACTCTCGCGGCTCGCCTCGCCGGTACTAAACACGCTGCGAGCGCAACTCCCGTTAGCAGCACGGCGGTGGCCACAAATGTGAGCGGGTCCGTTGGCGTCACACCAAACAACAGACTCGACAGCAATCGAGTCAGAGCGAACGCTCCGGCCAGCCCGATAGCGACCCCAATCACGGCGAGTATCAACCCTTGCGAAAGCACGAGCGTGAGCACATCGCGGGAACTCGCGCCAAGAGCTATGCGAATCCCGATCTCGCGCGTGCGCTGCGCAACCGAGTAAGCCATCACTCCATAAATGCCAATCACTGCCAGCAACAACCCGATTCCGGCAAAAAAACCGAGCAGCGTCGTGTTGAACCGATCCTGCGCGAGAGAAAGCGAAACGATCTGCTCGAGCGATTGCATGTTGGTTACCGGAAGCGACGGCTCAATGTTGAGCATCTCTCTCTTCGCCGCCGCGCTCAGGCTCAACGGGTCCACGCTTGTGCGTATCGCAAATTTCATCGTCACGAACTGGCGAGCCACAAGCAGGATCTTATCGGGCACCTGAGCAAGTGGCACAAACACGGCAGGCGGAGCCGGTGAGTTCAATCCGAACTGTTTGAGATCGCTGACCACGCCAACGACCTGGCACGGCCGCGAATTCGGAACGGAGCGCTCGACTATCACGCGCTGCCCGAGCGGATCGGCGTCTTTGAACACCAGACGCGCGTACGTTTCGTTCACTATCGCCACCGGCTCGCCTGCAGCATTGTCGGCTTCGCTGAACGCGCGTCCTTGTCTGATCGCCATCAGCATAACCTCAAAGTACTCGGGCGTGATCATGCGATACTCCGTTGAACGCTGAGAGTCTTCGCGTCCTTGGACCTCGACGGTCAGATTCAACCAGCGACCGAGCGGAAGGTTGCTGGTCACTGCGGCGGCCTGCACACCGGGTATGTTCTTGATGCGGTCGAGCCCCCGTTCAAAGTAATCGAGGTGCTTTGCCGTGGTGTTGTACTGCTGGCCGTTTGGCGCGACTTCAAAGGTCAACACGTTGCGCGGATCGAAGCCAGGATCGACCCCGCGCAAGCTTACAAAGGTGCGAATCAACAGGCCCGCTCCAACCAGCAACACCAGCGCGAGCGCAATCTCCGAGACAATCAGCATGCTTCGCATTCGCCCGCGATCATCGCCGATCGCTCCTTTGCCGCCCTGCTTGAGCGCGTGGTTCACATCCACCCGAGCCGCTTTTACCGCCGGCGCCAATGCGAAGATCAACCCCGTTAGCAATGACGCACTCAACGCGAATGCGAGCACGCGCCAGTCGAAACCGATTTCAACGGTGCGCGGAATCAGCTCCGACGGAATAAACGCAGCAAGCGCCGCAACTCCCGACTGCGCCAACAACAACCCCGCCAGTCCGCCAACAAACGCAAGCAAGACGCCTTCGGTCAGCAACTGCCGCACTATGCGGGACCAACTCGCGCCGAGCGCCTGGCGCACCGCCATTTCCGAAACACGTCCGGCCGCCTGCGTTAGTTGAAGATTGGCGACGTTCGCGCAGGCGATCAAAAGCACAAACCCAACCGCGCCAAACATGATCAGCAGCATCGGACGAACGCCGGCGGTCAGACTCGCCAAATGAGGCTCGACCCGGATGCCCTCTTCTTGTCTCCAGATCATCTTTGGAAAAGCATCCTTGAATCTATCGAAGACGAGTTGCAGGTCGGCTCTCGCTTGAGCTTGCGTAACACCCGGCTTAAGCTGAGCCAGCACCGTGTAGTTATGTCCTTCGTCGCGGCTGGCCGGATTCGTTCGCATCGGCACCAGTAGATCAATCCGGTCTCCGTACCGAAACGAGGGCGGCATAACGCCGATCGCAGTGTAGTCTGTGCCGTTGATCGCAACTGTCTTACCGAGGAGCGCCGGATCTGCACCGAAACGGCTTCGCCATAAAGCGTCGCTTAGAATTGCCACTCGCTCGCCCGTCGGTGAATCCTCCTCCTGTGTGAAGTCACGCCCGATAGCCGGATGCACTCCCAGCACTCGAAAGAAGTCTGCTGAAACTCTAACCCCGCTGACGAATTCCGGTTCGTTACCGCCCGACAGGTTAACGCCCGATCCAATTCCCTGGGTTGCGGCGACGCCATCGAAAGCCTGGCTGTGCTCGCGCCAGAACACGAACTTCGCCTCGCTCACCCCTTGAAAACTAGAGCCCGGCCGCGCGGGCGACAACGCCATGATGCGTTCCGGCTCCGCATACGGCAGTGGACGCAAAAGTACTGCATTGACCACCGTAAAGATCGCGGTGGTCGCGCCTATGCCGAGCGCAAGCGTTAACACCGAGATCAATGTGAAGCCGGGCTTCTTCAGCATCATTCGAAGACCGTATCGAATATTTTGCGAGAGAGTTTCCATAATTCCCCCCGAATTATAGGTTCAGGGTTCAGGGTTCGGGGTTTTGTTGTTCGAGGTTTCACGTTCAAGCTCATTCGCGGCTCTTCATGAAAAAGGAATCTCGAACCCCGAACCCGGAACTCTGAACCCTGAACCAGTGGCCCTATTCGTATCTCAGCGCAATCATCGGATCCACTTTCGTAGCCCTTCTCGCAGGGACGTAACACGCCACAAGCGACACTCCCACGAGCAGCAAGGCCACAGCCACGTACGTCAATGGATCGGTTGCGCTCACACTGAACAGCAACGTCCCCATCACGCGGGTCAACGCGAACGCTCCAACAAGTCCAATGCCTACTCCGGCCAGAGAGAGCTTCATTCCCTGTCCTACCACCATGCCAAGCACGTCAGTCGCTCGCGCGCCGAGTGCCATTCGTATGCCGATCTCGTTCGTCCGATGGGTCACCGAATATGACATCACTCCGTACAAACCAACCGATGCCAGAATCAGGGCGACAATCGCAAAGATGCCGAGCAGAGTCATAGCAAAGCGCCGCTGAGTCATCGACTCGCTAACCATGCGCTCCATCGTGGTGACGCGGAACACGGGCAGCTCGCGATCGACCGATTGAATCGAACTGCGCACGGCCCCGGCAAGACTCGCCGGCTCGGCCGCAGTTCGCGCGACCAGGAAAACGCCGGGCACCGGCAACTGGCGATGCGGTATGTAGTACTGAACCGGCGAGTCTCCCTCAAGTCCTTTTTGCTTTACGTGGCCGACCACCCCAACTACCTCTCGCCAGATGGGATTGCCCTGGGGATCGCGCTGGAAGCTTATGCGTTTGCCGATCGGGTCTTCATCAGCCCAGAACTTGCGCTCCATCGTTTCGTCGATGATTGCCACTTGCGGAGCCTCCCTAACATCGCGATCGTCAAAGTAGCGTCCTTTTAGCAGCGGAATTCCCATCGTCTGAAAATAAGTAGCGCCTGCAAACCAGCGATTCCCCCAAGGTGACATTTCGCCCGGCGCAGTGGTTCGACCTTCAATGGTGAAGCTGCCGCTCGAGCCCGATCCGCTCATTGGCAGGCTTGTACATACGCCGGCCGCCTCGACGCCGGGCAGGGCTTTGATCTTTTCCAGCGCCTGCGCGAAGAATGCATCCACCTGTTGAGGTTCTTTGTATCGGTTGGCAGGCAATGAAATCTGCATAGTGAGCAGATGGTCCGGTCTAAAACCGGGATTGACCTCTTGCAGCTTCTGAAAGCTCTTCAACAACAGTCCGGCCCCAACCAGGAGCACCAGAGCCGCCGCCACCTCCGCCACGACGAAAAGGCCGCGCACGCTTCGCTGCGCTGAGCCGCTGCGGCCGCCTTCCTTCAGCACGGCGTGCAGATCAGTCTTCGAGGTTTGCCACGCCGGAAAGAGTCCGAACAGCACGCCGGTCAATAGCGAGACTCCGACTGTGAAAAACAACACGCGCGCATCGATACCGATCTCATTGGAGCGCGGTATACCGCCTTCGTTGAGTGAAATCAGCGCGCCTATGCCCCAATAGGCCAGCGCCAACCCGATTGCTCCGCCGATGATCGCCAGCAGCACGCTCTCGGTCAACAACTGCCGAATCACGCGCCCGCGTGCGGCCCCCAGCGCCGAGCGAATAGCAATCTCTTTATGCCGAAGCGCCGCACGAGCCAACAGCAGGTTGGCGACGTTCGCGCAGGCAATCAGCAATACAAAAGCAACAGCCACCAGCAGCATGAGCAATGCCGGCCGAATCTCACCGACTGTGATCTCGCGCATCGACCGAACGAGCAACCCCCAACTGCTCGGGTCGTTCGCATCGCCGCCACCGAAGTACTGCTCGCGCACATTAGCCGCAATGGTGTCCATTTCCGCCTGCGCCTGCGCGATCGTGGCATTCGGTTTAAGTCTGGCAACGGCAAATAGAAACTCATTTCGCCAGCGGTTAGGGTTCAACTGTTCGGGTGTGAAAGCTATTGGCGAATACAGGTCCAGGAGCTGACCGGATTCGCGGCCGAACTGAAAATCCGGCGGCATGATACCTACCACCGTGTAGTTTTCACCGTTGAGTCTGATGGTGTTGCCAACCAAGTTTGGATCACCTCCAAAGCGCCGCTTCCACAACCCGTCGGTAAGGACGACGACACGATTGCGCCCCGGCTGATCTTCTTCGGGCGAGAACACGCGTCCGAGTGCTGCTTCTACTCCCAGGGTGGGAAAGAAGGTATGCGTTACCGCCAGGCCCTGCAAACGCTCGGGATCACCCGCATCAGTCAGATTGACGGGCCAGCCTGTGCCTGCGGCCACCTCTTCGAACGAATCGCAGTGCTCGCGGTAATGTGTGTAGCCGCTTGCCGACACCGAGGCTTTCAGGTCGAGCTTGGGGTAGTTGTGATTGATCTGGACCAGTCTCTCGGAGTCTTTGTAGTTGAACGGGCGAAGCAGAATCGCATTGACCACGCTGAAGATCGCTGTGTTCGCGCCTATCCCCAAAGCGAGCGCGATGACTGCCACAACCGTGAAGCCAGGCTGCTTGAGCAGCATTCGTATCCCGTAGCGCAAGTCTTGAAGCAAAGTCTCCATCAGTCCTCCTAATTGGTTCAGAGTTCAGGGTTCGGGGTTCAGGGTTCACGGTTCAGAGTTCAGGGTTCAGAGTTCAGGGTTCAGGGTTCAGGGTTCAGAGTTCAGGGTTCAGGGTTCAGGGTTCAGGGTTTGGGTTTCTGGTTTCTACTTTCTGGTTCAGCGTATAGGGCGCGACATCGAACCCTGAACAACAAACCCGGAACCCGGAACCACGAACCCTGAACCCGCGAGGATCACTCGCGCTTCAGTTGCGCTACTATCGTCTTAGGTATTTTCGCGACGATACTGACCTGCGTTCCTACCAGATCGGCCACGTCATATCTCATCGCAAACCCCAGCACCATTGCCGACTCGGTCGAATTCAACTTGTAATCTGTTTCGAGCCACCGCGCCATTTCGGTCGTCGCGCGCTGCAACGCCTGATCGAGCGATCCGCCTATACCGATCGCCATCAAGTATTCCGCGTTCTCCGCGCGCGGCGTGCCGACGGATCTTTCGGCGATCACGTCAACCGTGAATTCAAACTCCATTGATGTTTCAAGCGCGTCACCGGTCAGCTCGCCATCGCCTTGCGCGGCATGACCGTCGCCCATGAACAGCAAAGCACCCTCCTGAAAAACTGGAAGGTAAACCGTCGTTCCTTCGCGAAGCTGGTTGTAATCCATGTTTCCGCCGAAGATCCCTGAGTCCCTGGTGGCGACCACATCGCGACCCGGCGGCGCAACACCTATGCATCCCATCATCGGCTGCAAGGGGATGCTGAGTTGCTTGAGAGGATCGGTAGGTTTCTCGAGATATGCGACGCCCTTCTCTTTGTCGAGCTTCCATCGGCTGCTGAAGTTCTTCGCGCGGTTCAGGGTCATCAGATATCCGGGCGCCAGCGCATTGCCCACCACCGATTGCCCGCTTCCAGCCCAATCGCGGTTGGTGCGAACTCGAATGAGCCGAACGACGAGGGTGTCACCAGGAAGCGCGCCTTCGACATAGAACGGCCCGGTCAGAGGATTGCCGCCCATCGAGCGGCGCACGGAATTCTCATCGGAGCCGCCAGCGTCGACGCTTTTGGTTTTTACCGTATCGCCGGGAAAAATGCGAAGTACCGGAGGAATTGCCCACGAAAACACACGGTGAAACTCTGTTGGACTAAAGGTGTGTGTGAGCGGCGCGCCAGCCGGCCGCGTAGCCGGTCGACGAGCGGTCCACTGAAGCTTGATGCCGCCCCAAAAGCCGTCCCCTATAAGTACGCCCTCCTGTAACTTGCCGGTGTAGGTTGCATCCACCCGTAGCCCATCCGCCGACAACCACTTCATGGTGATCCCATTGTCGGCAATTTCACCATCAATCCTGGTGGTACCAGAGCGTCCGGTAACCTTGTTGCCCGCAACCTCCAGGCTCATCCGATGTGCGTGGGTCTCGTCGCGAAACTGTTCGATCAAAATCCATGCGCCCGAAATGTCGCCTATCTTCGTCTCCTGACCCTGATCGAATGTGGTAAGCAGTAAAGCAACAAAGAGAATGCTCAGCATATTCACCTCCTCGTGGGTTGCCCGGGAATACTTCTCTCATATCTACTTTTTCATCAACATTTCAGGGTCCAGAGTTCCGGGTTGAAGCGCATGGAGTTCAGGCTGTAGCCTGGTTGTGCATCGCCGGAGGAAGGTACTACCAGGCTAAAGCCTGAACTCCATGCGCTTCAACCCTGAACTCTGAACCATGAACCCGAAACCCTGAACCTTCTTCTATTCATATCGCAACGCGATCATCGGGTCGACCTTGGTCGCTCGGCGAGCTGGCACGAAACAGGCTGCCAGAGCCACCCCCGTGAGAACGGCCGGTATCGCAATGAAAGTAAGCGGATCCGTAGCGCCGACGCCGAACAGCAACGTTGCCATCACTCGAGTCAGCGCGAACGCAGCCGCCAGCCCGATACCGACACCCGTAAGGGCCAGTATCATGCCCTGACCTACAACAAGCTTCAACACGTCCTTCTGTTGAGCACCCAGAGCCGCGCGAATTCCGATTTCGTGAGTCCGCTGGGTGACTGAATAACTCATAACACCGTACAGCCCAACCGCCGCAAGAACGAGCGCCACGGCTGCGAAGATGCCTAGAAGAAGCA
This sequence comes from Acidobacteriota bacterium, assembly GCA_038040455.1. Lineage (GTDB taxonomy): Bacteria > Acidobacteriota > Blastocatellia > UBA7656 > UBA7656 > Onstottus_A. The sequence continues at coordinate 39,391 of JBBPIH010000006.1, forward strand.
TCGAGAAGCGCTCCTTCGCCACTGATTCCGAAACGACCTGCTCGAGCGCCCTTATGCGCGAAATCGGCTGTTCCTTATCGATCGCGAGAACCTGGCTTCGTATCGCCCCACCGAGCGGCGCAAGGTTGCCATCGGCGCGCACCACCAGAGTCATGCTCGAGAACGACGCTTGTAAAAATGGCTCGTATGTTTGGAGGGTAGTCGGTTGAGCCAGTCCGTACTGCTTCACGTCCCCGACGATTCCGACGATCTCGCGGAAGGTCTCAGGCCCTTGCGTTACGTGTATCCGTTTGCCGATCGGGTCTTCGTCGGGAAAGTACTTCTCGGCCATCTCCTGATTAATGATCGCCACGCGCGTAGCTCCCGTTCTATCTTGCTCGGTGAACACTCGCCCCCTCAACACGGGAATGCCCATCGCCTTAAAGTAGTCGGGGGTGACCGCGTAATAGTTCGTGCTGGGGTCCTGGCCGGGAGCGTAAGGCGGTCGGCCTTGAATTATGAAGCCGAGCACATAGTCACCCTGAATCGGTAGCGTTTGACTAGCTCCAACTGCTGCAACTCCCGGGAGCGCGGAAACTTTGTCGATTAGTTGCGTGAAGAAGGCGGAGCGCTGATCGGGCTGCGGATACTTCCTTCCCGGCAACGAGACGGTTACGGCGAGAGCATTTGAGGAATTGAACCCTGGATTGACCTGCTGTAAACGATAGAAGCTGCGAATCAACAACCCCGCGCCTATAAGCAGCACTAGCGCCAGCGCTACTTCAGTGACGACCAGTCCGGCGCGTACACGGTGATGCCCGCCGGTTGTGCCCCGCCCGCCTTCTTTGAGAGTTTCATTCAGATTTGGCCTGGATGATTGCAGAGCGGGGACGAGTCCGAAGATCACGCCTGTCAGCAATGTCACGAGCAAAGTAAAGCCCAGCACACTGGCATCGAGCGTGACATCTCTGACGCGCGGCAATTCTTGAGGAGCGAGCGCGAGCAGCGAGCCGATGCCCCACTGAGCTAGCAGCACTCCTGCCGCTCCGCCTGCCAGCGCAAGCAAAATGCTCTCTGTTAAGAGCTGCCGAGCAACACGCCCGCGGCTGGCTCCCAACGCGGTGCGAATTGCGATCTCCTTCTGCCTCGCCGTTCCGCGAGCGAGCAGCAGGTTAGCTACATTGGCGCATGCGATCAGCAACACGAGTCCGACTGCCCCAAGAAGCACAAGCAAAGCCGGCTTGATATCGCGCACGTCGTACTCTTGCATTGGGAAAATACTTACTCCCCAGCCGGTATTCGTGTCTTGATACTGCTCGGCCAGACGCCCCGCAATGGCGTTCATTTCAGTCCGCGCCTGTTCTGTGGTCACGCCAGGCCTCAGGCGCCCAATCGCCGAAAGGTAGTGCGAGCCGTGTGCCTGAGCGTCTCTGGCGGTGAAGGCTACCGGGGCCCACACCTCTGTTTCGCGGTCCGGGAACCCAAAACTCGGCGGCATAACCCCGATGACGGTGTAGCTTATCCCGCTGAGCGTTATCGGTTGGCTGATCACATTTATATCAGCCGCGAATCTTCGCTTCCACAAAGCGTTGCTGAGAATCACCACGTTTTCGTGGCCCGGTTTGTCCTCTTCCTCGAGAAACGTCCGGCCATGGATCGGGGTTGCCCCCAGCATTTCAAACATGCCCGCAGAAACACGCGCGCCACGAAGCCGCTCCGGCTCTGCCCCTTCACCGGCCAGAATGAAGGCAGCGCTATTGATCGCGGCCACTCTCTCAAAAACTGTATTCTGCTTCTGCCAATCGAGAAAGTTTCCGGGCGATATAGCAAACTCTGGAAACTTCGGCGGCTGATTCTCTCTCAGGACCATCAGCCGATCAGGGTCTTCGTATGGAATAGGACGCAGCAGAACAGTATTCACCACACTGAAGATTGCGGCGTTGGCTCCTATGCCCAGCGCAAGCGCGATCACTGCCACAACTGCAAAGCCGGGATTCTTAAGAAGCATCCGTATGCCGTAACGCAAATCTTGTAACAAAGTGTTCATGAATTCTCCTTGCTGAGCGTTCAGGGTTCCGAGTTCAGGGTTCCGAGTTCTTAAACCCGGAACCCTGAACCCGAAACCCTGAACCCATTTTCATTCACATCTCAGCGCCACAAGCGGATCGATGCGAGCCGCCTTGCGCGCCGGGAGATAGCCGCCAAGCAGAGTCGCCGCGGTCAACAGCAACCCCGCTCCAAAAAACACAACCGGGTCGCTGGCCTTGACTCCAAACAGCAGCGACTCCGTCAACCGGCCCAGCCCATAAGCAGCTGGCAACCCGACTACAAGACCGATCAGGGCCAGCACGACTACTTCCCGCAGGATCAGCCACGAAACGATCCCGCGAGTAGCTCCGAGCGCCATGCGAATTCCGATTTCGCGAGTGCGCCGCGTCACCGTGTAAGCCATGACGCCGTAGAGTCCCAGCGAGGCCAGCAGCGCCGCCAGCAGCGCAAAGCACATCGACAGAAAAGTCAGGAACTTGTCGGCGAACAGCGATTCGTCTATTTGCCGTTCGACGGTCTTTAGATCGAACAGCGGCAGATTGGGGTCCAGACGCTGAACCTCTCGCCGCAATCCCGCAGCCATCGTGCCCACGTCTTGCTTCGTCTTTACATAGAAGGTGATGTTCCCAACCGTCTTGAACTGCGAATAGGGAATGTAAACGAAGGGACCCACCTTGTCGCGCACCTTCGCGTGCTTGCTGTCTTTCACAACGCCAACGATCTCGATATCGGGACGAACCTTATCCCCTGCGCCGAAGGTGAACCGCGAGCCGACAGCATTTCGACCATCGAAGAACCGGCGCGCCATCGCTTCATTGATGATCGCGACCTTTGGACTCCCGGCGTTATCCGCTGCCCCAAACTCACGGCCTTCAAGGAGCGGGATCCCCATCGTCGAGAAGTAGCCCGGCCCGATCCAGTTCTTGCCGGCGTCCATCTCTTCGTTTTCCTGAGCCTGGTATCCATCCACCGTTATGTTGGCGCTCGCATTGCTGTCGGTGAATGCAGGTATTACAGCCTCGCTGATCGACTCGACGCCCGGCTGCGTGGCGAGGTTCTGGTGAAGCTGATCGAACAACGCGATCGTGCGCTGCGGCGTGTAGCCGTTCAGCTCTGGCGCGATGGAAACAGCGACCAGGTGTTCGGCGCGCAATCCGAGATCGAGCTGCTTAAGATTGTTGAGACTCCTCGCAAAAAGTCCCGCGCCAACCAGCAGCACCGTGGTCAAGACAACCTGCGACACAACCAGCCCCTTGCGGAATCGTACTTGTCCGAGGCCGCCCGATACACTGGAGCCTTGCTCGCGCAGCGTGGCTTCAAGGTTCAACCGCGTTGCCTTAATAGCCGGCAATAGGCCGAACACGAGCCCGGTCACAACCGAGAGACCGATCGTGAACACAAGCAAGCGAAGATCAAGACTCGCTGAGAGGCCGACAGCGCCGGTGCTTTCAGGAATAGCTCCAACCAGCGCGCTGATCGTCCAGGAGGCGACCAGCAGCCCGACTCCTCCGCCGATAACCGAGAGCGTGAGACTCTCGACGAGAAACTGCCGCACCAGCCGCCAGCGGCCCGCCCCTACTGCCATGCGTATGGCGATCTCCCGCTGCCGCGCCGCGCCCCGCGCCATCAGGAGATTCGCTACGTTGGCGCAAGCGATCAATAACACCAAGCCAACCATGCCCATAAGCACGAGCAGAGGTTCTTTCGCATCGCGCTGAAGAATTGGGCGGCCTCTTGCTCCCGGATCCAACACGAGCTTATTGTTGAGGAGACGCTCCTGAGATTCCGCCGACATTTTTCCCATCAGCGCAACCTCTTCCTCGAGTACTTGCCGGAAGACGGGACTGACAGCCGCTTCGGCCTGAGCGCGCGAGCTACCCGGCTTCAACCTCCCGATCATCGCGAGCCAATAATCGCTGTGATCATTCAGCCCGTCCCAGTTCGGCGTCATCTGGGCTTTCATTGTGATGGGTATGAATAGGTCAGGGGTCTGCCCCACCTGCACACCGTTGAAGCCGGCCCGAGCCACGCCGACGACAGTCATCACTTGTCCGTTTACGATGAGCGTCTTGTTCAGAATCCCCGAATCGGCGCCAAAGTGACGGGTCCAGTAGCCGTGACTCAAGACTATGAGCGGATGGCCGCCCGGAACGCGATCATCGTCTTCCGTGAAGACCCGCCCTAGCGCCGGGAGAACACCGAGAACCTCGAAATAGTTTCCCGATACCAGTTCGCCGCTGGCGCGCTCGGTTTGTCCCTCGCCGGCAACGCTGAGAGAAACTGCGAATCGCGCCAGCAGACCTGAGAAGACGTTATTCTTATCCCGCAGTTGTTTGTAGAGTGGATAGGTGAACGAGGCGGCTCCATCCCCATCGCTCCAGACCCTGCCCCGCTTAGGCCCGGGCGACCGCAGCACAACCAGCTCTTCCGGTTTGTTGACAGGCAAAAGCCTGAGAAGTATCTGATCAGTCAAAGAAAAAATCGCCGTGTTAGCGCCGAGCCCGAGCGCCAACGTCAGCACTGCCACGACCGTGAAGCCGGGATTCTTTATCAGAGTGCGCACGCCGTAGCGCAAGTCTTGCCAGAACGTGTCCATTCAGTACCTCACTCTTTCAGAGTTCAGGGTTCGGAGTTCAGGGTTCAGAGTTCCGGGTTCAAGGTTCACGGTTCCGGGTTCTGTGTCGCGGGTCCCGAGTTCAGCGTTTTAGGCTCTTCCTGGAAAGCTGAACCCGGAACCCGGAACTCTGAACCCGAAACCCGGAACCCGAAACCCGGAACCCTGAACCCTCAAGTTATTCATATCTGAGCGCGATCATCGGATCTACCTTAGCGGCGCGGCGAGCCGGCACGAAACAGGCTGCCAGAGCCACTCCAGCAAGTATCAGCGGAATTGCGATGAAGGTTATCGGGTCGGTCGCGTCGATGCTGAATAACAGGCTGCTCATCACTCGCGTTAAGGCGAACGCGCCTCCCAATCCCACCACAATCCCTATAAGCGCCATGGCCATTCCTTGCCCGACCACGAGCTTGAGCACATCGCGGCTTTGCGCCCCCAGCGCCATCCGCAACCCTATCTCTCCGGTCCGCTGAGTGACTGTATAAGCCATCACGCTGTAGATCCCGATCGCCGCAAGCGCCAGCGCAACCGCCGCAAACAGACCGAGCAACAGCAGGGTGAATCGCTGATTCGAAATTGAACTCGAGACGATCTCTTCCATCGTCTGAACGCTGGCGATTGGCTGGTCCTTGTCGATCGCGAGAACGCTGCTGCGAACGGCGGCGCTTACGCTCGTGGGCGCGACTGACGTCCGCACGACCACTGACATCGCAAGCTGGGGCCGCTGAGTGGAAGAAAAATAAAGAGCCTCGGCGGGAGACGTGTCCAGAGCGTTATGCCGGATGTCGCCAACGATGCCGATGATTTCACGCGTTTGAGGTTGTGAACCGCCCCCGAGAATGCGCTTGCCTAAGGGGTCTTCATCGGGGAAGAAGCGGCGCGCGAAACTCTGATTTATGATCACCGTGGTCGGAGAGCTTTCGATGTCCTGGTCGGTGAAGAAGCGACCGCGCAGCAGAGGGATCCCCATGGTCTTGAAATAATCCGGGCTAACAACTCCCAGCGAGACGATCGGCCGCTCGGCGAGCGGAGGAACCGGTCTGCCGTCGATTGCGACCAGGGTTCGCGAATCGGATCCCGTCAACGGCAAGGCCTGCGTGGCCCCTGCCGAGACAACGCCGGGAAGAGCCGCCAACTCCTCACAGAGCCGCGTGTAAAACGCCGCGCGCTGAGCAGGCTTAGCGTACCTCGAATTCGGAAGGCTGATGTTCGCGACCAGCAATCGCGCGGGATTGAAACCCGGATCAACATGTTGAAGAAGTACAAAGCTCCTAATGAGCAGACCGGCGCCGATCAGAAGCACGACCGACAACGCGACCTCCGCAACGACCAGCCCGCTGCGAACGCGAGCGCGCCTCAAGCCGCCACCCGAGCCGCGGCTCGTGTCCTTGAGCGCCGTATTCAGGTCGGTCTTCGAAGCCTGGAGCGCGGGCGCCAGCCCGAAGATTACTCCCGTCAACACCGCAATCATGAGCGTAAAGCTCAGCACTCGACCGTCGACACTGATCTCCGCCGCTCGCGGGATGTTGCCGGTTGCCGCGGAGACCAGCAGGTCGACTCCCCAGCTAGCGAGCATTACGCCGAGAGCGCCAGCCATCAACGACAATAGAACGCTTTCAGTGAGAAACTGGCGAATCAAGCGAGCGCGGCTCGCGCCAAGGGCAGCTCGAACGGCGATCTCTTTCTGTCGACCGGCTGCTTTGGCGAGCAGGAGATTGGCGACGTTCGCGCAAGCAATAAGCAGAACAAAAGCGACCGCGCCAAGCAGGATGAACAGAGTCGGCCTCACGCCTTGAGTCACGACTTCCGGCAGCGGCGTTACAAGTACGCCGAAAGTGGTATCCGGATGATCTGTAATCTTATTAGCATCGACAATCCCTTCAATTTCCGCTTGCGCCTGTTGTCTGGTTGCCCCGGGCTTCAATCTTCCGACCATGCTTAGGAAGCCCGCGCCGCGTTCGATGGTATCGCGATTCAGAAAACTCGGCTCAAAAGCTCGCGGCAGCCAACAGTCGATTTGCCCTCCGGGAAAATTGAAGCCCGGCGGCATTATCCCCACCACCGTGTAGCTTCCGCCGTCCAGGGCGATGGCCTTGCCAACCATGTCGGGCGCGGAAGCGAACTGCCTTTGCCAAAGACTGTGACTGAGGATGACTACGTGTGCGCCGCCCGGCTTGTCTTCTTCGGGCAGGAAGTTTCGACCAGCAGCGGGGCTGACCTTGATCGCGTCAAGAACGCCGGACGACATTCTGATTGCAGTCAACTGGAGGGGTTCGTCGATGCCGGTTAGATTGGCGGTGTCAAATACATATGATCCCGATTGCTCGAAAACTTGATTCTGCTCCGCAATGTTTGTGGCTCGCTGAAATGAAATCGGGGTCTGGTCCAGCCCGCGATCCGGCGCGGTCGCGAAGATTCGCATGATGCGGTCCGGCTCAGCGTAAGGCAGCGGCCGCAACAGTACTGCATTGACCACACTGAAGATCGCGCTGTTGCCTCCGATGCCAAGCGCCAACGCGATTATGGCAACGGCGGTGAAGCCTGGACTTCGGCGCAACGTGCGCGCGCCGTAACGAACGTCCTGCAAGAAAGTCTCCATTACGCCTCCCGAATCAATTGGTTCAGGGTTCCGAGTTCAGGGTTCAGGGTTCACGGTTGAAGAGAGAACGCTCTTGAATTCTCAACTCTGAACCCCGAACCCTGAACCCTGAACCCTATTCATTAAGGCAGCGGACGAAGCAGCACTGCATTGACCACGCTGAAAATCGCTGAGTCGGCTCCAATGCCGAGAGTCAACGCCAGTACGGCTACGAAGCTGAAGCCGGGATTCTTGAGCAGCATCCGAATTCCATAGCGAAGGTCCTGCAAGAGAGTCATCATGCATCCTCCATCGAAATCAGGCTTCAGTCGTTCCGGAGTAAGTGGCGCGCCGCGGCTTCAGGTTTCAGACTCGGCGTTAGAAAGGATGCCCGTTCGAATCTGACTTCTTCTGGAGAGCAATACGCAAGCCTCACACCTCAGAATGCGCCGCTCGAAACAAACCAAACCCCGGACACGGATGCGCCCCAGGGCTTACCAATCTTCGTGCCAATAATTTCCGTTAGTTAAATGGCGTGGGTAGGAGAGAAAGTATCACGCCGGTTTTGTCTGGAAGTGAGCCGCTGTTCGATTCCGGCAATGGCTTTCCCAAGGATGGACTTCATTAAACATCAACCCGGAGAGTCCTCGGTGTCACTTCGTGCTATGAAAGAGCAGCGTCAGACAGTTCCGCATCCAGCGTTCTCGCGAGGCGTTATGCGTCCCGGATCACCCGGCGGGTCGGCGAAGGCTTCAGAGTAAGAGCGTCGTCTGAAAAGGTATTTTCTTTCCTGCACCGAACCCACGATGCCGCGCCGCCGGCAGAAGCGTCTTTGTCAGCTTACCAATAGAAACGTCTAAAGAGGGATTGGTTAGTAAGCCTTGCTGTCTAAAAATCGCTTATAGCCCATTGGTTAGCGAAGCTAATAGGTCAGCTTCGATAATCTGCTGCGCGAGTTTTGTGCCGGGGAGAGATGATCCCGGCCTCCCTGTAACTTTGCAACCTGCGGATACGACCATAAGTCCTAATGGCGTCGCTAGCCTCTTTAGGGATCTCCCCAAGAAAAGCGCTTCAGAGTGTGTCCGCACCAACAGGTTGTTCCAAGGTAATCGTGTGCGCCATGATCCTTGCCGCACCAGCATTTCACGCCCCCTCGGTAGTCTGCGGCGGAGTGGTCTTGGCCACCAACGTGTCTCCGGTCTGCGGGCGGTGGAATAGCGAACCGAGTGGATTCTAGCCGTAGCCCTGCTATTTCACTGGCCAATCTCGCCTCGATTTCCATGTTCAGTTTTTGGGCCTCGACGTTGTATTTCGTTACTTGTTCAGGAGTCGGGTCGTCTGGTAACCCGTCTTCGTGATCGCGGTCGATCGTGACTGTGCGCCAGAGTGTCCTCCCGTTCGCACACTTGACCCATATCCGCCAAGTGCGGATATCCAGCCACCGGTGGGGATAGTCCTTGTCGATCTCTACCGGGGGAACATATTCGTACCCAGAATCTGCGCCAGTCTCAGAGTTTTTCAGCATCTAAGGCTCCTTCGCGGGCTTGCTCGCCCGCCGTTCTTGATCCTGCCGCCTAACGCTCGCCGCTTTTTTATGTCCGTGTTGATGGCGTTGTTAGGGGCCATTTGCAAGATGACGTCCTCCTATAAGAAGCTGGCTCAACGATTTTGAGAGCCACAAAAACAGTCCTCCAAGTGACTCTCATCAGCCTCGAATGCGGGAGTGCTTGATGTGGCGGCGAACTCTAGCGCCTTTGCGGGTGGGGGCGTTGACCCGACCGCAGCATAGATAATGCGAGGCAGATTTGAACGGTGTGTCATTCTGTTTCGTCGATCAACCCACAAACTCCATTCGTTGGAATTGGTGACGGCGGTCAAAGCCGACACAAGAGCTTGTGCACGGGAATGTGAACCAAGCGCGTTTCGAAGTTGCGATGGATTGCAATGACGTTGCTCGGGCTTACCAAAGACTAGGCCAAGAACAGACGGATGGCTTGCGAGAGCATATGACGCATAACATACGCTTTCTACGCATGAAAAGCCGCTAGAAAACATTCCGAAAAGTGCGCGCTCACGTAAATAGATTTCCTCGAAGGACACATTGGCGCCATACTTTTGCCAAGACGCAATATAGGTTCTCATGTCTTCGAAACTGGATCTGAAGCGCCACCCTATTAAATTCGACGCGCCAGCAAGCTCTTTCCAAGCCTCAGTTTTGTTCGGTAATAGAACTGCGCGAGCCGCCGCCATGAAATCCGAGTAATCATGGGTTGGAAAAGCATCCGGTAAATCAAGCTTCAATAGATCGTTGAAAGCCATCAACTTGGCCCCTAACTACGTATATCTGGTTTCGGAATAAAATTCCAACTCAAGTTGCCTTCCGAATATACCCCGGACCCAGTTTCTTCATCTTTATCACCTTTCCCGGTTCCTAGAATTCATGGAGGTCGAATAATACTGCTGTTGGTACGTTCATTCAAAACGACCCCTACCAGGTTGTTTAATAGCGACTCAGTCAGAACTGAACTCTCTTAGCAAAACCTTTCCCACGCTGTCTGAGAGAACGTGGCCTTCAACGCGGTTCCGAATGGAAACAGCCGTCTTCGGGGGTTCACGCGATGGGCTCCGGTGCGGTCCATAGGTGCGCGGATTCACATGTCCGGCCCTCAAGGCGCTGGCGTCGGCCGAAGCGCGGCTTTTGCCAGTTCGTCAAGCACTTCTTTCAGCGATCTCTTCACAACAGAATCGTCGCTCGTGTTGATCTGGAGGCGACCCCGATCCGTTCTTTCGGATACCACCGCACCTGCGTGAAGTATCCGGGGAAGTAACCGCCATGGCCGTACGCTTCGCCGAGCGGCGTCGGCTCGACCTCCACGCCGAGCCCGGAGCGCGAGCCTTTGCCGAGATCCGGCGCGTCAACGGTCGTGAGGATATCGGGCAGCAGTTTCCGACTGAACGCCCGCCCTTCGCAGAAGTCGGCCATCCAGCGGGCGAGGTCCCTTGGGTTGGTGACAAAACCTCCGCCGCCCCACTCAAACCGGGGATCGAACGTGAGCGCCCCGTCGACGAGGATCTTGTCACCGCCGAACGGATTCTTCGCCCCCGCGTAGCCGGGGATGAGTCCTCGAATCCTGGGTCGGTCCGCCGCAACGATTCGCGTCAGACGGAGCGGCTTCAGGATGCGGCGTCGAATCTCGTCGTAGGCTCGCCTCCCGGTGACCTGCTCGGCGACGAAGGCGAGCACCTGGTAATCGATCGCAACCGCGTCTCCTAATTTTTTAGTTGACACGCGGAAGGGCTTGAGCGTATACTCCTAAAACATTAGGAGGACACGCATGCCGCGCAAAAAGACAAAGCCGTTAACGCCGCTGGAGTTGGAAATCATGAACGTGCTTTGGGAGACCGGCCCAGCCAGCGTGCTGACTGTACAGCAGCAGTTGCCCGGCACGAGGGCTTATACCACGGTGCAGACGATGCTCAATGTGCTTCATCGCAAGGGCAAGGTCACCCGCGCGCTCGAGGACAGAGCATACCTCTACCGCCCCGCCTTGAGCCGCAGCCAGGCGATGGGACACGCACTTGGCGATCTGATCGACCGCATGTTCGGAGGTTCAGCCGAAAGCCTGGTGATGAGTCTCGTGGAAACGAAACGATTGACGCCTGCAAAACTCTCGCGGGTTCAAAAGCTTCTCAAAAAGGAGTCGCCTGATGAGCAGGATCAGTGAGTTTGCAATGCAATTCCTGGTTAACGCCACCTGGCAGATAGCGGCCGTCGCGATCGCTGCGTCGATATGCGCGCGCCTTTTGCGAAACGCGGCAGCGCGTTACCGCCACGCGCTGTGGGTCGCCTCTCTCGTGTTGAGTCTTGCGCTTCCGCTTTGGGGCCTCTTCGATTTTCAAAGAAGCGCGCCGCTCCATATTGGAGAGCAGCAGGCCGGCGCTGTTCAAACCCGAGAGACTCTAACTTCCACGGACCGAGCGCCTGCCCCGGTGGTCACCGGCCGCGCGGAAGCAAGCAGTATCCGGCTCGACGACTTACTCCAAACCCGGCGTCGTTCTGTGGTGACCTCATCAACTTTGGCGCTGGTGCTCGCGGTAGCTTATGCGCTCTTCTTGCTCTACCGCCTGATCATATTGTGGCGCGCGTGGTCGCAAGCGCAAAGCTTTCGGCGGTCGGCTCACGAGCTCGAACTGCCTGCCCTGATGGCTTCAGTCGCCGCGCGGTGTCAGGAAGCGGTTGGCCTGAAACGCGTCCCGCTTATGTTCTCGGCGAAGGCGACGACTCCGGCCACGGTCGGAGCCTGGAAGCCTGTGATCATCCTGCCGACGAGCTTCTACGAGGAAACCTCGGAGGAGACGCTAGCTACCATGCTCGGTCACGAGATGGTGCACATCGCGCGTCGGGACTTTGCGCTCAACCTCGTCTACGAATTCTTGTGCCTGCCGATCTCGTTTCATCCGCTCGCAAACTTTGTAAAACGACATATGGATAGGACAAGAGAACTGGCCTGCGACGATATCGTGACTGAGCGACTGCTTGAGCCCGAAGCTTACGCGCGCTCTCTGGTGCGAGTCGCAGGCGCGCTAGTATTGCCTGCCCGTCGCGCTCTAACGTTGGGCGTGTTCGACGCGGACATCTTGGAGGAACGAATCATGAAGCTCACACGAAACACTCGGCGCCTCGGAGCGCGCGCCGCCCGGCTGCTCGCGCTCTGCGCTTTCTCATTGCTATGCCTGACCTGCATCGCTATCTCAACCTTCTCGTTTGATCTGCGAACGGACGGCGCGTCCGAGCACGCGACCGTAGTCGCGATCGTTCAATCGGTGAACGAAACCCGCGCCGAAGGTCAGTCGCGCAATCAATCTGACGGCCCCGCACAAGACCCAACCAGGACGACGGTGACGCGCGCGGAGCTAGCGCAGAGATTGAATTCAGCCAACGCACAGGTTCGCGCAGAGGCGGCGTGTTCTGCCGGGAAGAGTCGCGCGGTGGAAGCCATCCCCATGCTAGTCGCGATGCTTGGCGACGACACCCCGATCCAGCCTTTCAGATGTTGGGAGGATGGCCAGTGGACCCCGGCGCTTGAAAGTTTCAAGCAGCCTTCACCCGGCGAACAGGCGGCAATAGCTCTGGCGTCGATGGGAAAGGCGTCGCTCGAACCTCTAACAAACGCGCTCAATGATTCAAACTCCAGCGTCCGACGCAACGCGGCGTGGGCAATCGGCGAGTTGACGAATATGCGTGAGGGTGAACGCGCGAACGCAGTTCCGCCGCTAGTCGCGCTGCTTCACGATTCGGACGAATGGGTGAGAATGACTGCGGCTCGCGCCCTGGGTGAGATAAGAGACGAACGCGCAACCGACGGCCTGATCGCGCAACTGTCGGATCGTCAGTGGCAGGTTAGAAAGCTCGCTGCCTGGGCGCTCGGCGAGATGAAGGAGACGCGCGCGGTTGAAACACTTTGCAATCTGCTACAGTCTGATGCGCAGTTCGAAGTGCGTACAACTACGGCGTGGGCGCTCGCCGAAATGAAGGATAAACGCGCGGTCGAGACTCTATGCAATGCCCTGTTGTCCGACGGGCAGGCTGAAGTTCGCTCAAACGCGGCGTGGGCGCTCGGTGAAACAAAGGACAAGCGCGCGATCGAGGCTCTATGCAACGCCTTGTCGTCCGACGCGCAGGCCGAAGTTCGCTCAACCGCGGCGTGGGCGCTCGGCGAGATTCAAAGCCCCAAAGCCGTCTCCTTTCTGAAGCAGGCCCTCTCGGATCCAGGAAAAGGCGTGCGCGAAAAAGCTGCGTGGGCTCTCTCGGAGATTGAAGATTCGGACAGATAAGAAGGTCCGCGGCTCGCTTGAAGTTCGATAAGAGACGAGCAAACAGCGGCCCCACGCTCTTCCCTGCCCGATGATCTTGCCGGAAGACTTGCGGCCGCATAGCAGAATGTCCAGTCAGAAGTGACTGGACATTCTTTATGGGGAGTTCACATTCCAGCGAGTAACCGCGATGAAACCTTTCTGCTTGAGCAGCATTCGCAGACCAACGCAAGTCTTGAATCATCTCATCCTCCAAATCGCGGTTGTCGCCGCAGCCGCGCTTTGCGGAAACCGTCCACTACGCCGATCCCAAGACAGGACTTCCAGGTTCGAGCAGCCATCAGACCTCTACTACCTGCCATGCTTGCCGCCGGGCGACGTAATGGTGACGGGTCCGTTGACGGTCGAGAGTCGGATCACCGGCGTTGCGTCGCCAAACTGTATGACGGTTGGACCGTCCCAGGTCCGCACGGCCTGCTGGCACTGAATGGCTCTGCACTCGACGGGAGAATGCTTCGAAGCATCGATACGTACCGATGACTGATAGTTCTCCGGCACTGTCAGCGTGAGTGGGCCGTTCTGTGTACTTCCCTCGAGTTCTCCCCCGGACCACTGGTTGCCCGCCAACACTATCGTAAGCGGACCATTTTGGGCGCTCAGTCGAAAATCTCCGCCGCTCCCAGTTACGGTAATTGGACCGTTCTGGACCTCAGCTCGAACCTGCCCGCTTACGTCGTCAAATGTGATCGGTCCGTTTCCGTTCCTCGCCTGAATGTTGCCGGAGAAGCCGCTCACGCCAATCGGACCATTGATCGACTCCAAGTCCAAGGCCGCTCCATTGGGCGCTTGAATGATCAGGTAAGCTATCCAATCTTTCGAACTGGTGCCTTCGACCGTTACTCTGCCATCCCGGACTGACAGTTTGATCTGGTCGAGGAGCACTTTTGCCTCTTCCGCGGTATCGCCCGCGGCCGCCAGACACGCCGTGATCGAGTACTCATCGCGATTCCACCCGTGAACATGAATACCTCCACGTTTGGCGGACCGGACCTGAAGCGTTGAAACTCCCGACCTGGGAAGGGTCTGAACTAGTTGGGATCGGGCTGCTTCGCCGTCCCCGATTCGCATTCTGATTTGCCCGCAATCGGTGATCTCCTTTTCGGGGCCGGTGGAGATGCTGGTGCTGACGCTGCGCTTTCTGTCTTGCGCACCGGCGGGTTCGAAGATCATAAAGGAACCAAGTACAAGAACCGTCAAGAAAACAATCGTCTTTCTCATCGTCTATCCTCCCGTCACTTAGTAGCAAGTTTTCCGTTTCGCCGTGAATGTAGACGCTCGACGCCGCATAAGTGTTAGCCGTCTAAGAACTGAGAGTCCCGAGTCTCAGAATTTCGAAGATTCATACAAGTCAACAGCTAGACAACTGGGCTCACCTACCAATCTTGGTGCCAGCGTCTTTGGGTCGGCTAAACGCTGTGAGCACGAGGGGAAACGCGCTGCTGGGATATGCGCGGGGCGAACCCGATGTTCGATTCCGAGAAGGGATTTCCCAATGGCGGACTTTAGCAGTCAGTCACAGCGAATCCGAATGGACGGCGTGAGCCCACTCCCGTCAAGGAAGTTGCGGGAAGCTCGGGACCTGCGCTGCTACTCGAGTCTAATCCACCTCGTAGAGGTGGGATGTTTGTAGATTGTGATGCAAGCCGGCCCTCACCCCGTTCGGGGTGATATGTTTCGGCCTTAAGATGCGACGACACTCGGCGCGTATTCGTCATGAAAATCAAATATGTATTTTTCGTCGAACGCTTCGAACCTTCGAAGCAATCGCAGTTACTCTTCCCTGAATGATCGCTTGGTATGATGTTGGTCCTGGTTCTGAATATACCGGACCACCGCATCGAGCGAGGAGCGAGAATGCGAAAAGCCGCGGAAGCCTTCCTGCCAGTGGAATCGACCCTTCACCCATCGATTATCATTTATGAAGCCGGTCGAGCTCTTCTTAACTCACGCACCAGGTCTGATAAGGCAAGACTCAGTTGCGAAGTGGGGAAAGTACTGGCGGAGGATCACCCTGGCAGGCTGTTGAAAAACTAACCTATCGCCACTAAGGCACGCGGGCACAAAGGAGCACAAAGCCGCACGACATACTGCATTCACTGACTTGGTGCAGCTTCGTGTCTCTATGTCTTAGTGGCGAGCGCCCCTTTTTTGGGCAGCCTGCTAGGACTTAAAGAAGCGAGACAATCTGGACGCGGCCGAGCGTTCAGAGTACCGACTTTAGTCGGCCACTTCCGGCGTCGAAGTAGGTTTCCCGACTAAAGTCGGTACTCTAAACGATTCATTGTGAGCGACTCATTCGCAGCGCAACGCAACCATCGGGTCGACGCGCGACGCTCGACGTGCCGGAACAAAACAAGCAGCCAACGCCACGAGGACCAGCAGCAATGGAACTCCAGTGAAGACGACCGGATCGGTCGGACTGACCTCGAATAGCAGGCTTGCCATCGCTCGTGTTAGAACGAGAGCGCCACCAGCTCCGATTGCAATGCCGGCCGCGATGAGCAGCATACCTTCTCGTAGAACCAGACGAAGCAGAACACGCGGTTGTGCCCCGAGCGCCAGTCGGATGCCAAATTCATTCTTCCGGCTCCCGACATAGAGTGACATTGTGCCGTAGATCCCTACTGCTGCGAGGAGCAAAGCCAAAACCGAGAAGGAGGTCAGCAGCAGATTCATCAACCGCTGGCTATTGAGCGTTCGACCGATGACATCGTCCATGGATCTGATCGAATACACCGGGATGTCGGGATCCAACCCGGACACAGCGGCCCTGACTGCACCGATGGTCGAGTTTGGAGGGCCGTCGGTTCTAATAACAAGCTTAGCCAGCACCGTCGGCGATTGTGTGAGTGGAGCATAGATGTGAGGCTGCAGCTTCTCCGCCAGGTCGCCGTGTTTTATTCCGCCAACCACCCCCACTATCGTCATCCATTGCATATCACCAGTGGTCTCGACTCTTTTTCCCAGAGCGTCGCCGTCCGGCCAATACATTCGGGCCAGTGTTTCATCTACTATCGCTACCGGTTGCGAGTCGCTTTTGTCCGATTCCAAGAAATCTCTTCCGCGCAGCAAAGGGATTCCCATTGCCTGAAGGTTTCCTGGCGTCATCGCCAGTAGCTGAGCTTGTACTCCTTCATCACCGGTCCCCGGTTCGTGTCCCTCCACGATAAAGTTGTCAGTGTTGTCATCGCCGACAAACGGAATACCCGTGGTGAGCCCCGCCGCGCGAACCCCCGGCAGGCTGCCCAGTCGATCGAGCAGACTCTGGTAGAACTGTAGCGATTGTTCTGGCTTTGGATATTTGCGAGCCGGAAGAGCGAGGGACATTGTCAGCAGCTTCTCCGGGTTAAATCCGAGATCAACGGACTGCAGACGTTGAAAGCTCATCAGCAGCAATCCCGCGCCGATCAGCAACACAAACGAGAGTGCGAACTGGGCAGTCACAAGCACGCTATTTGATCGGCGGCTTGAAGTGCCGCCGCGTCCTCCTTCGTGCATCGCCGCAACCATCCCCATGCGATAGGCTCGCAGCGCAGGCATCATCCCAAACAGCAGCCCGGTCAGCACGGCGAGGCCGGCCGTGAACGCCAGCACGCGTCCGTCGACCGTCACCACTTCAATTCTCGGTATTCCGGCCGTGGGCATCCTGTCGAGCATTCGCACGCCGAGCCAGGCCAGCATCACGCCGCCTGCTGCGCCGATGAACGCGAGCACCAGGCTCTCGGTCAGGAGTTGCCTGGCGACGCGAGACGGCGTCGCGCCGAGCGCGAACCGAACGGCAATTTCTCTGACCCGCGAAGTGGCCCGCGCCAACAGCAAGTTCGCGACATTGGCGCAAGCGATTAACAGCACCAGTCCTACTGCACACAGCAAGATGAGCAGAGGCTTTTGGGTAGATCCGACCATCGCTTGCTTCAGCGGCGTGACTATGGTCTTCAGGGCAGAGCCCTGATCGAGCGGTACTCTGCTTTCGCTTATGTCGGGATGCTGGCGAGCGTAGTCCCAAATCACTGAAGTAGTTTCCGCCTCTGCCTCTGACGGTGATAGACCTGCCCCAAGCCGCCCTATCGCTCTCAGGAAGTAGGGGGCGGTTCTGGTTGGATTCAGCGCGAGTGGAATCCAGATCTCGGTTTCCGGCCGAGGAAAGCTGAAGCCCGCGGGCATAACGCCGACCACCTCGATCGCGGTGCTGTTCAGGTTCAAGGACCGGCCGACTATGTTGGGATCGCCGGCAAACCGCCGCTGCCAAAAACCAAAGCTGATAACGCAGACGCCATTGTTGCCGGGCGTATCCTCGCCGGGACGAAAAGTTCGTCCGAGGACCGGTGGAAGACCGACCACCTTGAAGAAATCGGCGCTGACATTGCCGATGGAAACGCGTTCCGGGTCACTATCTCCAGTAAGATTCGCGCCGCTGGTAGAATAAGCGGCCACGGCTTCAAGCGACTGTGTGTTGTCACGCAATGCCGCGAAACTCGCCTGCGAAAGACTCCAGGCGTCCAGTCCGAGTTGCCGTTGCGATTGCACCACCCTCACCAGGCGATCGGGCTGCTCATATGGGAGGGGGCGCAGGAGAATACCGTCAACCAGACTGAAGATCGCGGTATTCACGCCGATCCCAAGCGCGAGAGTGATCACAACGATTGCGGTGAAGCCCGGATTCTTTCGAAGCATCCGCAGCGCATAGCGCGCGTCCAGCCATACCTGCTCGATCGTTGCTCCCGATCGTACATCCCTCACTTGCTCTTTTACCTGATCGACTCCTCCAATCTCGATTCGCGCTGCTCGCCGTGCTGCTTCTGCACTCATCCCTCCGTCGACCTTCTCTTCGATGAGCATCGCAAGATGCGCGCTCATTTCTTCATCGAGCTCGCGTTCGACGTGATCTTTGTGAAACAAGTTCGATAACAGACTTCGAAGGCGATAGAACAACGACATAATGAACTCCCATGACGAGCCTGGTTAGGTTGTTCAACCTGCGCGCAGGTTGCTGGCACAAAACGTCAGCGTTGCCGGTCGCGGCTTCCATCGAGGAATTGCCTCTTCATTTCCCGAGGTTTAATACAGCGATATCTATCTGGTAGATGTCCCCTAAACCGTTGCGCGGGCTTCGTAATCTGTTCATTAGCTCTTTATAGTTGAGCCGTTTCTCCAGTGGTTTGTCCGCAAAACCTCTCGCGCTTGTCCAGAAAAAATATTTGCCGTCCGGCGAGATTGCTGGCGAATATTCATTGCCGCTTGAATTGATCTTGTCGCCAAGATTGGCAGGCTTCGTCCAAGTACCATTACGGTTGTAGCTCATATAGAGGTCGAGGCCTCCGCGCCCGTCCGCCCTCCCGCCTGTCATAAAAATCAGGAAACTCTCATCCGGCGCGATGAGCGGCTCAAATTCATTGAACTGTGTGTTGATTGCATCACCCAGATTCTCCGCTTCGGTGTACTTGCCGTTGACCAGACGCGAACGGTAGATGTCCGTTCGACCTTTTCCACCTTCGCGATCAGATCCGAAATAAATCGTGCCGTTAGCTGAAACGGTCGGATACCATTCGCTGCCTGCGCTATTGATAGGAGCACCCACATTCTTCGGCCCACTCCACCCGCCGTCAGTTTTCTCCATCACCCAAATATCCAAATCTGGCGTTGTTTTGCCCTCGACAGGACGGTTCGAGATGAAGTAGAACCGCGAGCCATCAGACGTGATAAACGGATCAGCATCGGAGTATTGACCCGAAAAAGGCGCTATTTCCGGTGTGCGCCATGTTCCTTTCTCGAAGCGCGAGACGAGAATCGTCGACAGACTAAAACTTGGTGTGCTGCGTACGAAGTAAAGCGTTTTGCCATCGGTAGTGAAAGCCGGATGCGAATCAAAGTCTCCCGTGGAGACGATGCCGTCGGCGAAGATTGCCGGCTCGCTCAGAGACTTGCCGGAAGCGTAAGGATGCTTCGTTCGATCAATGTTCTGCGCGGCCAGGCTATGACCAGAGCTGCCCGGCCAGCAAAGTAGTAAAGTAGTGATGACAATTGAATTTAAATGTTTGTTCATAGGAACTCACGGGGGTTTTCGACGACGATAAGACGACCTCCGAAGCCATTCATAGATCTACGATCAGATGTATCACCTCCGGGCGTATCGTTGTGCGTCCGTTGCGAGAATGTTGGCGGCGCGACGACCAGGATTAAGAACAAGGTCGCGTAGACGAATTTCATAAGCGTTCCTCCAAACGTCAGGGACAAGATACTTGGCCTACTAGTTGACCGTTACTTCAGCGTCCTCCTCCGCCGCCGGCAGACTCCATTTCGGGTGGTTCAAGTATCGTGACGCCCCTAGGACGTCGCTTCGAGTGCGAGGAAAATCGCCGTCGCAATTCGCTCCCAGTTTGCGGTCTCGGTTTCGAGATGACGACGGCCGGTCCTCGTCAGTTTGTAGTACTTTGCCTTGCGCCGGTTCTCCGACTCGCCCCACTCGGACGCAAGCCAGCCCTTCTCCTCGAGCCGGTGTAGCGCCGGAAAGAGCGAGCCCGGTTTGGGATGAAAAGTTCCCTGGGTAATTTGATTGATGCGGCTCGCGATCCCCAGCCCGTGATTCGGGCCCAGACCAAGCGTCTTGAGGATCAGCAGGTCGAGTGTGCCCTGAAGAAGATCGTCCGTGCCTCCTGACATGGGTCCCTCCTATAGAAAGTCTGTAGGAGGATAAAGGCTTGACCTATAGGATGTCAATAGGAGCGAGAAAGAATTTCGTCAAAAATGTCCGATGGAGCTTCAGTTTCATCCAAACGGGCAAGCATGAGTCTAGATACCATCGGGCTTCAGCCGATGGAGCTTCAACTTCAACCTAACAACACGGATTGCCCCCCAGGGCTACGTCGGCTCCAGACCGGGTATCCTGCGAGCCAGCGTGATGGTTAGGTCGAAACTGAGGCTCCATCGGCTAAAGCCCGATGGTATCCGAATTCAGACCGACGATCATTAGGTCGAAACTGAAGCTCCATCGGCTAAAGCCCGATGGTATCCAGCGAGCCATCACAAGAAACCCTGAACCCGGAACCCTGAACCCGGAACTCCGACTTTATTCGTACCGCAGCGCGACCATCGGGTCCACTTTCATCGCTCGGCGAGCCGGAACCAAACAGGCCCCCAGAGCCACTCCTACAAGAACCACCGAGATGGCAAAAAAGACCAAAGGATCAGTCGCGGTCACGTTGAACAGCAAGCTCGACATCAGGCGAGTCAACACGAGAGCGGCAGCCAGACCTAAACCCACACCTATCAGCGCGACGGTCATCCCCTGTATTATCACCAGCCTCAATACCTCGCCAGTTTGAGCGCCCAAAGCCATGCGTATGCCGATCTCGTGAGTTCGCTGGGTGACCGAATACGACACAACGCTGTAGATTCCAACGGCCGCAAGGACAATCGCTATCACCGCGAAGATCCCGATCAGCAGCACGTTGAACCTTGGCCGCGCGACAGAATAGGAAAGAACCTGCTCCAGGGTACGAACGTTGTAGAGCGGCTGGTCCTTGTCAAGCGCCCTTATCTGGCTTCGCACTGCCGGGACCAGGTTCAACGGCTCAACAGAAGCGCGTACGACAAGTGACATAGAGCGTCGCTGCGCTTGCGCGAACGGCGAATACATTTGCGGGTAAGGTTCGGATTCTAATGCCTCCTGGTGAACATCGCCAACGATCCCTACGATCGTAAGCCAGGGTCCGATTTGCGGATCGCCCAGTGTTATCCGCTTGCCGATAGGGTCCTCTTCAGGCCAATAGCGCCGCGCCATCGTAGAATTGATTATCGTTACCGCCGGCGCGTTTTCGGCGTCTTGGTCGGCGAACAGACGTCCTTTCATCAAAGGGATGCCGAGAACGTGAAAATATTCAGGACTGATAACGCAGGCTTCAGCATCGACGACTTTGTCGGGCGGCGGGAGCGGACGCCCTTCGACCGCGAAGCTCAAAACACTAGATCCCGTCAGTGGTATCGAGTCTATGGTCGCGACCGATTCCACCGCGGGTAAAGTCGCGACCTGTTCAAGGAGCTGTTTGTAGAAGGCTGCTACGGCCGGGGTGCCTTCGGGATACTTGGATGATGGCAGCGACAAATCCAGCGTCAGCACACGCGCAGGATTGAACCCCGGATTGACCTGTTGAAGGTAGAAGAAGCTCTTAAGCATCAACCCCGCGCCTATCAACAAGACAAACGACAGAGCAATCTCGGATACCGCCAGCACATTGCGCGCGCGGCGGCCGCGCGCACTTTCAGCGCCGCTCCTGCCTCCTTCCTTAAGCGCATCATTCAGGTTCGCCTTCGATGCTTGCAGCGCGGGAACCAGTCCGAAGACGATGCCTGATACCAGCGAAACCGTCAGCGTGAAGGCAAGCACTCTTCCATCCAGTCTCACTTCGTTAATGCGCGGAATGCTTTCGGGGCCGAGCGACGTGAGAAGCTCAATGCCCCACACCGCCAGCAGCAGACCCATAACGCCTCCGAGCAACGCCAGAGCTACGCTCTCGGTGAGTAGTTGCTGCACGAGGCGCCTCCTTCCCGCTCCAAGGGCGGTGCGAATAGCTATCTCTTTTTCTCGGGCAGCAGCGCGGGCCAGGAGCAAATTGGCGACATTGGCGCAGGCGATGAGTAACAAGAAACAAACGGCGCCGAGCAGAACGAACATTGCAAGTTTGACGTCACCGACGAAGCGCTCATGTAGAGGGATGATCGCTACGGTCCAGCCCGCGTTTTCTTCCGTATACTGCTGCTCGAGTCTGCCCACGATGGTGTTCATTTCGGAGCGAGCCTGTTCGATTGACACATCCGGCTTCAGGCGGGCTATGACACTCAGGAAATCGCCTCTCCGGCCCATTTTTGTTATGTCCCGGCTGACAGGCATCCACAATTCGGTAGGCTGGCGGGTGTCGGGGCTCGCGTTGCGGAAATAAGATGGCATGACGCCAACAACCGTATACGGATTGCCACTGAGTGTTACCGTCTTTCCGATGATATTCTGATCGGATCCGAATCGGCGCCGCCACATACCGTCGCTGAGAATCACGACGCGGTTCTTACCGGGCTGGATTTCGTCAGGCAGAAAGACTCGGCCCAGCGCCGGCTCAACTTTCAAGACAGAGAAGAAACCGTCGGTGACAGCGCATCCCTGTATGCGCTCGGGCTCGCCGTCGCCTGAAAGGATTGGCGATGTTCGATGAAAGGCTGCCATAGCCTCGAACGACTCCGCCTGATCCTTCCAATCGGTGAAGTTCGGTCCCGATGTCGATTCCTTTTTGATGTCATTCGGCAGGTTGTTCTCCCAGAACGCGACGATTCGATCGGGCGCATTGTATGGCAGAGGGCGCAGGAGAATTGCGTTCACCACGCTGAAGATCGCGGAGTTGGCTCCTATTCCCAGGGCCAACGCGATCAATGCCGCCGCCGTGAAGCCGGGCTTTTTCGCCAACGTCCGTAAGCCGTAGCGCAAGTCTTGAAGCAATGTCTCCATAGTTCCTCCGAAGTATCGGTTCCGGGTTCAGGGTTCCGAGTTCAAGGTTCAGGGTTTCTGGTTTTTCGTTTCTAGTTTTTGGTCTCTGATCTCGGCTTCTGGTTTCCGACTCCTACTTTCGTAACCAAGAACCAGAAACCAGAAACCAAAAACCCTGAACCTAACCCCGGAACCGCTAAGCTATTCGTATCTGAGCGCTACCATCGGGTCCACCTTCGTTGCTCGCCGCGCCGGGAGATAGCAAGCCACCAGCGCGACTGCCGTCAGCAACAGCGCGATGAGAACAAACGTTGTCGGATCAGCCGGGCTCACGCCGAACAGCAAACTCTTCAGCCATCGCGTGAGCGCAAACGACGCCAACATTCCCAGTGCGAGCCCTGCCAGCACCAGCCGCATACTCTGTCCGATCATTAAGCTGAAAACATCCAGCTTCTGCGCGCCGAGCGCTATCCGAATGCCCAACTCGCGGGTGCGCTGGGTTACGGCATAGCTCATGATGCCGTAGATGCCGACTGCTGCCAGCAGCAAGGCCACCCCTGCGAACACTCCCAGCAGCCAGGTACTAAACCGGCGCGGCGCAATATGACGCGCAAGCTGGCTTTCCAATGTAGCGGCGTCATCAGTCGGAACGTTCGGATTAATCGCCCGCACTTCACCTTTGATTGCGGCAATCAAGCTCTCAGGGTCAACACCCGCGCTTCGCACCGCAACCGTTGAGCGCGGAAGCGGCGAGCGACCGAAAGACGTGTAGATTTTGATACGTCCCAATGTCTCAGAGCCGTAGGTGCGCACGTCACCGGCAATGCCGATGATCTCGATGGGTGTGGCGCTGTCGTATTTGATATGCTTGCCGAGCGCATCTCCTTGGGGCCAGAACCGGTTCGCCAGTTGTTCATCAACGAGCATCACCGGAGCGCCCTGGGCTATTTCTTGCTCCGTGAAACTTCGACCCTGTTTGATAGGAATGCCCATGGTCTTGAAGTAGTCCGAAGTGATGATGCCCCAGTCCACATTGATCAGTTCGCCGGCATTGATCTTCAGATACTCGCCATTGATTTCCGGATTGATGTCGTTCTGCCAGCCTGGCTCGAATCCGGGCCTGTCGTTTAGCACACAGACGGCTTCTACGCCGGGCATTGCGGCAAGACGCTCGAGCAATTGCGAATGAAACACCATCAACTGCGCGCGGCTCGGATAAGCTTCGCGAGGCAGGATCTGCATCGTCACGACATTCTGTGGGTTGAAACCGGGATCGGAAGCGAGCAAGCGCGCCAGGCTCTTGATGAGCAATCCCGCGCCGGCAAGCAGCACCATAGCCAGCGCGACTTCAGCGACGACGAAAACGTTCCGCAAGCGTCCGCTGCGCGCGTCACTAGATGACCTGCCGCCCTCTTTCAGCGCTTCGTGCAGATCGGTCTTCGTGCTTTGCCACGCCGGTGCGATGCCGAAGATGATGCCCGTCAGCATCGACAGCCCCAGCGTGAAGCCGAGTACATTCCAGCCGATCGTTACGCTTGCCAGACGCGGCAAATCGGGCGGCGCGAATTTCACGATCAGATCAACGCCCCAACTCGCCAACAACAAACCGATGCCACCGCCTAAGACGGACATCATCACGCTTTCTATCAGGAGTTGTCGAAGCAGACGCCAGCGGCTCGCGCCCAACGCCGCTCGAATCGCGAATTCTTTCTGCCTCGTCGCCGCTCGCGCCAGCAACAGGTTGGCTACGTTGGCGCATGCAATCAACAGCACCACCCCGACCGCCGCAAACAGCAGCAGCAGCGATCGTCGGGTGTCACCTACAATGCTCTCTTGCAAGGTCACCATCTGGATAGTGTTCCCGCCGTTGGTCATCGGATGTTCGGCGATCAGTTGCTGTTCGATGGATTTCATTTCGGCGCGCGCCTGGTCGATGGTTACACCGGGCTTCAATCGCCCGATTACGTTGCCGACGATGCGGTTGTCACGATTGAACCACCCGCTCGGGGGTAGCTCCGCATACTGTTCCGTCGGCACCCACAACGCAGGTCCCTGCTCCTGAAACTCCTGTGGCATCACTCCGACGACAGTGAAGGGCTTATTGTCGAGCGTGATCGTCCCGCCCACGACCTCGGGATCACCGCCGAATTGTGCCCGCCAGAAAGCATGGCTGAGCATGGTCACGAATGGCGCGCCGAACCTATCCTGCTCGCTGATGAAGTCGCGTCCGAGCATTGGCCGCACGCCCATAACGCGAAAGTAATCCGCCGTGATCATCCGAGCGCTGAGCGACTGCGCTTCGCCGTCTCCGGTCAGCGTCATCTGCCAGCCGCGAATAGTGGCCATCGCTTCGAATGATTGACTGCGCGAACGCCAGTCAAGAAAGTTCGGATACGAAACCCATCGTGACGGAATCTGTTCGTGCCGCTCCGTGAGCCAGACCAGCCGGTCAGCTTCGGGATAAGGCAGCGAGCGCAAGAGGACGGCGTTCACAACGCTGAAGATTGACGTGTTTGCTCCGATGCCGAGCGCCAGTGTGATGACGGCAATCAACGTGAAGCCTGGGCTCTTGACGAGCACTCGCGAGCCGTAGCGCAGGTCTTGAAGTAGTGCTTGCATGCTTTCTCCCGAATCGTGATGAACCTCTACGGGCGTTCCTCCCTGGGCGTGCCGCCTTACTCAAGCTCGCGGTCGGGAAGGGTGGCTTGCCCCCGCTCTCGCGCAGAAGCAATGTATCTCCTTGAAGCGGAGCGGGCGCAAGCCACCCTTCCCGACCGCGAGCCTGTGGATCTACCGGGTGCCCGCGGAGGGACACCCTGCAGGCTTAGTGGACATCATTTCGGACATCATTTCAGCCTCGCCTTTCTTTTGGCTCGTAAGCTGGGGCATTAGGATCGTAAGGCTTGCCCGGCTCGATTCGTTTCCCATTCTGGATTTTAGATTTTGGGGTTTTGGATGGGATTGGCCTGTCAGTGCCTGGTGACAGAAAATCCAAAATCTCAAATCCCCAATCCTGGTCATTCGTATCTCAGCGCGATCATCGGATCGACTTTCATCGCTCGCCGCGCTGGGACGTAGCAAGCTAACAGCGTCACGATCGCAAGAAGTACCGAAACCCCCGCAAAGGTAACCGGGTCAGTTGCGCTCACGCCGTAGAGCAAGCCTTCGATCACGCGCGTCAGAGCGAACGACGCACCCAGTCCCAGGGCTACCCCAATCAACGCCAGCGCCATGCCCTGCCCAAGAACAAGCCGAAGCACATCGCTCCGCTGCGCTCCGAGCGCGATTCGGACCGCGATTTCGGGGGTGCGCTGGGTTACCGTGTAACCCACTACGCCGAAGATTCCAACCGTTGCCAGAACTAACGCGAGCGAAGCAAAGACTCCCAGCAGTACTGCGCTGAACCGCAGTTGCGCGGTTGATCGAGCCAACCGTTCGTCCATTGTCTTGACGTCATAAAGCGGCAGATTTGGGTCAAGCGCGGCGACCTCGCGGCGAATAGCATCCGCCAGCGTTGCAGGTCTCAGTTCGCTACGGACCGCCACAAACGAGAGTGAGATCGATGACTGGGCGGCGGGGAGGTAAAGCGCCTTGTGCACATCGTTCTCAAGCCCCAAATGCCTGACGTCGCCGACAACTCCTGCGACTTCGCGCGGAGTCGATTCACCCATCACACTGATTTTCTTTCCCACGGGATCGTCAGCCGGCCAGTAATGTTTGGCGAGCGTCTCATTGACGATGACCACGGGCGCCGAATTCTTGTGGTCGTCCGAGGTGTAAGCGCGTCCCCTCAAGACCGGTATTCCCATAGTGCGAAAGTAGTCTGGAGTGACGGCGAAGTTTGCGGCGACTCGATCGAGGAATTTCGGTTCGGGGGGCCTGTCGGGAATTGAGAAGAGGAAAAGACCAATGTCCGTTACGCTCAAAGGCAGACCGTTTGTGGCGCTCACGGACTCCACGCCCGGCAATGCGCCGAGCCGGCCGATGAGTTGATCGAAGAAAGCAGCACGCTGAGCGGGTTCGCGATACTCTGCGGGCGGCAGCGAGATGGCAGCCGTCCCAACGCCGTCCGCGTTGAATCCCGGATCGATCTGGTAAAGACGCGCGAAGCTCTTGATAAACAGACCGGCGCCAACCAACAACACAAGGGCAAGCCCGATCTCTGCGACCACGAGCACATTTCGAACGTTTATTCGGCCAGTGATCAGCCCGCTGCCCAGCCCCCCTTCCTTTAGACTCTGAACCAAATCGATTCGCGACGCGCGAAACGCGGGCGCGATACCAAAGAGTAGACCAGTTGCCAGCGAGACGATAACGCTGAACAACATCACACGGGCATCGATGCCAATCTCGCCCGAACGCGGCAGGGTCGAAGGACTCAACGCGATCAGAGCGTCGACGCCCCACAGCGCGATTACGAGTCCAGCCGCTCCACCAAGCGCGGCCAGCATCACGCTCTCGACCAGAAGCTGGCTCACCAGGCGGCCCCGGCTCGCCCCGAGGGTCGCGCGAATAGCCATCTCGCGGCGGCGCGACGTTGCGCGCGACAACAACAGATGGGTGACGTTCGCGCAGGCAATCAAGAGCACAAACCCGACTGCGCCAAACAACAGCCACAATGGCCGCCGCATTTTTCCGACCAGGTGGTTTTGCAACGGGACAACGCTGATGGTTCCCCGCGAGCCGCTCATGTTTGGCGCCACCTTCTTGCGCAACTCTGAGAACACAGTCATTTCGGCTTGGGCTTGCTCAAGAGAATCCCCCGGCTTGAGCCGACCGATTATTTGTTGGTTGAAAGCTGAGGCGGTCGACGAGATGACCCGCTCGGATCCGAACGTGGCGGGTACCCAGATTTCAGCCTCGCCGGGGAATTGAAAGCCGACCGGCATGACTCCGAGAACGGTGAACGGCACGCCATTCAAACTGATGCTTTGGCCGATGACGTTTGTGTCTTCGGAATAACGCCGTTTCCACAAGCGGTAGCCAATGACCGCGACGCGCGAATCGCCGCCGCTCACTTGCGATTCATTGAAGGTGTGGCCCAGAAATGGCTGAACCCCAATCGTCGGGAAAAAGCTTGCCGTCACTTCGGTCGCGTTTGCTCTCTCGGCGTTCGTCCGGCCAGTGAGATTCACGCCGCTTTCCACCGTCTGATAGAAGGCCAGATGCTCGAAGCTCTGAGCGTGTTCCCGCCAGTCAAAGAGGTTTGACCGGGACGGGGCGCCGGAATAGGTTGGGAGCGCGCCATTCAGAAGCGTAATCCGCTCGGGGTGCTCGTATTGAAGCGGCTTCATCAGCACCGAGTTGATGACTGTGAAGATCGCCGTATTCGCGCCGATCCCCAGAGCGAGTGTTAGCACCACCACCGCCGTAAAGCCGGGCTTCTTCGCAAAAAGCCGGGCGCCGTGTCGCATGTCTTGCCAGAGTGTTTGCATCATTAGCTCCCTGTCGAAGATTGAAGATCGAGTATGAAAGATGGAGGGTCGAGGGTGCTCTATCCTCTGTCTTCTATCCTCGTTCTTCATTCGTATCTCAGCGCGATCATCGGATCGACATTCGTTGCGCGGCGCGCGGGCACGTAGCTCGCCACCAGCGCGACCACCGCAAGAACGAACGGGATTGTCACAAACGTCAGCGCGTCAGTCGGGCTTATGCCGTAAAGAAAGCTTCCAAGCAGCCTGCTGACCGCCGCCGCCGCGACCAGACCCATGCCGATGCCGGTGCAAACCAGAAGCAATCCTTCCTTGAGCACAAGCCGCAAGACGGCGCCTCTACGAGCTCCGAGCGCCATGCGAATACCAACCTCACGCGTGCGCTGCGCGACCGAGTAACTCATCACACCGTACAAGCCGACTGCCGCCATCAGCAACGCGATCAAACCGAAGATCGTCGCCAGCGCGGCGATGGATTTCGGACCCGAGAGAATTCGGTCTAGAAACTTCGGCATGGTCTTGACGCCATAGACCGGCAGTTCGCTGTCGAGATTGGCAACCTCCTGACGAAGCGCCTCGGCCAGGTTTTGCGGCTCCCCGGACGTGCGCGCGATCAAAGTCATTTTGCCGTCGTAGTTCTGCGAATGCGGAACGAACATGTATTCGGTGGGCGGCTCGCCAAGCAGGAAGTACTTGCCGTCCCTGGCAACGCCGACGACTTCGCGGAAGGGGTTCTTCGCGCTGCCCAGTTGCAGACGTTTGCCGAGCGGGCTCTCGTTAGGCCAGAAGCGCCGCGCCAGGGTCTCGTTGACGACCACCACACTCGGCGCGTTTTGATCGTCGTGTTCGCTGAAGCCCCGCCCTTCGACGATGGGCGTGTTCATCGTTTGGAAATAGTCGTGGCCGACGACGCTGTAGCTTGCGCTGTTTCGTTCGTTCTCATAACGCGGCATTGCGCCTTCGACGGTCAATCTCGCGCCGTTGTTGTAGGCATCCAGCGGTAGCGGACCGGCGATGGTCGCGGCTTCCACGCCCGGCAACGCCTTGACGCGCTCCACTATTTGCTTGAAGAAACTCCGTCCATTCGCCTCGTCGTAGCCGTGCAAGCCCACGTCGACCGAAGCCAGCATGATCCGCTTCGATTCAAACCCGGGACTCATTTCCTGCACGTTGCGTGTGCTCCTGATGAACAGCCCCGCGCATATCAGAAGCATTAACGACAACGCCACCTGCGAGACGACAAGCAGGTTGCGCAGACTCAACCGTCGAATACCCGACCTCACCGCCGGACCTTCACCCTTCAACGTCGTCACCAGATCGGTCCTGGAAGCTTGCAACGCAGGCAGCAAGCCGAAGATGACCCCGGTCAGGGCCGATAGCAGCAACGTGAACCCTAGAACGCGGTGATCGAGTGCGAGATCGTACCTAAAATCGATCGTCGCAAAATCGAGTTGAGGGTTCGCGAGCGGAACAAGCGCATTGAACCACTGTGCCAGCAACAATCCCAAAACGCCGCCGACAACCGATAGCAACACGCTCTCAGTCAGCAATTGACGAACGAGCCTCCTTCGGCCGGCCCCCAGCGCCAGCCGAATCGCTATCTCGCGCCGGCGCACCGAAGCTCGCGCCAGCAAGAGATTTGCTACATTCGCGCAGGCAATCAAAAGCACCAATCCCACTATGCCCATCATCAGTCCCGCAACGATCGGAATGTAACCGAGCAGCGTAAGCGCGGGTTGGGTCTTGCTGCCGCCCGGAACCATGCCAACGCTGATGTTGGCGTTGGTCCGCGGGTAGGCTTCGGCGAGTTGCTGCGCGTATGTGTTCATCGCAGCGGTCCCTTGCTCGATGGTGACGCCCGGCTTGAGACGCCCGTTGACGTTGAACGATTGGCCTCCGCGGTTTTCGAGCCAGCCTTCGCTGCCGGCGACGACCTGCGCGTGCATCGTTAGAGGGACCCAGACATCCGGGATGAACCCGACGAAGCGCGTTCCCGAAAAGCCCTGCCGCGCCACGCCGATGACCGTGAAGTCGTGACCATTCAACCGCACATCTTTCCCAATTATGTTCGGATCTCCGCCAAAGCGCCGCTGCCAGAATGCGTGGCTCAGGACCGCGACCGGACTCCCGCCCAATGCGCGATCGTCGTCCAGCGAAAGCACGCGCCCCGCGGCCGGAGCCACTCCAAGCCCGCTGAAGTAGTTACCTGTGACCAGCTCTCCCCAGATCAGCTCGGCCTTGTCGCCGCTGTTCTTCATGCTGACCGGCGTGCCGTAGTGAACGAACAGATCGCTGAAGACCTCGTTGTGATCGCGGTAGTCCCTGTAGTCGGGATAAGAGAACTGGCCGGGGTACATCGAATTCGGCTCGGTGGTGTAGAGCGCCACGAGTTGTTCGGGATGTGGCACCGGCATCGGCTTGAACAACACCGCGTTCACGAGCGTGAAGATCGACGTGTTCGCTGCGATGCCCAGCGCGATCGATAGCACTGCGATAAGCGTGAAGCCTGGAGCTTTTACGAACGTCCTCGTAGCGTAACGCAAGTCCTGCCAGAGTCTATTCATCAGATCACCTTCCGTTTCTGGTTTCCCTTTTAGTTTCTGGTTTCTAGTGGCTTGTACCAGCCATTTCGCTAGCGATTGATGGGTACGAAATCCGTGCTAATCCGTCAAACCCGCGTCATCCGTGGTCTATTAGTTCGTAGCATTGCCCAGCGCCGCATAGACCACGGATGACACTGATTCGACGGATTTGCGCGGATAAAAAATCCAACCAGAAACCAGAAACCACAAACCTATTCGTACCTCAGTGCCACCATCGGATCGACCTTCGTCGCCCGGCGAGCAGGCACAAAGCAAGCTCCCAGAGCCACGACGGCCAGTATCACCGAAACGCTCACAAATGTTTTCGGGTCGGTCGCGCTCACTCCGTAGAGCAGCCCCGAGATGACCCGGGTTAAGGCAAAAGAGCCCGCGAGCCCAAACGCTATCCCGATCAAGACCAGTTTCAACCCGTGCCCGACAATCATCCTCAGCACTTCTGAGGACCGTATAGCTGTCACTATTAAGAGTAAGTTTGTGACCTATGATACCGGGGTCGTGACCGAATCGTCGCTCCCACAATCCGTAGCTCAACACCACCACTCGCTCGCTGTCAGGTCTGTCATCCTCCGGAAGCAATGTTCGCCCAAGCGTGGCACTGACACCGAGCATCTGAAAAGCGTTTGCTGAAATCCTCACGCCCTGCATGCGTTCGGGCTCGTCGGTCCCCGTCAGGCTCGCGCCCCAGTTGGCAAAGGCCGCTATCTGCTCGAGCGTTTCGCTGCGGTCTCGATAATCAATAAAGTCGGGAATTGAGAAAAAGGCTTTGTCTCTATCAACCCGAGTTGACCATATCCAGACCAGCTTTTGCGAATTCTCGAATGGCAGCTTGCGAATCAGCACGGCGTTGACCAGGCTGAAGATCGCCGTGTTTGCGCCTATACCTATGGCCAGCGTGAGCGTTGCCACAAGGGTGAATGTTGGTCTCTTCGCCAGCATTCGAATGCTGTAGCGCATGTCTTGAAGCAGAGTTTCCATTTAGCCTCCGAAGTAATCTGTTCAGAGTTCCGAGTTCAGAGGCAGAATTCAGAGTGGCTTCCCACTATCCAACCCCGAACCACGAACCCGGAACTCTGAACCTAGCGCCATCTACCGGTTCTCCGTTCGCGCGTACGAAGCCGCCATTCCGTCGAGCATCTTGCGAAGCTCCTCTTCGGTGAACCATCGCCCTTGAGCCATCACCCCAGCCCGGCGCGATGCATTGCTCACGTCCGTGAGCGGATTTCCTTCGACCAGAATCAGGTCGGCCCGTTTTCCAACAGACACAGTTCCGAACTTATCCGTTCTCAAAAACTCGGCGGCGTTTGCGGTCGCGCTTCGGAGCGACTCATAAGGCGTCAACCCGGCGGCCACCATCTCGCGCAATTCGTCGTGGAGCGAGAACCCCGGCACAACCGAGGGCACCGGAGTATCGGTTCCCGCCAACAATTTCACTCCTGCATCGTGCAGGCCTTTGACAAGCTTGCTGAGCAAATCAGCTCGGGCGAAGAAGCCCTTCGCAGTCTCTTTCTTGAACCGGCGAACGTAGTCGTTATTCTCTTTCGCGAATCTGGTGGCAATCCACGGGGGCAGGTATTTCATCTCGGGTCTCTTCAAAACAGCATCAATGTCGTCGACTTGACGAGCGATGCCACTGTAGACCGTCAACGTGGGGCTCACCCAGATCCCGGCTTTGGCTGTGGCCTCGGCAACGGACGGGATGCGGCTCGCCTGGTCTGCAATCCAACGCAGCTGAGCCTCTTGACTCGAATTGGCGGGCGAGGTCACGGGCCTGAAAAAGAAGTAGGCGTTCAGATACTCCTCGGCGTGAGCGATCGCATCTTGTTTTTCCTCGAACGCGGGTTCGATCCCAAGATTGCGGGGCAAGTGGCCTATGACACGCATGCCTTCACGGCGGGCGACCTCAAAGACTTTATGATAAGCCTCGCGCGAGAAGTCGCCGTGAATTTTGATAATGTCGTAGCCTGCCCGCTTCTGCGCGACGACCGCGCGCTCAACTTCTTCCGGCGTCGGAGTAGAGACCGGGGCATTGGAGATGAACCCCCCGCTGGTGTAGATCGCCGGGCCAAACATCTCGCCTCGCGCGACCCGCTCGCGAAGCTGGAGATGATTAGGCGCGCCGAAGAGATTCAGAACCGTGGTCACACCGTTCGCAACAAACAGTCGCAGCATCGCTGCGTTGGCCTGTTCATTGAAGACCTCGAAATGAACATGCATGTCGGCGAGTCCGGGCATCAGGTACTTGCCGCGCCCCTCAATTCTCAGCGCTCCTCGCGGAACTTTGACCTGTTCCACTGACCCCATCGCGGCTATCAACCCGTCCCTTACGATGACGGTTTGCCCGGTCAGCACTCGTTGTTCGTCCATTGGGACGACGTTCACGTTGACGAAGGCGACGACTTGCTTTTGCCGGGCCTGGAGTTGCTTGACCTCATCAGAGACTTGAGGTTCGGTTGCCGGGTTGCGAGCCTCGCTCGCGAAGTACAGGAAAACGACGGGCAGAGCGCCGATACCAAACACCAACGCAAACAGACCAACGCCCATCACCACAAGTCGCTTGAAGCGAATCCGTCGAGTGTTGCGAGGTTTCCTCAGCGGAATGTCCATGGATAATTTCAGTTCCGGGTTCAGGGTTTAGGGTTCAGGGTTCAGGGTTCCGGGTTCAGGGTTCGTGGTTCCGAGTTGACGGTAGAAGATTCTGAACTATGAACTCTGAACCTCAACCCTGAACCCGGAACCCTGAACCCTGAACCCGGAACCCGGAACCCTTTCATTCGTATCTCAATGCGACCATCGGATCCACCTTCGTCGCCCGTCGAGCCGGCAAGTAGCAAGCCAGCGCCGCCACAAGCACCAGCAACACCGACACACCAGCAAATGTCAGCGGATCAGTCGGCTTCACTCCGTAAAGGAAGCCGACCATCAGGCGCGTCAACCCGAAAGCTCCAGCGAGACCGATCACGACACCGAACAAAGTCAGGCGCGCCCCTTGCCTCAATACGAGTTTCAGCACGTCGGCGGTTTGGGCGCCGAGCGCCATCCGCACGCCGATTTCGCGCGTACTGTCGGCCACGTGATAAGACATCACCCCGTAGACGCCAACGAATGCCAGCATCAGTCCGGTCGCGGCGAAGATGCTCAAGAGCAGCAAGTTGAAGCGTTGCGGCTTAATGGATCTGGCAATCAAATTTTCGACCGTATTTACGCCGGGGACCGTCTGCGCCGGATCCAAACTCTTGATCTGTCGCCGCGCGGTGTTGGCTAAACTCAGCGCGTCATTTTCGGTGCGGATCACCAACTGGCCGAAGGTCCAGGGCGTTTGGCGATAAGGCGTGTAAATCTCCGGTTTCGGTTCTTTGTCCAAAGCCGCGCCTCTGACGTTGCCGATCACACCGACGACTTCAAACTCCGCCGGTGAATCTTTGTCGCGGTTGGCTGCGGGAGTGACGCTTTGTCCGAGCGGATTTTCATGAGGGAAAAATTGACGCGCGAAAGCTTCGTTGATAATCGCCGCTCCTGGGCGGCTCTTATCATCGGACTCGGTGAATTGCCGCCCTTGTAAAAGCGGCATCCCCATCGTCGCAAAGTAATCAGGCATGACGGTGAACGTCCCGGCCATTGGCACTTTCTCATTCGCTGGCCACTCGCGCCCCTTGATCTTGAAAGATGAGCCAACACCGCCGCCGCTGAACGGGAGCGTACTGGTAAAACTCACGGAGCGAACGCCCGGCAAACTCTTGACTTGCTCTTGCAGCAGTTGGAGAAAAGCAACGCGATTCTCACCCTCCGGATACTTGTTCGATGACAAATTGAGTCCGGCGGTCAGGACATTCTCCGGCTTGAAGCCCAGCTCCACCCGATTCAGCAGGATGAAACTGTTGAGCAACAGACCGGCCCCAGTCAGCAAAATCAACGCGAGGGCCAGTTCGCCCACAATCAGTGCCGAGCGCAACCAATTCCGGCCAACCCCGGATGCCGAAGCCTTGCTTCCGCCTTTGAGGGCTTCATTCAAATCCGGCTGAGCCGCTTTCAAGGCCGGCAGTAACCCAAAGAAAACGCCGGTTACCATCGAGATGACGAGCGTGAAACCGAGAACTGGGCCGTTAATGCCAATCGCATTGATGCGCGGTAGATTTTGCGGGCTAAGAGCCAGCAGTAGATCAATGCCCCAGGCCGCCAGCAATAATCCAACTGCCCCGCCGGTCAAAGAGAGTAACAAGCTTTCGGTCAGCAATTGGCGCACGATGTGCCAGGTGCTGGCTCC
Source organism: Acidobacteriota bacterium (assembly GCA_038040455.1). Lineage (GTDB taxonomy): Bacteria > Acidobacteriota > Blastocatellia > UBA7656 > UBA7656 > Onstottus_A. The sequence continues at coordinate 74,256 of JBBPIH010000006.1, forward strand.
CAGCGCAGCGCGAATCGCCATCTCCCTATGGCGTGACACCGCGCGCGCCAGAAGCAGATTTACAACGTTGGCACAAGCAATCAACGTCACAAACGTGACCGCGCCAAATAGCACCCACAGCGCCGTGCGAACTTCTCTTGTCAATTCATCGTGAACGCCAACGAGCAGAACGCCTAAGTCCCGGTTCGTGTCTGGATTTTCCTGTTCAAGACGGCCAGCGATACCAGTCATCTCGGTCTGTGCGGCCTGCCAAGAAAACCCTGGTTTCAACCGCGCCACCACCTGGACGTTACGCGCTCCGCGGTAATCCATCATTCCAGCAGAAAGGATGGCATTGGTGGCCCAGATTTCAGCCCTTTCCGTCTCGAACGGAAATTTGAAATCCGGCGGCATAATGCCGACGACGGTAAAGAGTTGATTGCTTAACTTGACTTGCCGACCTATCAATTCCTCGTCGCCGCCAAAGACTCTCTGCCACAAGGCATGGCTGACCAGCGCAACTTTTTCACTGTCGCGCTTTTCTTCTTCGGGTAAGAAGGTTCTGCCTTTGAAAGCGTTGACACCGAGCAACTGGAAGAAGTTGGACGACACTGTTGCCGCCTGGACTTGCGCCAGATCATTGCCCACAGTGAGCGCGAAACTCCATGGCCTGAAGGTCGCCAGATCTTCAAACACTCGGTTCTGCGCCTTCCAATCCTGGAAGTCGGCGTAACCGACGCTCTCCGACTTAGTGCCTTTTGTTTTATCAATGTGCCGCACCAACATCAGGTCTTCCGGTTTTTGATACGGCAGCGGCTGCAACATCACCGCATTGACGACGCTGAAAATCGCGGTGTTCGCCCCGATGCCCAGGGCGAGTGTCAGCACAGCTACAACAGTGAAGCCGGGCCTCTTTGCGAGCATTCGCAAGCCATATCTCAGATCTTGCCAGAGAGTCTCCATCGTGTCTCCTCTCTCAATTGCGGATCATTCGGAGCGGACTCCGATTATCACGCCCGTCTATTTCACAGCGAGAATTTCTTTGCCTTGGCTCCACTGTTTTTCATAACTTCTCTCATCAACTGATCGGGGTCATTCGCACCGGCCGCTGACAGGAGTTCGTAGTCCCGCCTTCCGGCGGAAGTTCGTAATTGCCCGTGCCGTAAGCCTATATCACAAACTTCCGCCGGAAGGCGGGACCACAAACTCTTCTCCGTCAACTCAACTCCAGCGCCACAATCATCTTTCGATCGCGGACATAGAGCTTTGTTCCTGAAAGAGTCGGCGGCGTCCACGCCCGGTTGGTCAGGAGATTTGTTTTTGAGATCACCTTCATCCCCTGGGGTGACAGCGCGACCAACGCGAGTACGCAGTCTTCATCGAGCAAAATCACTTTGCCGTCGGCGTAAACAAAATTTGCTTTTGGAAAGGTGCGATCCTGCCAGACCGTATTGCCAGTTCGCACATCTACCGCCGTCATCGGCGCGGGGCCGAAATCTCCGCTCGATCCATACACCAGATCGCCGAGCCGGATCATCGTGCTGTGATGCACGCGCATTCGCCGGGAAGCCCACAGTTCCTTGACTGTGGTTTTTCCGTCGGTTTGATTCAACTGCAGGGCGCGACTCCCACCGCTGTATGCGGATGACACGACCAGAATGTTGTCGGCGCCCCAGACCGGCAAGCTGATGTTCAGTCCCCAGTCGCAATTGTGAGGATGGCTCCAGAGCAGCTCGCCGTTGTTCGGATTCATGCCGACGATGTGATCGGCGAGCACGATTACAAGCTGGTCCTGTCCGTCAACGTTGATGATGGTTGGGGTTGACGGCGAGAGTTTGAAGTCCTGTTTCTTCCAGACGACCGCTCCCGTTTTTTGATCGAAAGCCATCAGCGCCTGGCCGGCTCCGCCGACGGTCACAATGACGGTGTTCTTCCACGCGAGCGGACTGCAGGAATACCCTCGGCCCATCTTCGTTCCGCCATACTCTCGATAAAGATCGTGGGACCACACGACGCTCCCCGATTTTTTATCAAAGGCCTGCATCTTGCCGATGACGCCCACAGTGAAGAGCAGATCGCCGGCAATAACCGGCGTCGCATGCGGGCCATTGCCGTTTTCCATCGCCAGTCCGGTGGTCGGCGCAGCGTTGCTCTTCTCCCAGATCGTTTTTCCGTTAGCCGCGTCCAGGGCAACGACAAACTCCTGGTCGCCTTTGCTGTACATCGTGTAGAGCCGGCCCCCATCGGCAATGATCGAGGAATGGCCTTCGCCGAGTTCACGACTCCACAATCGTTTCGGTCCCTCGCCGGGCCACGTCGACGCAAGCCCCTTCGCTTCAACCATGAAGTTGCGCTGCGGCCCGCCCCATTGCGGCCAGCCCGGTGACTGCGCAAACGCGCCGGTGCTCGCGAATAAGAGCAAAAGCAAGAGCCAACCTCCCTTCCGGACCTGTGAACCTGCACTGAGTTCGACTCTGTTGAAGCGCGACTTCGAGGCAGGAACTCGCGCGCGATAGACATGGTCTTGCTGCAATGTTTGCATCATCCCTCCTATCACTGTTTCTTGAGCACGGTGTTAACGATCGGTGCCACCAGTTCTTCGCAGAAGGCTCTTTCAAGGTTCGTCATCAGCGCGATGGTAAAGCGTTTTTCGGGGATGAGATAAAGATACGTGCGTGTGCCGGCTTGGCTGCCGTCGTTCCATACCCGTTTCGGTTCGCCTGGACCAGCATCGGCGATTAGCCAGCCCAGACCGTAAGACTGCAATTCCTTACCGTCCGCGGTCTTCTGGCGCGTCCACATCTGCTCAAGCGTCCGCGGCTTCACCAGCTTGCCCTGCTGGATCGCGATGGCAAACTTCGCGAGGTCTTCCACGGTCGAAACAAGACCGCCGCCGGGCAGCCTGCCGCTGGTGTCGAGCGGCGGAGCATCCCTCACGTCGCCGTTCGCGGACTTGCTGTACAGCAGGGCGCGGTCCGGAATATTCGCCTTGATGTCATCAGTCTGCGTTCGCGTCATGCCCGCAGGCTTGAAGATTTTCTCCCGGAGGTAATCAGGGTACTTCATCCCGGAAGCGCCTTCGATCACGCAGCCCAGCACCGAGTAACCGAGAGTCGAGTAGAGATACTTCGTACCCGGTTCGTGCAGCAGCGGTTCGTCCTTGAAGAAACTTAATGATTCAACGACGCTGTCGAAATGACGATTTGAAGGATCGGAAAACTTGTGATGGCGGATGCCGCCCAAATGCGCAAGCAGTTGTCGCGAAGTGACTGGCCATGGTTTTGGCGGGAAAGCCGGGCAGTATTTCTGAACCGGCGCATCAAGATCGATTTTCCCCTGCTCTGCCAACTGCATCACGGCTGTGGCTGTGATCGACTTGGCTATTGAAGCCAGTCGGTAAACCGTCGTCGCGGTGGCCGGTGTCTTCTTCTCGGGATCCGCCAGACCGAAGCCTTTCGACCAGAGTAGGCGATTGTCAGTAACGATCGCTATGGAAACAGCCGGCGCTTTGTGCTTCGCCATCCATTCTGAAACGGCCGCTTCGATCTTTGCGGTTTCGCCGGTCGACAGGCTCCGCGCGTCTTGCGCAAAGGTGTTCGCGCCGATGCCGAGCGCGAGCGTTATGACCGCGACCGCGAAGCCGGGCTTCTTGAGAAGGATTCGAACGGCGTACCTCAGGTCTTGCAAAAGATTCTGCATAATCTCCGCCTGTATGAGGGTTCAGGATTCCGGGTTCCGGGTTTCCGGGTTCCGAGTTTCTGGTTTCTGGTTTCTAGTTTCTGGTTACGAGACTGGACAGGGCCAAACCAGAAACCCTGAACTCGGACTCTGAACCCTGAACTCTGAGCCCACGAACCCGGAACCCGGGTTCATTCGCCCCTCAGCGCGGCCATAGGATCGACCTTGGTGGCTCGACGGGCTGGAAGAAAACAAGCTCCCAGAGCCACTCCTGCCAGCAACACCGGCACGATGATGAAAGTTGCTGGGTCGGTCGGTCCGACCTCAAAAAGCAAGCTTGCCATCACCCGGGTGACCGCGAACGCGGCCGCGAGCCCTATCCCGACGCCAATCAGCGCGAGTCTCATTCCCTGGCCAACCACGAGCTTCAACACATCAGACGGCTTCGCGCCAAGCGCAAGGCGGATTCCAATCTCGTGCCTGCGCTCAGTGACTGAATAAGAGATCACTCCATAGATCCCGACTGCGGCCAACACCAGCGCCAAACCCGCAAGCCCGCCGTACAGCAGAATTGACAAACGCTGCGGCGAAACCGACTCCGAGACGAGTTGATCCATCGACCGCAGTGAACCGATGGCCTGCTCTTTGTCCACAGCATAGATTTGCTCGCGCACCGCGCCGGCAACGGCAAACGGATCGACCGGGGTACGCAACGCGACGCTCATCGAGCCCGGCGTCGCCTGGCGGAACGGAACGTAGATCTCCGCCACGGGCGGCGTCCCCAATGCTTCGTGCCGAATGTCTCGGACTACCCCCACGATCTCTTGCAACCCTGTCGTGTCCCACCTGAAGTCGATCCGCTTGCCGATCGGTTCTTCGTCAGCGAGAAAGCGGCGGACGAAGGCCTCGTTCACTATCGCCACCTGAGGAGCGCCAGCGATGTCGCGCGCGGCGAAGAACCGGCCTTTGATCAGCGGGATGCGCATCGCCTCAAAGTAGCCTTCGCTCGCTATGCGCTTGTCGGCGACGGGCAACGAATCAGGTGGATAGACCTGCCCTTCAATACTGAACCCGCCGTTGGTGCCGCCGCCTGCAAGCGGCAGATCGTTCACCGCGCCGGCAGCTTCAATGCCGGGCAAAGAAGACATTCGCTCCAGCACCTGGTCGAAAACTCGAGCGCGCATCGCCGGTTCAGCGTATCTCGTGCCGGATAGACTCAGCCCGAACGTGACGATGTTCCCAGGATCGAATCCCTTGGGAACCTGGAGCAGCCGGACAAAGCTGCTTATCATCAGCCCGGCGGCAATCAACAGGACCAGCGACAAGGCCATCTCGCTGATCACCAGAAAACCGCGCGCGCGGTCACGGCCATGCGCGGCGCCGGCAACAGCGCCCCCCTCTTTCAAAATCTCATAAGTGCCCATCTTCACGGCTCGCAGCGCAGGCCACAGTCCAAACAGAATCCCTGTTCCCAACGACACTGCCAGCGTGAACAAGAGCACTCTCCAGTCTGTGTCAATTTCCTCGATCCGAGGCAGCTTCGACCGCGCCAGATCGGCAATCAGATTCATCAGCCACAGCGAGACCAACAATCCAAGCCCGCCGCCGATCAGCGCAAGCAGAATGCTCTCGGTCAGAAGCTGGCGAATCAAACGCCGGCGGCTGGCGCCTATGGCCAGGCGGATCGCAATCTCCTTTTGACGAGCGCTGGCGCGAGCGAGGAGCAGATTGGCCACGTTGGCGCAGCCAATCAGAAGCACAAACCCCACGGCGGCCAAAAGTAGAAGCAGCCCGGAGCGCGAGTCCTTTACTATGCTGTCCTTCAAACCGTGAAGCTGGACGTCGTGATTGATCGAGCGCTCCTGCTTCAATCGTTCCGCCAGAATGCTCATCTCCCGCCGCGCCTGGTCGAGCCCAACTCCATCTCGCAATCGCCCGATCACCGAAAGAAAATGAAGACCGCGAGGCGCGCGCGATGCGTCGAGTCTCAACGGCGCCCAGACTTCTCGCAGGTCGCCCGCCGACGCGTCGATTGGGCGCACTGATCGAAAGCTCTGAGGCAGAACACCCACGATCGTGTACGCCCTCGCGTCGAGCGTCATCGTTGTGCCCAACACAGCCGGGTCGGCGCCGAAACGGCGTTGCCACAAACCGTAGCTGATCAGCGCAACCAGTTGGCTGCCCGGTCTTTCTTCTTCCAACGAAATGTTCCGGCCCAGGACTGGCGTGACCCCAAGCGTCGGGAACAGGTTACTGGAAACGCGGCAACCGAATAACTGCTCGGGCTCGCCGCGCCCGGTCATGGTGTACGCGGTGTTGAAGTAGGCGGCGACTTCCTGGAACACACCGTTCTGCTGTTTCCAATCCACGAACTCGGGATAGTCAGTCGGGGTCTCATCATCGGGAGGCTGCTTGTCTCTCATTAACACGATCTGTTCCGGATGAAAGTAAGGCAGCGGACGCAGCAGCACCGCGTTGACCGCGCTGAAAATCGCGGTGTTCGCGCCGATGCCGAGCGCGAGCGTTATCAACGCGACCGTCGCAAAGCCGCGCTTCTTGAGAAGGATTCGAACTGCATACCTCAGGTCTTGCAAGAGAGTCTGCATAGTTTCCTCCGGAATGAGGGTTCAGGGTTCAGGGTTCCGAGTTTCTGGTTTCTGGTTTCTAGTTTCTGGTTTGCCCAAGGCGAGTGTGAGGATGGCAATCAATGAGAAGCCAGGTTTCCTGAGCAACATTCGCGAACCGTAGCGCAGGTCTTGGAGTAGTGCTTCCATAATCAACTCTCCGTTTCAAAGTCTTTGCTTCACGTTCGAAAAACGCTGAATACTGTCCCAGCAACGCCGATTGCGATCGCCATCGCCAGTACGGCAACAACGGTGACTTCGGGACTCTTGCGCAGAAGCCGCAAACCAAAACGAATGTCAGACATCCATCCGGACATTTTGATCCTTTCACCGGCACATTCGAAGATTGAAGATTGAAGATTGAGGATCGAAGGACTGCCGGTCGCCGCTATCTTCTATCGTCCATCTTCTATCCTCGATCCTCGATCCTCGATCCTCGTTCGTCACTGGTATCTCAGCGCCTCCATCGGATCTACCTTCGTCGCCCGTCGACCAGGCACGAAACAGGCTCCGAGAGCCACTCCTACGAGTAGCAGCGAAATGGCCAGGAACGTCAAAGGATCGCTAGGGCTCACGCCGTAGAGAAAGCTCGAGATCAAACGTGTGGCGATGAAGGCCAGCGCAAGCCCGATCGTTACGCCCATTGAAACGATGACCAGGCCCTCTCGAAGAACGAGCTTCATTACATCCCGCGTGTCCGCTCCGAGCGCCATGCGGATTCCGAACTCGTGTGTACGCTGAGCGACCGAAAACGACATCACGCCGTAAACCCCCACCGCCGCCAGCGCCAGAGCCAAAACAGCGAAGACTGCAAGCAACAGCATCGTGAAACGGGGTTGAGAGACCGAGTTTGACAGGACCTGCTCCATCGTTTGAATCCGGGCGACCGGCAAGTCTTTATCTATGGTTTGAACGACGCTCCTGATAGGCCCGGCGAGCGTTATTGGACCAGAAGAGGCGCGCGCAACTACGGTCATCGAGCGCCATACCCCGAGCGCCGTAACGTAAGCGTTCTGAGAGTGCAGGAAGTACATCTCCGGTCTCGGTCTGATGTCCAGGCCCTGGTCCTTTGTGTCTTTTGTTATTCCCACTATGGTGAACAAGGGACTGCCGGGCACGCCCAAATCTATCCGCTTGCCGACCGGGTCTTCATCAGGCCAGAAGCTGGTCATAGCATCATTGATTATGACCACGGCGGGCGCATCTTCCCGGTCTGACTCCATGAAGTAACGACCCTTTAGAAGTGGAATACCCATCGCGCAGAAATAATCCCGGCTTATCATTCGATATTCGGCGTTCTGAGCCACATCATCGGACAAGCGAGGTTTTCCCTCGATCTCAAATGACGCATTGGAATTGAATCCGCTTAAAGGAAGCACTGTTACCGTGCCTACAGACTGCACTCCCGGCAATGATTCCGCTCTTTCCAGCAATTGCTTGTAAAAAGCATCGACCTGTTGACGCTGCGGATACCGGGATTGTGGCAAGGCGATTTGGGCGGTCAGCACATTCTTTGGATCGAAGCCGGCGTCTACATTGAGCAGCCGCCAGAAGCTCTTAATCATCAGGCCCGCGCCTATGAGAAGCACGAGTGAGAGAGCTATCTCAGATACTACGAGGACCCGGCGAGTGTGGCGGCGTCCCCGATCGCCCGTACTCCCCCTACCCTCTTTAAAGGATGCGTGCAGGTCCATCTTTGAAGATTGTAGTCCGGGCACTAATCCAAACATTATTCCCGCAAGAACCGAGATCGCGAGGGTGAAGATGAGCACCGTGGCATCCACGCCGACTTCGCTGGTTCGGGGGATGGTTGCGGGCGCAATAGCAAGCAAAGCCTCAACACCCCAGAATGCCAGCAGCAGTCCCATCGCTCCTCCCATCAAACTCAAGAGCACGCTCTCGGTCAGGAGTTGCTGAATGATGCGGCTGCGGCCAGCGCCGAGGGCGATGCGAATGGCAATCTCTTTTTGCCTCGCTTCAGCCCGGGCAAGGAGCAGATTGGCGACGTTGGCGCAGGCGATCAGCAGCACGAATCCGATTGCCGCAAGCAGGACGAGAAGAGCCGGGCGAATGTCTCCTACGATCAATTCATGCAGCGGAATCAAGTTCACGCTCTGCGTTGAATTCACGCCTTCCGGGTATCGCTTTCGATACTCTTCCGCAAGCTGAGCGGCAAGAGTGTTCATCCCCACGCGAGCTTGCTCCAGCGTCACATTCGATCTAAGGCGCGCGATTGCATTGTAACTGCGGTCTCTGGGACTCACGTTAGCGCGATCAAGCCCCAGAGGAAGCCATAGCTGGACATCTTGTTTATCGAAGTAGAAGCCGCCAGGCATAACTCCGATGATTGTGCGGCTGAGGCCGTTGAGGCTCACTTGTTGACCGATGATATTTGGATCAGAGCCGAAGCGCCGTTGCCAGAGGCCATAGCTCAACACGACGACTTGAGCCGGCCCCGGCTTATCGTCTTCAGCGGTGAAGGCGCGGCCCAGCGCGGGTTGAACGCCGACGGAAGGAAAGAAACCGGCAGACGCCCACGTAGCGGCAACGCGCTCAGGCTCGCCGCTGCCTGTGAGGCTCGTGGCCCCTGTTGCAAATGCGGCGACCTCTTCAAAGACGTGATTCTGTTCTCGGAAGTCGAAGAATTCGAGGTCTGTAAGCCCCAGCGTGTGCCCTCCCCTGGACGGGTGCCATATCGTCACTATCCGGTCAGGGTTTGGATAGGGTAAAGGACGAAGCAGCACGCCGTTGACGACACTGAAGATCGCAGTGTTGGCGCCAATGCCTAAAGTCAAAGCGAGCACGGCCACGGCAGTGAAGCCAGGTCTCTTGAGCAGCATCCGAACGCCATAGCGAATGTCCTGAATTATGTTTTCCATATCTCCTCCGATTTAAGACTGAGATCGAGAACCGAGGATCGAAGATGGAAGATACCGCCGCGAGGAGCCTTCCGATACTCGATCCTCAATCTTCGATCTTCGTGGTTTACTCGTATCTTAACGCGACCATCGGATCCACTTTTGTCGCGCGGCGCGCCGGCAGCCAGCAGGCCAATAGCGCAACGAACAACAGCAACACTGCAATCAACGCAAAAGTCACGGGGTCGGTCGCGCTCACGCCGTACAGCAAACTCTTCACAAGCCGCGCCGCCGCGAGCGAGGCCAGCAAGCCGATTCCCACGCCTGCGAGCGCCATGCTCAGACCTTGGCTTACGACCAGCCGCACCACATCAAGTCTCTCCGCGCCCAGCGCCATGCGGATACCAATCTCACGCGTGCGCTGACTAACGGTAAACGCCAGCATGCTGTATAGCCCGAGCATGCTCAAAAAGAGTGCCAGCAACCCGGCATAGGTCAGCACCGCGCTCGTCAGCAGTACGGGCATGTAGACGGCATTCACCTGCTGTGTCAGCGGGACGTCCTCGCTGATCGGGACGTTCGGGTCTAAAGCCACAATCGCTCGCCGCAAGAGCGGGAGCATTGTCTGCGGCTCGCCGGCAACGCGCACGACGAAACGCGGGTCGATTTGCGGCCTGGTATTGTTCTGCAAATACGGCAGGTAAAGAAACGGCTGCGGCGATTCGAGCGCGTTGAGCAATTGCGCATCTTTGCTGACGCCTACCACCTGGTATGGCTGGTCGCGCAGGATCAAAGCGCGCTCCAGCGCCGAGACTTCCGGCCACAGGCGGCGGGCCAGCGTTTCGTTGATGACTGTCACACGCGGAGCACCTGGACGGTCTCCCTCGTTGAACTCACGTCCTTCGAGCAACGGGATCTTCAAAGTCTCGCAGAAGCGAGGGGCAATTTCTTGATACTCCACCTGAAGCTGCTCTTCTGCCGTCAGTCGCGGTTCTTCCGGCAGCCTTACCCGCACTCTTCCGCCACTCTGCCAGGCAAGGCCGTTGCCTTTTGCCAGACTTACCGACTGCACACCTGGAAGAGCTTCGAGGCGCTCCACCACTTCGCGCGTGAACGCCTGGGCTTTCTCCGGGTTGTAGTTCATCAGAGCCGGTCTCAGACGAAGCGCCGCTACATGTTGTGGATCGAAGTTTGCGCCACCGCGGACGTGAGACTCACTGCGAACCAGTAAGCCCGCCACGACCAGCAGAGACAGCGAAAGCGCCACCTGTCCGACAACCAGCGCGCCTCGCAGTCGATGCTGGCGCGGACTCGGTGAGATACCTTCCTTCAAATCGCGAACCAGGTCCTGTCGCGTCGCCTGGAGAGCCGGCAGCAACCCGAACAACAACCCCGTGAAAAGCGTGAGCGCCAGCGCATAGACCAACCCACGCGGACTCACGCTCAGATCGTAGTAACGCTGCAGGCTGCTATGGTTCGTGGTGTAGAAGGTTGCCAGTAGGTCCTTGGCCCAGAGCGAGATCAGCAGCCCCAATGCGCCGCCACCGAACGCCAGCAACAGGCTTTCCGTCAAGAACTGCCGCACCAGCCGAGCGCGCCCGGCGCCTATGCACAACCGGATCGCGATTTCTTTGCGCCGCGCTGCGCCGCGCACCAGCAGCAGACTCGCGACATTGGCACACGCGATCAACAACAGCAGACCGGTGACAGCCATCAGCAGTTGCATCTGGTAGCGGAATCCTTCTCGCTCATTCCACCTGACACCAAGAGCGGGCCGAAGCAAAATTCCGCGTCCCTTTTCTGCAGGAGAGGTCGACCCGAGCTGATCGGATAGCACGCTCAGCTCGGCCTGCGCATCGGCCAACGTTCGACCTGGAGCAAGCCGGCCGAGGAGCGACAGCGGACGGCAATCCGCTTCGGTGATGGCGTCGCACGACCGGTAACCCAGCCGTAGCATCATCGTCGGAATCCAAAACTCGTTCGGAAACCCCGCCAACACACCTCGAAAACCTGGCGGTGCGACGCCGATGATCTTGCAGGCGCTGCCGTTGAGGACAAGTTCTTTTCCCAACACCCCTGGATCACCGCCGAAGCGTCCCTCCCACATTCGGTGGCTGATCACCACCACCGCGTCACGGTCGGGCACAGCATCCTCCTCAGGCAGAAAGAAGCGCCCCAGGCGCGGCTGAATTCCAAGCGCGGAAAAATAATTTGCCGAGACGACTGCCCCATTCGCTACCTGCGAATCGCCCTCGGCAAATATGTTCACAGGTGAGGTGGAGTAATGTGCTACCAAAGCTTCGAACGACTGACAGTGATCCCGGTAATGCACATATGCCGGATAAGCATACCCTTCGTTCCATCGGCCATTGCGCGTGGCTTCGACGGTCACTAACCGCTCGGGCTCGCGCGCGGGCAAGGGACGTAAGAACATCGTATCGACGAAGCTGAAGATCGTCAGGTTCGCGCCGATGCCCAGCGCAAGCGTCAGGACGGCGATCAACGTGAAGCCGGGTTGCTTGAGCAGCATTCGCGCGCCGTAACGCAGGTCTTGCCACACAGTATTCATTGATATCTCAGCGCCTCCATCGGATCGACCTTCGCTGCTCGTCGCGCTGGAAGATAGTTTGCCAGCAAGGCTACCAGCGCGAGTGTAAGCGGGATCGCTATGAACGTGATCGCGTCGAGCGGGCTGACACCGTAAAGGAAGCTCGCTAACAATCGAGTCACCACCGCCGCCACGATTAGGCCGGAAGCGACTCCGCCGGCAACAAGCGTCATGCCTTCCTTCAATACAAGCCGAAGCACGTTGCCGGTCCCAGCGCCCAGCGCCATTCGTATTCCGATCTCACGCGTCCTCCGAGACACCGAGTACGACATCACGCCGTACAATCCGACAGCCGCAAGCAATAACGCCAGCAACCCAAAGATCGCCAGGAGTACCGCGCCCATGCGCGCCGCGAATAGTGATCCTCCAAGCACGTCGGTCATCGATTCGACGCTTGTCACGGCGAGGTTCGGTTCGATTTCTTGCACCTCGCGTCGGACGGTAGCGGCGACGCTCGTCGGCTTGCCCTTAGTGCGCACGTGGAGCGCCATACCGGTTTCGTGGTTTTGGGCCAGCGGTTGATAGACCGTCGGCCTCGGGCTCTCACCAAGAGTGCGGTACTTGCTGTCGCGAGCGACTCCGACAATTTCAGACCACGGACCCTGCGCTCCTCGAAAACTCACGCGCTTGCCGAGCGGTTCCTGATTGTCGAAGTAGCGGCGGGCGAAAGCTTCGTTGACGACGACTACGAGAGGCGCGCCGTCTTTGTCTTGCGCGGCGAAGTCGCGGCCGCGAAGTAGCGGGATGCCCAGCGTCTCAAAATACCTCAAGCCGACAACATTCGCGCTCGCTGTGTTTGGGTTTTCCTGAGGCCCCGTGCCCTCGCTGCGAACGGTGTTCTCCGGCGCTTCCTGCCCTTCAATCTGGAAACTGGTGCCGCGGCCCGTGCCGCTCAACGGGACGACGCGGGCGAGGCTGGCGGACTCAACCCCGGGCAGCGCTTCAACTCGCTCGACAACCTGACGGTAGAATTCCTGGCCTTGTACTTTTGTGTAGCGCAACAGATTGATATTGAGCTGGGCATTCAGGACCCTGTCAGCCTCGAAGCCGGGATCGATGTCTTGCGCGTTCTTTAAGCTTCGCAAGAACAATCCCGCACCTATCAGCAGCACCAGCGACAAAGCGACCTGGGCGACTACAAGAAGATTGCGAAGGTTAAACCGCCGGCGACCCTGCGCGACCGCGGAGATTTCATCTTTCAGTGCGGGCACAAGGTCCGGCCGCGAGGCTTGCAACGCAGGAAGTAGTCCGAAGATGACTCCTGTCGCAAGCGACAACGCGAAAGTAAACGCGAGCACGCGGCCATCCAGGCGGTAGTCCAGGGTGAAGGAAAAAATTCCGGCTGGCGGCGTCGCCGTCTTCAGCAGATCGATCGTCCATAACGCCAGCAGCAGTCCGACCACTCCACCTGCCAGCGACAGCATGATGCTCTCGGTCAGCAACTGCCGTACGAGCCGCGAGCGGCTTGCGCCCATTGCAAGCCTCACCGCAATTTCTTTTCGCCGCGCAGACGCTCGGGCGAGCAGCAAGTTCGCAACGTTCGCACAAGCGATGAGAAGAACGATAGCGACTACGGCCAGCAGGAGTCCGGCCACCGAAATCAGTTGAGTGTAGGCTTGCGGATCAACCTTGCTCACGGGAAACAGCGTGGCGATCGTGTTTCGGTTCTGGTCTGGATAGGCCTGCTCGAGCCCGGCGGCAAGCTGGGTCATCGCCGCTTGGGCTTGCTCCGGTGTGACGGCGGGCTTGAGGCGACCGATGATGTTCAGCCATCGCGAGCCGCGCCGCCCCAGCAAGTCGGGATTCATGTCACCCGAGAATCCGCCGCGCGGAGGACGCACCAACGCCTGCATCATCATCGGAACCCAGATGTCGTTGTTCTCTAGAATCTCAGGTCCCTTAAAGCCGGCAGGCGCGACACCGATGATCGTGAAGGCGTGCCCGTTCAAGGCTAGTTGCTGTCCGATAACCTTCGGATCGTTGCCGAATCGCCGCTCCCACAAGCCCTGACTGATCACCGCTACGGGGTGCGTGTTCGGTGTGAGGTCTTCTTCGGGCAAAAAGGTTCGGCCCAACGCGGCTCGCACGCCGAGCGCATCGAAGAAGTTGCCCGAGACGATCGAGCCGGAGACCAAATCAGTTTGATCATCAGCGCGAGCGCTCATCGTGATGCCCGAGTAGGTCAGCAGATCGCTGAAGACTTCGTTCTTGTCGCGATAGTCGATGTAGTCGGGATACGAGGAGACGCCCCAGGGGGCGGTGCGCGTGCCGTTGAAGACGAACATCAGGCGATCAGGTTCGGTCACCGGCAGCGGTCTGAGCAAAGCGGCGTTGACTACGCTGAATATCGAAGTGTTAGCGCCGATGCCCAGCGCAAGCGAGAGCACGGCCACCGCGGCGAATCCCGGACTCGCGCGCAGAACTCGAAAGCCGTAGCGAAGGTCCTGCCAAAGAGTTTCCATTATTCCTCCCGTTATCGGTTCAGGGTTCAGGGTTCAGGGTTCCGGGTTCAGGGTTCAGGGTTCAGGGTTCAGGGTTCAGGGTTCAGGGTTCCGAGTTCAGGGTTCAGTATTCAGCGATTTAAATTGTTCGCCAATCATCGTCAGAGATCCTTTAGACACCTTCACACAATGAGCAATCAACCCTCAACTCGAAACCCGGAACCCGGAACCCTGAACCCTGAACCCTGAACCCGAAACCCTGAACCCGAAACCCTGAACCCTATTCATATCGCAGCGCCACCAACGGGTCCACCTTCGCCGCTCGCCGCGCCGGAACGAAGCAGGCTCCCAGAGCCACTCCTGCCAGCAGGATAGAAATTCCCAGGAACGTAATCGGGTCTGTCGCGCTCACGCCGTACAACAGACTAGTCATCAGATGAGTCAAGGCAAACGATGCGATTAACCCGACGACGATGCCGATCGCAACTAAAATCATCCCCTGGCCGACAACCATCTTCAAAACATCGCTCGCCTTCGCCCCGAGCGCCATTCGAATCCCGATTTCAGGCGTGCGCTGTGTGACCGAATAACTCATGACGCCGTATATTCCCGCTGCCGACAAAATCAGTGCGATGCTCCCAAAGATGCCAAGCAACACGAGGTTGAATCGCGGTTGCGTCACCGCATCCGTGACGATGTTTTCCATGCTTCGTATCTCAGCCACAGGTTGTTCTCTATCCACTTCCTGCACAGATTCTCGAACAGCCGCGGCCAGGCTCGCCGGCTCGAGGGCGGTGCGAATGACGAAAGACATCCCTGCAAAAGGGTCCTGCATGTATGAGGTGTAAATGTCCGGCAACGGTTCAGTGTTCAACTCGATGTTTCGGACATTTGCCACTACGCCGACAATCTCAAACCATATCGGTTGACCGTTATTTGAACCTCCCATGTTGATTCGCTTGCCGATAGGGTTCTCGCCCGCGAAGTCACGTTCGGCGGCCACTTGATTGATAAGAACAACCAGGGGCACCGACACATTGTCGCGTTCAGTGAGGGCGCGGCCTTGCACGATCGGTATGTCCATGGCTCGAAAGTAGTCAGGGCTGACGTTGCGGTAGTTAACTCCGGGCCACTGGTCGGGGGGAACCTGCGGACGACCTTCAATTCTGATTCCGGTGGTTGGGCCTTTTGAAAGGGGAAGCGTATTAATCATTCCGACCGAGTCAACGCCTCCAATAGCGCTTATGCGTTCGATTGCCTGTCTGTAAAAAGAGATATACTGGGCGTCTTCCGTGAATCTCGCGCCCGACGGACTCAGCCTCATGGTCAGCACTCGCTGTGAATTGAAGCCTTTATTGACCGATTGCAACTCCAGAAAACTGCGGAACAGCAACCCCGCCCCGATAAGCAACACGAAACAGAGTGCCACTTCGGACACGACCAGAAGATTCCGAAGCCGGTTGCGCCGACCGCCGCCCGACGTGCCGCGCGAGCTCTCTTTGAGTGATTCGTGAATGTCGGTGGTCGAGACCTGCAAAGCCGGCGCAAGCCCGAATACAATACCCGTAAGCAATGACACTAAAAGGGTGAAACCAAGCACGGCGTAATCCAGGTTGATGTCCTGAAGCCGCGGAAAATCTTTCGGCAGCAGCGTTGTCATTACGTCGATGCCCCACAGCGCCAGCAGCAATCCGAGCGCGCCGCCCAACAGCGCGAGCATAGAACTCTCCGTAAGCAGTTGACGAATTACGCGCAATCGAGACGCGCCCAACGCCGCGCGAATCGCCATCTCCTTTTGACGTGAAGTGGCGCGCGCGAGCAATAAATTCGCCACGTTCGCGCACGCTATCAGCAGCACAAAACAGACTGCTCCCAGCAGCAGCCACAACACGTTGCTGGTGTCTCCGACCAGGTAGGTGTGGAGCGAGACAACCCTGTTGAAGCGGTTGTTGTTTGTTTCGGGGTACTGCTCTCTGAGGCGCGCAGTTATGACCTCCATTTCGCTCTTCGCTTGCGAAAGCGGCACTCCGGGTTTGAGCAATCCAACAGTGCTCAAAAAGCCGAAGCCTCGCACTCGGGTGACATCCATCTGGTCATTAATGGCAGGAGCGAGTCTCAGCGGAGGAAGCCATACATCTGTCTTATCGGGATATTGAAAGCCTGCGGGTGCAATGCCTGCGACCGTGTAGCTTTTGCCATCCAGCGTAATTGAGTTGCCGACCAGCTCAACACCGCCGAAGCGGCGCTGCCACAATGCATCGCTTATGACGGCAATAGGCGCATGGCCTGCCTGTTCATCGTCGGGAACGAACAAACGCCCTTGCTGCGCCCGAATGCCGAATATCTCGAAGAAATTTGCCGAAGTGATCGCGAGGTTGATGCGTTCAGCGTCGTTTGCCCCGGCGAGATTCGAGGTGCGAGTGAGGATCGCCGCGAGATGTTCGAAAACAGTATTCTGAGCCCGCCAGTCCAGGAAATTTGCGGGAGTAACCAGTCTGCGGCTGCCATCTTTGCCGATCTCTTGAATGGCTACAATGCGATCAGCGTCGCGATACGGCAATGGACGTAGAAGCACAGCGTTGACTACGCTGAATATAGCGCTGTTTGCGCCTATTCCCAGGGCTAAGGCGATGACGGCGACGGCGCTTAAGGCGGAATTGCGTCGCAGCACTCTCAATCCATATCGAACATCCTGCCAAAATGTTTGCACGATTCCTCCTTCGGATAAGGGTTCACGGTTTCGGGTTCAGGGTTCAGGGTTCACGGTTCAGGGTTTCTGGTTTCTGGGTTTCTGGATTTCTGGTTGCGAAACTGCACATCAGAAACCAGAAGCCAAGTCGAAAACTAGAACCGAAAACCAGAAGCTAGAAACCAGAAACCAGAAACAAAAGAACCCGGAACCCGGAACCCGGAACCCGGAACTCTGAACCTCTTACTTATCGCTCTTGTCCTTGTCTTTGTGCTCGTCGTCGGCGATCTTCTGGAAACGCTTGAAGCGCGGATCAGATCGGAGGTTATTAAGATCTTCGTCTCCGTGTATGTAACCCCCGATGTCGAATTCGGCCTTAACAGCCTTATCGAGCCAATCAAACGCCGCATCGCGATGGTTCATCATCGCGTGCGCGCACGCAATGTTGTACATAGAAGTCAGCGGCCGATACCCAAACTGAATTGCGCGCTCGAAAGCTTCAATAGCCTTGGTGTGCTCGCTCGAAAAATGGAGCGCGTAGCCAAGGTTGAACCAGCCACGGCCATTGTTCGGCTCGTTTCGCAGGAATGATTCATATTTCTGGACCGCAGGCGCCCAACGTTGCTTCGAGTACT
This sequence comes from Acidobacteriota bacterium, assembly GCA_038040455.1. GTDB lineage: Bacteria > Acidobacteriota > Blastocatellia > UBA7656 > UBA7656 > Onstottus_A. The sequence continues at coordinate 91,768 of JBBPIH010000006.1, forward strand.
GCGAGCGCTCAGATTCATGTCCGCTGAATTGGGAGAGAGAAAGCAGCCCGCTCAACTCTTGGATGTTCTTGAAGCGCGCTTCACCGCGGAGGCTCGCTATATCGGGATCGTGTGTAAGCTTGTCGACTTCGTCGAAGCCCGCATTGATCGACTTCTCGAGCCATTCAAGCCCCAGTGCTCGATCGCCCTTGAGCGCGTAGGTGCACGCAAGATTGTACATGGCAGACGCGCCGCGATAACCGAGGTGCTCGACCGCCTGGGCTAATGCGGTCGCAGCCCGGTCAAAATCGCGAAGCCTGAGTAGCCGCGAGCCCACTCTGTACCATTCATAACCATCCCGAGAGGACTCTCTCCTAAGCTGCTCGAAATTGCTGATCGCTTCCTCGAGTCTGGAGACGGTTTTATCCTTGGAGGGATTGTCTGATTTCTTGGTGAACGAAACCTTCTGCAGGATCACCTTGAATCGAGGGTCGGAACGCAGCGGATCAAGGTCCGAATCGTCTTTCAAAAGGTCGGGCCTGTCGAATCCCACCGCCAGTGACCGCTCGAGCCAGAACAGGGCGTTGTCTTTATCGTTGAGCAACGCGTACCCGCACGCGACATTGTACATACAGGTCGCCTGGCGATAGCGGAGACTAATCGAATGAGTGAAGGCTTCAATCGCTTCGACGTATTGGTCAGATTGATGCAACGCATAGCCGCGACTGAACCAATACTCGCCGTCTCGCGTCTCTTTGTCGTCCTCAGTGGTGACCTTGCTCAGTTTCGCATTTTGAACAGATTCGTCTTTCGACTTTTCGGATTTGCGCTTTGCGTTCGGCTCGTCAGGCCGCGAATAAGCGGTCACCGAGAAGCACAACACCACAGCCAGCGATGCCAACCGGTTCAGACTAACTTTCATCGTCATGACCTCCATATCGGTAATTCAAATTTCGTCCGGTGACCCCAACAAGGTTAGCCACCGCTTCCTCTACTCGTAGCGCAGCGCGATCATTGGATCGACCTTCGTCGCTCGCCGCGCCGGAAGATAACAAGCCAGCAGCGCAACTCCGAACAGGAGCGTTGAAACGCCGACGAAGGTCAGCGGATCAGCACCGCTCACGTTGTAGAGTAGTGTCCCGAGAAACCGAGTCAGGCCCAGCGCAGCTACGAGTCCGCATGCTAACCCTACGGCAACCATCCTTAGACCCTCGCCGATTACCATGCTCAAGATCTGCGCGGGGTTCGCCCCGAGCGCGATTCGCACGCCGATTTCATGCGTGCGCTGCGCGGTCGTAAAGCTGAGCAACCCATAAACCCCGATGCCCGCCAGAGCTAACGCAAGCACGGCGAACGATCCGAGCAACAACAGATTGAAACGCCGCTGGCTGATCGAGCGATCGACCAGTTGCTCAATCGTCGCAATGCTCGAGAAGGTTTGGTTGCGGTTCACCTCGCGAATTTTTTCCTTCACGGCCGGCAAGAGACTGCCCGGATCATCCGCCGAGCGCACGACGTAAGTCATCCCGCCCGCCGGCAACTGCGCATATGGAACGAAGACTTCCGGACGTGGTTCGCTCTCAAAGCCATTAGGCCGGACATCGCCGGTCACACCCACGATCTCGGAAGTCAAAGTTCGACCGAGCGATTGAAAAGTGATCTTCTTACCTAACGGGTCTTCCACCGGCCAATGTCGCAGCGCCATCGCCTGGTTGATCAACACGACCGGGGCCGCGTCTTGTTTGTCGAACTGATTCAACGCGCGGCCGCGCAACAGCGGCACGCCGAGCGCGCGCAGATAGTCGGGCGTGATGTCGATCAGATAAGCCGTCGGGTCTTGTCCCGATGGAGAGGCGGGACGGCCTTCGACGCGGATTGTGACCGGCAGTGTCACTTGATTATCGTGAAAAGGCAGCGCCGAGGCGGCTCCAACGGACTGAACGCCGGCCAGCGATGTCAGCCGCTCGATCGTTTGCTCAACGAAAGCCACGCGCTGCTCCGGCGTGCGGTTTCTTCCGAGCTGCACTTCAAGCGTCAAAGCGCGGTCGGTAACAAAGCCCGGATCGACGCGCAGCAACGCAACGAAGCTGCGCACCAGCAACCCCGCGCCGGCCAACAGCACCAACGCTAACGCGACTTCTGAAACGACCAGGACATTCCGAAAGCGTCGAGGTCCGCGCCCGGCGGTGGCGCCCCGGCCCTCTTCCTTGAGCATTGACTGGAGATCTGTCCGCGAGCTTTCCAGCGCCGGCGCCAGTCCGAAGATCAGCGCGGTCAAAACTGAAACGCCAAACGCGAACAAGAGCACGGGGCCGTTGAGACTTACTTGATTGAGGCGAGGCAAGTTGGCAGGACTGAATGCGGCGATCAAGTCGATCAGCCACCCCGATAGTAGAACGCCGCCCGCGCCGCCTAAGAGTGCGAGCACCACACTCTCGGCCAGCAACTGACGCAACAGACGGCCTCGACTGGCGCCGAGCGCCGAGCGAATCGCAAACTCGCGTGCGCGTTCCGTCGAGCGCGCAAGCAGCAGATTGGCGACATTGGCGCACGCAATCAACAAGACAAAACTTACCGCACCGAACAGGATCAACAACGCCGGCCGCACCTGTCCTACCACCGATTCACGCAACGGCACCGCGGTCGCGCCGACGTTCCCATTGGTTTGAGGATACACCTGCGCGAGTTGCGCTCCGATTGCTTGCATCTCAGCTTGCGCTTGCGCAACCGTGCTCTCGGCTTTCAATCGCCCGACGACTCTGATGTAACTTCCGCCTCGAATCCGAGCGTCGTTCTCGCGCGGCGGACGCGGCGCCCAGACTTCACGCTCCGGCGGATACTGAAACTCTGGCGGCATGATCCCAACCACCATGTGAGGCTGGCCATTGAGCACAAGTTTCTGCCCCACCAAACCCGGATCGCCGCCGAAGCGCCGCTGCCACAGCCCATAACCGAGCACGACAACCTGGGCCTGACCGGGCTGATATTCTTCGGGCAGGAACGTGCGGCCATACAATGCGGGCACGCCCAGAATGTCGAAGAACCCCGCGCTCACGACCCACGAGCGAAACGCTTCCGGCTCACCGCGATCGATCAAGCTGTGGCCGAATGGTTCCGCGGCAGCGATGGCTTCACAAGCGTTCACTCGATCGCGCCAATCGAGGAAATTGGCTGGTGAGGTTTCTTCGCGTTCGACTCCGCTCTTCAGATTGGTCTGCCACAGCGTGACTACGCGCGCCTCATCTCGGTAGGGCAACCGCCGCAACAGCACGCCGTTGACGACGCTAAAGATGGCAGTCGTCGCGCCAATGCCGAGCGCGAGTGTCAGCACGGCAACCGCGGTGAACCCGGGTCTCTTCAGAAGCGCCCGAACGCTGAATCGCAAGTCTTGAAACAGAGTATCCATCGTTATTCCTCAGTCACTGAAAGACTATGAACCTGTACCGGCGACCCGCCGTTTTGGCCGCCCCGCTTTACTTAAGCGAAGCACCGACTTGTACGGAGGGGCGCCCGCGGAGGGACGCCCGTACAGGTCGAGCGCGACCGTCGACTCAATCAGTTCTTCTTAGGTGGCGGACTTTGCCATAGCACATTCACGATCATCCATTTGCCATCGTATTTGGCGAGATGGAAGTAATCGGTTCCCCAGGCCGCCACCAGCTTTGCGGAAGCCGTCTGATCCTGCACGTCGAAGATGGTGATCTCTTTCGGCGCGTCCTTTGGAAGCTTGCCGCTCTTGTTCCAGGTCTTGGCGACTTCGACCAATTCGGCATAAGACATTTTGCCGGTCGTGTAGCCGTCTTTACCCTTCTGGTGCCAATAGCCGTGCTTCGACAGGCTCGAGTGGACGCTGCGTTCGATGCGAGCGGGCTCGACCTGATAGACGCCTTCCACGTAGTCGAGCACCGCTTGCCTTACCATCTCCCGTTCGTCATTTGATTGTGACAGTGCAGTAGAGAAGCCAATAACAAGCGTTATGGCCGCAGCTAACAGAACCAGCCTTTTCATCTCGATCTCCTTCATTCGAAGTTTGCGCGCGGTGCAATTACATTGCACCATGCTTACCGCCAAAACAGGGCGCTTCACTCGTACCTGAGCGCGACCATCGGATCGACCCTCGCTGCCCGTCGCGCGGGCACAAAGCAAGCTAACAGACCGACCACGGTCAACCCGGTCCCGACCATCACAAACGTAAGCGGATCGGTTGCGCTCACTTCAAACAGCAGGCTCGCCATCACGCGAGTCAACAGCAATGCGCCGGTCAACCCTACAGCCAGGCCAACGACCGTCATCCTCAATCCCTCTCCTACGACCATCGCCAGCACGTTTCGAGTCGTGGCGCCAAGCGCCACCCGCACGCCGATCTCCTGGGTTCGCTGCGCGACCGAGTAAGCCATCACGCCGTAGATCCCAATCGCAGCCAGTAACAACGCGATCACCGAAAATGCTCCCAGCAACAGGGAAAGGAAACGCGGTCTAACCAGCGAATCAGCGACTATGTCGCTCATCGTTTGCAGTTGAAAGATAGGCACGCTCGGATCCAGCTCGCTAACAACTGAGCGAATTCCCGACGCAACTGTCGCCGCCGAGGCGCCTTCCGTTCGCACTACGAAACTCATGCGTGTGCTGACTCCGAAGGCGGCCGTCTGAGGCTGAAGGAAATAGAGTTCGGTCCCCCCAGGCTTGTCTACGCCCAGGTTCTTGGTGTCTTCGACTAAGCCGACTACGGTGAACCATACCGGCGGAGTTTGGAACCCGGGGTTCACGCGCCGTCCTATTGGGCTTCCTTGCCAGAATCGTCGCGCCATCGCTTGATTGATCACCATAACCTTCTGGGCGTTGTCGTTGCGGTCGGAACTCTCGAATGTTCGGCCTTCGAGCGTGCGGATGCCCATCGTCTTGAAGTAGCCTTCGTTAACGGTATTCCAGTAGTCGACGTTTTCGGCCGGTCCGTCGGGCGTTCCCTGATAGTCCTCAATGTCGGTGTCGTTAGCGTTGATAGGACGCAGCGGCGGCAGTCCGGAGGCCACAGAAGCAGACTTGACTCCGGGCAGCGCGGTCAATCGTTCCTCAAGTTGGCTCGCAAAACGCATTCGGTCCGGGGCTTGGTATTTTGACGCAGGCAATTGAAGACTGAACGCCGTAACCCCTCGCGGGTCGAAGCCGGCGTCGACCTGGCTGAGCTTCCAGAACGCTCGAATCATCAGACCCGATCCAACGACTGGGATCACCGCAAGCGCGATCTCGGCGATAACCAGCGTCTTTCTAAGTCTGTGACTTCCCCCACCGCCGGATGTTCTTTGTCCTGAGCCACGCAGAGTTGTTGCCAGATCCCGATCGCGCATCTGCATGAGCGGCGCCATCGCAAAGACGATAATCGAAAGAATCGATACGCCGAGCGTGAAGGCCAGAACCGTCGGATCGATCCCGACCTCGGCGGTGCGCGGGATGCTGTCGGGCGCCGCGGCCATGACCAGTCCCAGCCCTACTTTAGCGAGGACTATCCCAGCTATTACCCCGAGCACGACGAGGATCATGCCCTCCGCCAGAAACTGTCTGAGCAATCTGTTTCGGCCGGCGCCCAACGCCAAGCGTATCGAGAATTCGCGCCGTCTTGCTTCGGCGCGCGCCAACAAAAGGTTGGCGACGTTAACGCAAGCGATAAGCAGCACAAACGCAACTGCGCCCAGCAGCATGAGGACCGCCGGGCGCGCCGCGCCCACGACGTCTTCGTGCAGCGGCACCATCAATATTGGGTGCCCATCGGGACCGGGCAGGTGTTGAGCCCGATTCGCACTCTTCCAACCGGCCATCAGCGAATCGATCTCCGATCGCGCCTGCTCTACCTTGACGTTGGGTTTGAGCCTGCCAACGACATAGAGGAAGTGTCCACCGCGGTTGCCGGGATTTGCCGGATCGAGCTGAAGAGGCAACCACACCTCGGCTGGATCGTTGCTGCCGGGAGGAAAAACGAAACCGGGCGGCATCACGCCGACAACGGTGGTTGGCTGCGAGTTTATCTGAATCTGTTTTCCGACGATGTCGGCTTCTTTGCCGAAAGCGCGGCGCCATAGTCCATCGGAGATCAGCGCGGATTGAGGTCCGCCGTTGCGATCTTCTTCGGGTGTGAAGTTGCGGCCGATGGCTGGTTGCACAGCGAGCGTGTCGATCAATCCGCGAGTGACGATCGCGGCGGTGACTCTAACCGGCTCGTCGGTGCTGGTAGCGACGTTCCTGCCGGTGGTAGTCCACGCGCCGATGCTCTCCCAGGAGTCGGCCTCGTTTTGAATGTCGAGATACTCGGGCGCGGACATCCAGAACTTCTTCAGGTTCATGGTTGGGAACTCGGTATAGACTCGCACGAGCTTGCCGGGCTCACGGTAAGGCAACGGCCGCAGCAGCACGGCGTTCACCACGCTAAAGATCGCGGTGTTCGCGCCAATGCCGAGAGCCAGAGTGACGACAGCGACCGCGGCGAACCCGGGTTTGTGCAACAGCATTCGCAGTCCGTATCGCAAGTCTTGCAGTAAAGTTTGCATCGGTCCTCCCGAAGGTCTGAGCACCAAATCCCCATGAACGTTGCGCGCTACAGGTGGGCACACGAGCGCAATTCTGCCTGATTACCTGAGGGGAGAGTAACCAACTAGCGTGCCAGCGGAGTGATCTCAGATTTGAGCGCCGATTACGAGCGTTGATCCCGACAGGCCATTTCGGGAGCGTTGTTAAGTTCAGGTTTAATTGAGCTTGAGAGGTTTGCGTTGGAGACTGGCTTCGCTCACCGTGCCTTGGTGCGTGATTCTGCAATACATAATCTGAAATCTGAAATTCGCCTGGTGTCCGTCTACAGGAATGGCTTTCCCAGAATCGCCCATAGTGGCACACAGAGCGGATGCAGTCCGCTCGCCCCGCAGGTTCAACCCGAGGGGCAAGCGGATCGTCGAGTTAACTACTCACAGCGGTCTGAACGTCCAGTGACTTTCGAAGTTCAGATGTCAGACTCTCGGAAACGGTTCCTGAGCTTGAGACTCGAGAATGAAAAGTACACGTCTGACCACAGTCGAACTTTATCCTAACTAGTTTTGCAATGTACCCAGACTTTCGAGGTAGCTGCTTTACTTCTTTGTTTTGCACTACGCCGCGCCCAAGCGCAGGATGGATCACCGGCGATCCTGAATCCAGTGCCTCCCAGAATAGCTCGTGCAGGCCGATCTCCCAAGCATACAAGCTCATTAGCGCGCCCTGGCGAGTCATATTGGAGCTGGATGAGAACGCATCTGCAGTGTCACCGAGGAGAGTTAGTCTCAGCGCCATCGCAGTTCTGGTGAAGTAATCCCTATCTTGAAGTTTAGCAAGCCAGTTGCCGGGAACGGCACTCATACCCATATACGCCCCAAACAGCCCGCCTATGAAATACCCGATAGTGTCCGTGTCACTTCCTATTGTGTTCACTGCCTCAATCACCGCCGTCTCCGGTTCGTCGAGGTATTTGAGAAACATATAAACTGCCGTCAAAACCGTAGCCAGCCCAGATCCTTTTGTTCTCCGATCGAGCGCACCAACTCGACGGTAGTAATCCTTATGGTCGATTTCTAGGTGAGAGGAGATTTGGTCGAGATACTCCACAGCTTCTTCGTTTGTTTCCTTGATTGAATCCTTCAGGGTCTTCCCCGAGGAGGAACGCCGATCCCAGTCGGCACGCCAAACTGACGCCACTTCCCAGCCAGCAAGGCTGTTCGTCCATCCATGCACGATGTCTTTCAAGTAATCCGTGACTTCACCTGCAGAAACATGCCGTTTGGTAAGAAGAAACCGCAGTAAGCACCCGTAGAGGATAGACCCGAGTATGGCCCTCGGGTGACCATGCGTCACGATTGCGTTTGCAAAACAGTCCCTTATCAGCTTCTCATTATTGTTGATGTTAACAATCGCCAAAGGCAGGACACGCATGGCCGCGCCGTTGGCTCCAGCCTCTTCATAAAGAAGTGCTGGGCCTTCACGCGGACATATCCGATAGAAATTGGTACGCCAATCTATACCTTTCTTAGAGATAATATGGCGCGCGGCAGCTTTGATTGAGCGTCCGCCCCCCTTCTCGTAAAGGATCCACGAGGGGAGTTCTAAATAGGCAAACTTCTCCACGTCAAAACATCCAGCATCGTCAATACAGCGAGCCACCGAGAGCGTTAGCTGCGTGTCATCGGAGTATTCTCCCTCGCCAATCTGCTCCTCATAGCCCCAGAACCGACCCCCAACAAACTTCTTCCAAGGGACAAAATCAGTTACCCAGTTCTTACCGAATCTGTCCCTCACAGATGCTGGATAGCGACCAAACTCAGTAGGCCAACCCAACGCGTCACCGATTGCGCTAAACGCTAGCGCTCCTTCGATGCGCTCAACAGAGGGAATGCCGTTGTAGCTATCTGCACCGATATGAGACTGCAAATTCAATTCAGTTTTCATTTTTGAACCACCTCTCACTATTCGATGCTGAACGGGGCAATGAATTGCCGTATGTCTTCTACCTGGCGCATGTCGTTGATATAACAGCCCACCTGGTACTCGCCGGATGCGAGTTGCCTGGCATCTAACGCTACCCAGGCGCGGCCATTGTCTGTGGTGCTGGCTATCTCGAGCACCCTCTCTCCTAAGACTGCGCCATTCGCCGTCTTCCAAGCAAACCGCATTCGAACGCCAGTTTGCACAGCAGCCGTTACCACCACTGTGACGGTGGATATGACGCCTCGTCGAAAGACCCTCTCGTCCCTGAGCACATTCGCGCGAATACTGCTTCGACTCACGGGTGCTCCAGTAAGGAGATGCTCTTTGATGTATGAGTATCGACCGGGGAAAAAGGCTTGGCTGTTCACGGCGAATGGCGGATGGGATTTGCCCGCGCACAATCTAGTCGCTTCCTCTAAGCTCGAGCGGCTTCGGAACAGAACGCCCTCGATATCCGCTCCGGGAACGAAATGAGGTACGAGCACCTCGGCTTGCTTTCGCTTTTTTCGCTCTTGGTTTGTGTAGGCAAACGGATCTTGCACAGCACCAAAGTCCACCAGCTGTAAACCCTCTAGGCTCCTATCGCGTCGCTCGTTGTTGTCCGTGGCATTTCGATCCGTGAAAACGACGCCTTCCCGCAGCGCCACACCCAAGTTTACGATCAGGTAGCATAAGTGTTGTTCGGCTTCCTTCCACCATGCCATTGGATGTTTGAGGCACCAACTGAGCGACACCTTATCCCAGTTGTCATGCGCGACGTCCAAGTCCTTTGAGAGTTGGTTGCCCCCGGTTTTAACTCTTTCGATCCAACCCTTTCGCTCAAGCCACTCTTTGCTTCGTAGGCCTTTCGCTTCGAGTATCAAAGGAAGATTATCGATATCGGTAAAGTGATATAAACATCCAATGCGTTGTCGACGCAGTATCAGCTCCATCCTCGCGGCTTGATGATCAATACTCATGAATCTGCGACAAGATATCACAACTAGTCGCGCCAACAAGAACGGTCACGAAGTTACGGGCACCCCTCGCACTCGAGGCTGGCGTGCACAAGTGCAATGCTAGCAGGACGGCCCTCTAGGTTTCCAAGACAGAATTGCCCAAAACTGAAAATCGGATCCAGGGACAGACGGATAGGCAACCCATATTGGACTTGAGCGAAGTTTCGGTCTCTTGGGTCCTGCTATTGGAGCCGCAATGCTATAATGCGCGTGAGATCCTGGGCTCGCACAAAGGAGCCACATGAGCACAACGCTTAATCCTGAGATTGCGGCCCTCCGGGAAAAGGTTGAAGGGTACGGCAAGGAACTCGCCGAAATGCGTGGTACTGTCAATCAACTCAATAAAATCGTTAGCGCCTCCGTTCGTCAGTCCATCTGGCAACTGATTGCGCTGATCGTTAGTCTCTGCTTGACGATCTCTGGCGGATTGGCTTACCAGGCCAGCGTGATTGACAAGCGATTCGAGCAGATCGAAAAACGCATCGAGCAATCCGAGAAGAACATCACCGCACGTTTTGAAGACCTCAAACAGGAAGTCCGTGCTCAGCGCAAATGATCCGGGGAAGTTTACAAGCTCAGCTACAGCGCTTTACTAGCTCAACATCCGAGAGAACGAAGGGTCGTTCGTATCTGAGCAAAACGATGATGCGGCCAGTGCGCGCCTCTCAATCTTGGTGGTGAGCGCCTCGGTGGCGAGATTGATTGCCTCTCCGATTGCATCCCGGCTGATGCTGTTCCGATAAGCTGCGACAATCCAGTTCCAGTCTTTGCCTTGACCTGCGTAGTAGAGGACGTCTTTGACGAGGACGCGCGTGCCCTTAAACGTCAAATCTCCTCCGCAGATCTCTGGATCGGAAACTATGTACTCGCCGAACTCTTTCCGTCTCCTGGCAGCCATGATGTTTCTCCCAACTCATTAAGGACATGATGAGTCTAACATCGGGCGACCGAGCCAAACAACGATTTAGATCGCTACAAAAATAGACGCGGTCTTCGCCTACAGGTATGGCACTCCCATAATCGCGCGGACCGGTTTGTTAGCGGCGGTCTTCAATTCCTGACGCAAAAGAGCGCGTCCTGACTGCGAAGATAGATGCTGCCTCCCGCGATGGCTGGCGTAGCAATGAACATCTGGTCCGTCAGAGTGTTGACGGCGAGCACCTCATACTTCTCGCCCATTCTGACGACTACCACGTCGCCTTCTTCGGTAGCGAGATATAGCTTGCCGTTTGCCCCCACAGGAGAAGCTTTGAAGTTGTAAGTCCTGGGCAAGCGCTGCTGAAGGTAGTGCGGCTTGCCGGTGCTGGCATCCAGGCAGCTAAGCGTGCCGCGGTCGCTAACAAAGTAGAGCTTGTTGTCGTGGAGCACAGGCGATCCAGTATAAGCATTGCCGCGATTGTTGGTCCAAAGAACAGCGTCCGTCCCGGTAAGGTCGCCTTCGCGCCCAAGCCGGATGGCCAGCAGGTTCGGCTCGCGGTGGCCACTCATAACGTAGACGACACCGCCGGTGATCACGGGCGCCGGAATCACGTTGCTGCCCAGGCCGGCGCACTCCCAAATGAGCTTGCCCGTGGCAGGATCATACGAGCGCACCTTGGTCGTGGCGCTTACCACCATCTGCTTGCGTCCGTTGTGTGTGACGATCAGCGGCGGTGACCAGGAACTGCCTTCGTCACGCGATACCCGCCAGATTTCCTTCCCGCTCCGCTTGTCGAGCGCCAGCAAGTGAGAACCCTGCTCCTGATCGAACTTCAGATAAAGTGTATTGCCATCAAGGACGGCAGCTACGCCTTCGCCGAATCCGAGACGCATGCGCATAGGGGAAAACGCCTTCTCCCAGACGAGCTTGCCGTTGAGGTCATAGCAATAGATACCGCGCGACCCGAAGAAGGCATACAGGTGCTTGCCGTCGGTCACCGGGCTGTTGGACGCGAAGCTCCCATAAAGGTGATGGTAGCCTTCATGCGGCGTCGCGACTTTAGCGACACGCTCCCACAGAACTTTGCCATTTCGGCGATCGAGGCACATGACAACGAACTTATGCTCGCGCCCGGCGCTAGCTCCGCCTCCGGGGCCGCGCCCCTGCCGTTGGGTTTGCGGCGTCGCGGATGCCGTTGCGCCCTCTGTGGGGACGGCAGTCGTGAGAAAGATCTTGTCGCCCCAGATGACTGGCGAAGAATTGCCACGGCCGGGGATTGCCACGCGCCAGGCGATATTCTTTGTGTCGCTCCACTCGTGGGGTGCGTCGCCACGGGCCATTCCATCATCTTTGAGCCCGCGCCACTGGGGCCAATCATCTTGCGCCGTGAACAGCGCGAAGCCTAACAGCATAGCCACATTGATCACGTTCACTTTCGAGTTACCTCCTAAGAAATGTCCGACCATTGACAACGCAGGCGACGCCTCAGCCTTAACGAACCTGCAGAGGTCAGATTATATTCTCAAATAACTGGACCAGGTCAAAGGAGTATTGTCGAAATGAGCTTGGAGATCGAACACAGGATAGTTCCTGGGACAGTGCGATGATTGAACCATTTTGCAGAATCGAAGTTCGTTCTCTCCCGTTCTGATATTGAGAATCGCGATGCTATGATGCCGGTGAGTTCCTGGGCTCGCACAAGGGAGTCACATGAGCACAACGCTTAATCCTGAAATCGCGGCCCTGCGGGAAAAGGTTGAAGAGCACGGCAAGGAGCTCATAGCTTCATCGCTCTTTTTGTCCTGCCGTTTCACCTTTCAGTGACAACCCAAGGTACTGCCGGAACCAGTTGGCGGCAGCGTTGGAACTGACCTCGAAAGCGTCGCCGATGTACATCTCGAAATGGGTGATCCCAGGCACGTCGATTAGCTTCTTCGGGCCCGTAAGCACCTCCAGCGCGGCGTAGGAATTATCACGGTTGTTTATTAGTTCCTCCTTCTCAGCCACGATCAGAAGGACCGGTCTATCGCCGACACTTTTCAGATAGTGGAATGGGCGGTACTCGGCAACCATCTGCTGCGTTTCAATATCCACCATCCTCCGCGTCGAGAAACCCGTCTCGAATTCGCCGCCTTGTCCCGTCCGAGCGCGTTTGATCGCGTCTTCGAGCAGTCTGCTGCTGAGCGCGAGAGGTCCGCCAGGCGAGTTCTTTCCTCCGATGGCCGGCACTTGACCAACTACAGCTTTGACCCGCGAATCAAGCGCCGCGACCACGATTACATTGCCGCCGGCAAAGCTCGATCCCCAGATGCCAATGCGGTCCGGATCTACGCCAGCTTCGCCCTGCAAGTAGGAGACGGCATTCCGATAGTCCTCGACCTGTTTCATGGGAATGAGCCGCGTACGTTTGAGAACGACGTCCGCTTTAGTGTTGGTAACCCGCTTGTCGTCCCTCGTAGGTTCAGGGTCGGCCCTTGTCACCGTGGGTTGAGCCTGGGAAATGAAGCCATCGCTTGAGCCCCACCCACGATAGTCAATCACCATTGCCACCAGTCCGCGCTCGGCAAATCGCGCTCCGTATTTCTCAATCGAGAAGTGCGTACCCGCCCAACCCTGTCCCAGCACCACGCCCGGGACCTTGCCGGCCGGAGCAAATCCTTTTGGAAAGAAAATCTTCGCGTAGCAGGCTACGCCGTCGCTGTAGTAAGTGACCTCCTTCGAAGTCACTCCCTCAGCCAGTTTGTATGCCCAGTCTTCCTTCGTCAGCCCTGTCTTTATCTTCTTATCCTGCGCGAAGGACACGACCGAGAGGCAGATCGCGAGCGAAGCTATCAGTACTGATGTAACCGTCTTTTTCATAATCAATCTCATCAGAGTGAAAACGATGAACCTGTAAAGGCGTCCCTCCGGAGGGTCGCCTCTCGCATACGTCGGACGAATAAGGGGCGCCCCCGGCGGGACGCCCTTTACAGGTCTTCTGAATGCTGTTCATCGGAAGTGACTTATCTGACTAGTACCGACTGCTCCGACTAAAACGCGAACTTCAGACCTAACAGGAGCTGTCTGGGTGCGAACGCAGTGGTGAAGCTCAGCGGTTCACCCTTTCTGAAGTCGCGGTCACGCCGCCCGTGGAGCCGCACCTCGCCAGAAAGGTAATCGATCGCGGTGGGGTTCCCGGCTGCATCGAACGCCGTAGGGACTAGCTCGTTCACGGAGGCGAAGTTCGTGCGGTTGAAAAGATTCCCGCCGTCAACGCTGAACTCGATGCGCTTCGCACTTTCAGCCCCAAAGCGGAAAGACTTACTTAGTCGCATGTTGACGCTATTGAAGTCTGGCCCGATCCCCGTGTTGCGGCCGATGTAAAAGAGGCGATCGGTCGGGCTGCGAGTGTCGCCATTGATGTCGACGCCGGTCCGGATCGTAAAAGGAATTCCGCTGCGGATGAAGATGCTCGGGCTGAGCGTGATATCCGCCAACGCGCGTGACCCGAAATTGTGTCCGGCGCCGGCTTTGAACGGACTCACAAAGACACCGCTGACGACGAAGTTGCTTCGCACGTCGAAGGTCGATAGTGATCGCTCGGTGCCCAGCCGCGATGGGAACGGCGGCGCAAAGGCGGAGTTGAAATCAGTCTGATCGTCAATCGCCTTGCTAAAGCTGTAGTTGGCCTGGAAGGAGAAGTAATCACTGAAACGCTTCGTCAGCGAGAACGTCACCCCGTGATAGATCGAGCTGCCGCGCGATTGGTAATCGGTGAACTGCGTGATGCCGGCATCGTTAATCCGCCCGCACTGCGTGTTTTCGATATTGACCACCCCAGTTGAACAAACGCGGTAAAGCGGACCCAGGACGCGGAAGTTGCGCGTAGCGAGGGCAGCCTTCTGCGCTGCGTTCGTAGCCGGACAGCCCGGAGTCCCCGCCTCGCAATAGTTAAGCGGGACCGGCTGCTGAATGTGGAGCCCGTGGTACATCTGATAGGTGATTTCAACGCTGATGCTGTTGGTGAGCTGACGCTGAATCCCGAGATTGGCTTGAATCGCGTAGTTGTTTTTGTAGTCCGGGTTCAAGTCGAACAGAACCCGTCCCGGCGCCCCGGCTGCGGTCGAGATCCCCAGAGCATTGACGTCTGCCTCAGTCAGGACGCTGAAAGGATACTTGCCCTGGGCGATGCCCGCCTGATAGACGGCCGCCACGCCGTTTAGTGGACTCCTTGCAATCTGGTTGATGTACGTACCGCTGCCGTTGAGGATGCTGGTGTAGCCCGGAATCTGTATGTAAATCGGTGAGTAGAAAACTCCGCTGCCCCCGCGCAGCAGAGTCTTGCCGTCACCGGTCACTTGCCACGCAAACCCGAAACGCGGCGAGAAGTAGGCGTGCCGCGGTACTGGCTGCGGCTCGCCGTCCCAATCAACCCTGCCACCGACATCAAGGGTAAGGCGCGGATGCACCTTCCACTTATCTTGGGCGAAACCGCCGAGATAGTGACCGGTACCCTCCCAGGTCGAATTATTGAATCCTTGCCGGTAGAGGAACGGCAAATTAAGATTGAAGTTCTGCAAGGGGTTCAGTTGAATGCCGGCCCCCGCACCGGCAGCGGCTGCAAACGCCGTCCGATCGGCTCCGGCGGGTACTGCCAACGCGATAGGGTAGGCGGCGCTCGACAGGAATTGGTATTCCCCGGCAAACCAGAGATCATTCCGGAAATTGTAGTGGACCGGACGATACGACCCGCCAAACTTGAACGTGTGGCTACCCCGGATCCAGGTCAGAGTGTCCTCAAACTGGGCGCGCCACTGGTGGACGATATAGGGAGCGCCGAAGTTGCGGCCGAAGCCCGCCGGAGCGCTTGTACCGCTCAGGCCAGTGATGAGCACGCCTACCTGAGCCGGCTCAGGTGGAGCGGTCACCGCCGAGTTGCCGGGCGAGAATTGCCCGCGCATCTGATTGATCATATTGCTCCCAAAATTGTGGGTCCAGTTAATGACCGTCGAGTAGTCGCGATAGGTCAAGCTATTGCTTACGGAAGGGGATGTTCCGTTACTGGTGCCGGGGTCATCCGTAAAATTCCGAGTCAGGGTAAAACGCGCGTTGATGGCGTCGCTGCTGGTGGCCTGGTAATCCACCCGTGTGCTCCACGTATTCAGCCGCGCCACACCATTGAACGTGCCTTCGTTTTCGGTCAAGATCTTGAAGGTGTTCGGATAGGTGGCAGCGGTCGTGGTCAGGGCCTTGCGCAGATTGCTGGAAATGCGCTGCACGTTGGCACTCGGGTTGGCGTCCAGCGTGGCGAGCAGCGTCGACTGGGCAGCGTTGGGCTGCAATAGCGCGTTGTCGGTGTAAAAGCGAAAACGAGCGTTGTCGTTTTGCCGGCGTTCATAGTTTGTGAAAAAGAACAGCTTGTTTTTGGCGATCGGCCCACCAAGAGTAAATCCCGGAAAGAGCTGGCGGTCACTGGCTCGCGGATTTGTGAAATCGAAGAAATTGCGCGCTGAAGTCTTATCCGAGCGGTAGAAGATATACCCGCTGCCGTGGAACTGGTTCGTGCCGCTCTTGGTGATGACGTTGACCGCCGTGCCTGCCGTAAAGCCAAACTCCGCAGTGAAGGAGTTACGGTTGACCTGAAACTCTTGAATCGACTCGGTGCCGATATCGAAGCGGGCTTGGCCGGAACCGTACTCATTCTCGCCGCCGTCAACCGTGATGAGATTGTTGCGCCCGTTGCTGCCGCCAACTGAGAATCCGGAGGTGCCGAAGCCCGTAATACGACCCGCAAGCTGGGCCCGAGGGGCGTCCGAGTTCCCCACGCCCCCCAGGGTGTAAACATAACTCTGGAAGGTGCGGCCGACGTTGGGCAAATTTTCAACCTGGCGTCTATCGATTGTGTTCGCTTGCTGCGTTCTCTCGACTTCGATCACCGGCGCTTCCGAAGTGACCTCAACCTGCGCCTTCACGCCCGCCGGCTGCAACTCGATGTCATAGACCGCTGTCGCCCCAACGGTGATTTCCGCTTTGGGGATGACTGCGGTCTCAAAGCCCTGGGCTTCTATGCGAACCTCGTAGACGCCCGGCTGCAGAGTAGGTATCACGTAGGAACCGTCGCCCTCGGTCTTTCCGGTTCGAGTGGTCCCTCGCTCCGTGCTCTTCACAGTCACGGTCGCTCCAGCGATCACCGCTTTATTCTGATCGGTGACTGTTCCCTTGATAGTCGCGGATGAAACGTCCGCCTGAGCGAAAGCGGGAATGACTCCCGCCAAAACGAACATCATCGAAAGCCCTAACTGAAAGATCTTTGCTTTCATTTTTCTACCTCCTGAGGTGAGCAGTTTGAGTGAACATCGCTGAGCGAGCCGTTCCGCGCAGTATCGAGGCTGACCCAGCCGAAGATACCAGGCGTCGGGTGACGGCCGCAGAAACAAGCGACTTAAGCTTGTGCTGTGCACGACTACCCTTTGTCGTGAAATACTTAAACGAGCGGAAAAATGCCGGAAGATGAAGCCAGCACGAAACCCTGACTTTAGGAGTGTAGGAAGTAACATCATCGCAACTCATGTTTAGCCGTTCTGCCGCAGCCCAGACAATGGAACGGATGGGGCACCCCGTTGCCATTTCTTAAAGAACAACACTCTGCCTTCAAGCCTCATAGAATCGGGATGGCCGCTCCGCCTGGTAGCTACCGACCGGCCGGTCGGTTGCCGATATTATCGCGGCCCGTACTTCTTGTCAATCAGTATCAACCAGATGAGTGCCGTTCGCTTGAGCACTGGCAACCTCAACGGCGTAGCGCGGACCCTCGCCGGCGATTCATCGCCGCGCGCGTCCTGCTTGCGGCCGCAGCAGTCCACCCAACGCTATCTTTTCCACCTCTTCTGAAACCTGTTCGGGCGTCAGCCGGCCCTCGGGATTATACCAGCGTGAAAGCCACAGGATCATACCGAGTAAGCTGAACGAGGCGGCAGTTAGATCCAGATCCCTCAACCTTCCCTTCGCCTTGAGCTGCTCGAGGGTCTCTCGAATCAGTTCCACATAAGCGCGCTTACGCTGATCGGTCTTACGGCGCTGCGCGGGAGTAAGCCCGGCGACCTCGTCCACCACGATAGTGACTGGGCTATTTCTTTGCGGAGTGCTGCGGGAGGTGATCAAACGCACGTGGCTGGTAATGATCGTTCGCAACCGTTGCTCGGCGTCGGTGACGGCGCGCGCCGGACCGATCACTTGCTCGTCCAGCGAATCCAATCCGAAGCTCATAATATTGAAGAGCAGATTTCTTTTCCCGGAAACGTGATGGTAGAGGCCCGATTTCGTGATCCCGACAGCTTCGGCGATGTCGTTCATAGAGGTCGCATCGTAGCCTTTTTCGCAAATGATGCTGGCCGCCGCGCGGTAGATCTCAGCCAAACGATCCGGCTCAGTCGAGGCGGTCAGGCTGAACGGATTTTTTGTTTTCCTCATGGCTACCATAATTGCAAATTGGGGCCGCGACGCTGGGCAACAACCGTTTGATTCGCGTACTGCTCGGAGCGCCAATATACCGCGTTCGGCTCCCAGAGCCAAGCTCCGAACAACCATCGGTCTATTGCTTAAAAAGCCCCACCGCCCATGACCACAAGGAGGTGCGTCAAGCTTGGAGCCATTGTCAGAATTCAAGGCGCAGCAAGCCTTCAAGCGTGTTTCAGCGTGAGCGGTACCGGTTGTTTTCCATCAATATCAAGCGGAGCGCCTGCATTCGGCATCACCGCGTAGCGTCCCGGCGAACAAAAGGCCGCTCTACTTTCTCAGAGGTGAGCCTTCCGTAGAGACGCGCTCTGCGGTAAGCGTTGCCCCACACTTCTCGCTTACGATAGGCACGGATGCTGTCGATATCGAACGCTGCGAGGCAAACGTCTTCGCATTCTCCCGCTTCAATGATGAGCGTTTCGCGCGGTTCATCTTCCTCCGGATAAGCCACTCCATCATAGGCCACGGAATGCCCGTTGTTCTGGGGAGCAGCATAGTTGGTCATAGCAACGCCCACCATGTTCTCAAAGGCGCGGGTCTTGAACTGACTCAAGCGGTGCTCGTCAAGAGTGGCGGCGTTTGGCGTCAAGATCAGTTCCGCGCCTTCGAGCATTAGAATCCGCGCGCTTTCAGGAAACTCCCGGTCAAAGCAGATCATAAACCCGATCTTCACCGGACCCTGCTCGGTATCAAGCGCACACACTGGAAAACCATCGCCGGGTGTTAGCGCAGCCTCTATATCAAATTCGCAGGTATGTACCTTCGCGTAGGTCAGCACGACCTCGCCGTGACGGTCAATCAGAGACACGGAATTGCGCGGCGCCCCGTTCCACTTCTCGAGGTACGTCAGCGCAATCGCCATGTTCAGCTCTCTAGCGAGATTTCGAAAGTGGACAATGAATGGATCGTCTCGGCCAATGGCCAGCGCTTGCCAGCGTTCGCGTTCGCCCTCTTTCTTCGGATCGTAGAAAGTCATGCCGACGCTCCACAGTTCCGGGAACAGGGCGATATCGGCTCCCATGGCGCGAGCACGCCGACAGAAGACGTCTCCTTTGGCTTGGCTAGCGTTCTGATCGTTACCGCAACCCGTCATCTGTAACAACGCAACTTTGATACGAGTTTTCATTGTTTGTTTCCCATGCGCGACTCAATAGCCCGAATGTTACGAGCAGGCTCCTGTGCAAGCAAGTGGGTATGACTCGGCACAGGCTGAGTCAACCCATTGCGTGCTGCACTTCAGATTGCGGCTTGTGATAAGCTACGCGTGAGTAGGACGAATAGACATCCAACCAATACGCTGAACGAGGACGAGGACGCTGACTGGTGGATCTCGAAGTAATCCGCGAGCGAATACGCGCCGGGAACTACTTGATCAAGCCCCACGCGGTGCAGCATGCCTTGAAGGAAGGTTTCGATCGTGAGCACATGGTTGAGGCCATCCTCGGAGGAATGATTATCGAAGAGTAAGCGAACCAGCAGCGAGTGTTAATCTGTGGCAGGACGAGCCTCTCAGAAAAGGTACCGATCTATCTGCACATCGTTTGTGAATACGCTGATCCTGTCTTCGCTGAGTTGGTGACCGCGTACGTGCCAGATGAGCTTCAGTGGGAGAGCCCGCCGTTCAAGAGGCGGAAGCAATAGTTAAGCAGTTATGTCATCACAGACGATTCCGCTATGCGCCGAGCACCGCACCTCGAAAGAGTGGCGGCCAACCACTTTTGAGTATCGGGAAGATGGTATTTCAGTTCGAGTGCCTAACGTTTACGCCTGGGTCTGCCCCGAAGACGGCGAGGCGTCGTTCACGCCTGAGACCGTTGACGAGATCATAACCACAGTCCGAGAACTATTGGAACCGGCGAAGCGAGCCAGAAGCCGCCGCTCGGTGCTGACTGAGTACATAGTCTCAGTCGAATAATGAGCCATCGTTGATTTGCTTGCGATGCGGACCACTTCCCAAAAAATGTCCAGCGCAGCTCTCAGACAACCATAAACCTGCACCATCGGCGCGTGCCGGAGACTTCCAAGAGTGCGAAGAATCAAATCATGGTCTTGGTCAACTGTTCCCGAAACGTTGTCGAGCGATGCGCGGGTATTTGCGGCGGATTATCGTACTGAAGCGATCGGATGGCCTGAAGTTACTCCAGATGACCACCGGCTAATTGTACAGTGGAAGACCGCCTTTTGCGAAGCGTCGTCACGGAGAACCTAGCAGGCTGCTGAAAAATGGGAGTTCGCCACCAAGACACAAAGACAGGAAGCTGCACCAAGTCAGTGAATGCATAAGTTGTGGGCTTTGTGCTCCTTTGTGTCCTCGTGGCTTAGTGGCGATGAACTGGTTTTTCAGCAGCCTGCTAGAAGCCCCCAGGCTTTATCACTGCGTCATTGTCATCGACCTGTTGAAAGGTGCGCACATTGGCGCGTTGTGAAGCGGCTTTGGCGAATTGTTGTCGGGCGCACGACATTATGAAAGCCTTCGCGTCGCAGCTAGACCTAATCCTGCGCCGATCAAGAATCCACCAGCGATCCGGTCGGGTCTTCTGCGCCTAACGGCAGCATTAACCGGGCCGCGCCCGTGACAGTTGTGAAAATCACAGCACTCATAGGCGCGGCTCCGGTTCAATGGATGTTAGGCCGATTTTCAGAAAACGTAACCTGTTCAGGCTGATAACCGCGTGGTTAGACACCAAATTGAGCATAGCTCAATTTTGCCTAACCCCTGGCATTCGTCTCTTTTAGCAATCGTTCCATCTCCTTCTTCACCTTGTCGAGCGCCTTTCCCGCGCCCGGCTGATTAATCAGGTTCTTCATCTCATAGGGATCGGTTTTAAGATCGTAGAGCTCATCCATCCCGTCCAGCTCGAGATAGTGAATGTATTTCCAGCGCCCGTTGCGCACAGCCTTGTAGCCCATCTGCGCCATGCGCGGAAAAACGCGGTCGGAGTAGTACTCAATCAGAAACGAGTCGCGCCATTTGATCCTCTCGCCTTTCAGCAGCGGCGCCAGCGAGTGTCCCTGCATATTGCCGGGTACAGAGACCCCAGACACGGAGAGTAGTGTCGGCGCGAGGTCAATGTTGAGCGCAAATTCGGTGGGCGCCGTACCCGCTTTGATCATTCGCGGGTAGCGCACGAGCAGCGGCATGCGAATAGACTCTTCGTAGGCCAGCCGCCGTTCAACGCTCAGGCCGTGTTCGCCGTAAAAGTAGCCGTTGTCGCTGGTGAAGACGATAACGGTCTTGTCGAGCTGGCCAGTTTCTTTCAAAGCTCTGAAGATTTCGCCGACGCCCTCTTCAATCGCCATCAGCGTGCGTTGTCGGCCCAGCACCACTTCGTCGCGCGTGCCAGTGTTGGCTCCGAGTGGCGGCAGGTTGCCAATCTGGCGTTCGAGCGCAGGCTTGCCTGCCGGAGCGCGCAGCGCATTCGGTCGACGCGGAACGGTTTTGCCCGTGTACAGATTGCTGTGTCGCTCAGCGGGGATGAACCGCTCCGAGTCGGCAAGGTTGACGCTCCCATAGTTATTCTGGGTCGTTTCCGGATGGATCGCTTTGTGCGCCAGATAGACCAGGAACGGTTTGTCGTGTCGCCGCTTGATGAACTCCACCGCGTAGCCGTTAAGAAGATCAGTGATGTAGCCGGCGGGCTTGACGGCCTTGCCGTCTTCGTTGATCTCGGGGTTCAAGTAGGCGCCCTGTCCCTTGAAACTCACCCAACGATCAAAGCCTGGGCGTGGCTTGTCATCGTTACCCATGTGCCATTTGCCAATAAAGGCGGTTTCGTAACCCGATTGATGCAGTAGCAGGGGAAAGGTCACCAGCTTATGGCTGGCGGCGGAGCGGTCAACGTTGTCGGTGATCCCATTGGTGTGCGCATATTGCCCGGTCAGAAAGCCTGCGCGCGAAGGCGAGCAGAGCGGTGTGGTCATAAATGCATTGCGGAACATCGCGCCTTCTCTGGCGATGCGGTCAATGTTGGGCGTTTTGATGAACGGATGCCCGGCACAGCCTAGTTCGTCCCACCGTAGATCGTCTACCAGGATGAAGACGATGTTGGGCCGAGAGTTGCTCGCCACACCTGAAGAACGTTGGCCTATCACTTCTGGTTGGAAGGCCAGTAACAAGGAAAGCACAAGTATACGAATCCACATGGCACAACCTAGCTTATCAGTCTGACTATTTATTCGTTATCTTCCGGCCTTCTTTCTGGCAACGTTAATATCATTTACTACTACCCAAACAGCTTCAATCCCGACTGCAGTATTATTGTCAACTACAACTTTTGCTCTTTCTTTAGGCTGACATTCTTCAAAATAAAGCTCCTGGCCTGGTATGTAGCGCTGTTCATAGCGTTTCCTTACCTCTTCGGCGCTACCGAATAAAGCCAGGTCGCGCTGCATAGCGCGCGCAAGAGTAACTTCAAAGGCGGCCTCTACGAAAACAGTGAAATCCCAGTGCTCCCTCAGCTCTGGCCGAAGCAGAAAAATCCCATCAAAGAGAAGTACCGCATTAACCTCGGCTGCTTTGAGTGGAACTTGTATTTCTGAGTCCGTTCGGTGGTCGAAGACTGCCGAACAATACTGGAGTGCTCCATCAGGCCCCAATGGGGTCAGCAACAATTCTACCAGTGCCTGGTAGTTGAAAGAGTCATGATAGTAGCCTTCTGGCGAAGTGGCCCCTCGCTGGTATCGGATGCGGGCTGGATTGTGAAAGCCGTCGATTGAAGCGCGGATCACAGGGCGGCCATGCGCTTGAATAAGTGGCGCAAGTTCCTGGGCAAGGGTGGTCTTGCCCGCAGCATCTAGACCATCGATGGCCACGCGAATCGGGTGCGGCTGTTTGATCTGGACGACGCGACTAGCGATCCCCTGCAAGAGTTGTGATCGTTTCATAGTGGGTGATAGACCGTGCAGCGTAACGTCCAGTATAACCGGCCCGGACTACCAGTCGGCACGCGCGAGACAGGGGTCTGCATGGCAAGCTCCGTTTTCGGGCGCGACTATACACCGCGTGTCAGATCATAAGCAAGCCTGATAGGGTTCCAGATTACGAGATCGCTCTGCGCCAGCGGCACGACCGCAAGACTCTTCCGAACCGATCATCTCCAAGGCGCGATTGCCTATACCTCAATCCGATTCGACAGCGCCTTATGCATCGTTACCTCGTCGGCGTACTCGAGGTCTGATCCCACCGGCACTCCCATGGCAATGCGAGTGATTCGCATGCCGAGCGGCTTCAACAGCTTGGTTAAGTAGTTCGCCGTTGCTTCGCCTTCGGTATTTGGGTTGGTGGCGAGGATGATCTCTTCGACGTCTTCCACACGGAGCCGCTCAAACAGGTTCTTGATCTTCAGTTGATCAGGCCCGATACCGCGAATCGGTGACAGCGCGCCGTGCAGCACGTGATATAGACCTCGGTACTCGCGTGTCTTCTCGATCGTGACAAGGTTGTAGGGTTCTTCGATGATGAGAATCGCGCGGCGGTCGCGTTGCGGGCTCGTGCAGTAACGGCAGGGGTCGACGTCGGTGATGTTGTTGCAGAGCGAGCAGAAGATGATCTTGTCTTTGACTTCCTGGATGGCTTCAATCAGCCGGATGGTCTCATGCTGGTTAGCGCGCAGAAGGTGAATCCTTGCTGTGGGTGGCGTGGAGACGCCTCGCGATCAAACCGTAAACGCTCGCGTTGAACACCAGCCCAACGTGCGTGCCGGACACTTCAAAATCTGTCGCCGGGTCGTCGTTTATGCAGACTCGCCAATCAACGATACCATCACTCTTAGTGTAGATGGCGGATTGAGGAATCGATGCCGGCAAACCTCTTTTCAGCGAGGCCACTGCTTCGCACTCGCAGTAGCCCGTGAAGCAATCGGGTTCTGTCTGGCCGTTCCGGCGACGTATGCGTTCACGAACCCGTTCACCTGCTCGAAGCACCAGGGGGTGAGATCGGATACCGCGAAAGGGCGCGCCTAACGTGATCACCGAAGCAATGCGATCAGGTCTCTGTGCAGTGGCGGACCGCGCAAGCACCCCGCCAAGGCTGTGGCCAATCAAGTGTACCTTGCCTCTAGTTTCAACTTGAGCCTTGGTGATTGTCTCCGATAGACGCTCGACGAGGGTGTTGACACACTCGGCGTTCCAGCCGATGCGCGACATATAGGGTCGATATCCGATGCGGCGCAGCCAATAGTAAATCTCTTGCAGGTATGTGTCAGTCCCCATGAATCCAGGGATGACGATGACCGCTGAGCCGTCGCCGCGCGGAACGCCCATCCCGTAGTAGACCGGCGATGAACGCAGCGCTAGCCAATCGAGTCCGACGAATGCTTCTCGCCAGAGTGGACGTTGAGAGCTTTGCTGATCCTTTAGAAAACCGTTCCGTGATGTTGATGAGGACACTAACGCGCTCCTGTCGTATTGATGGATGGTGTTCTTTCGTTCCCGCTCACTACTGCCGTTTGCCTCGTCGCGCTTTCATGACTTTGGGCTTGATCTCTTCCACTCCTGCAGCAGCGCGCAACTCGATGAACGATTGATCCAGAGCGTCCTTCAGCTTCTCGACATCGGGCATCGCCTGCGTATCTGACGTGAGCCCGAAGTAAAGATTCTGGTCGTAGCTCATAATAGCGCAGCCACACCCGATCGCATAGCCGACCGGAACATACGGGTAATACGCGATCATTCGCTTGCCCATTGCATACAGCGGAACCTGTGGACCAGGCACGTTGGTCGAAACCATGTTGAAGGCAGGGATCGGCGTGGTTGCAATCGCGCCCGCGATGGCGTGCACCGGCGCTGGCAAGATTCCCATCAACGCGGAAAAGAGATTCAAGCCTTCGGCTACACGGCCGCTCTTCATCGCCACGGTCTTGCGATTGATGTACTGGAAGCGCTCGACGGGATTCGGCATATCGAGAGGAATCTCAACGGGCAGCATAGAGACCAGGTTGCCGAGTGCGCCGCGCTGATCTTGCTGTCTTAAGCTCACGGGCACCATTACGCGAAGCTGGCGCCCCGCAGTCTGCTGGCCGTGTAGCTCAACGTAGCGGGACACCGCGCCCGACAACGCCGTGAGCACCACGTCGTTGACCGTGCCTCCAAGGGCAGCGCGGATTGCGCGACCTTCGGCGAATGAGAAGGTGCTCCATACAAGCTTGCGTTGCCCTGAGCACGGCCGGTTGAAGGGCAACAGCGAAATCGGCGACGCGAGCTGCGGAATGGTGCCGCTCGTTTCGCGCATAGATTGGCGGCTCTGTTCATCGGTTAGAGCCTGCGTCAAATTCAACAAGCCAGTTTGGAACTCCATCCACCGGTTCATGCCTTCTTGCATGTTACCGAGCAGGGTATCGAAAAAGCGCCGCGTCGCGTCGGGGCGTGGCGGCTGCGGCGGGCGCTCGGGCGGAGGAAAGACCTTGGGCACCTCCGGAGAGATGTCCAGTACAATCTTGATCAGGTCCACGCCCGAGACACCATCAACCATGCAGTGGTGCACACGCGCTATCATCGCGGTGCGTTTTCCTTCTAAACCGTAAACGAGATAGATGTCCCAGAGCGGTTTGCGTCGGTCCATCATCGGAGTGAGGATGCGCCCCGCCAACTCGATCAACTCGGCTTCGCCGCCGGGCGCATCGATCTGAAGCATGAAGATGTGCCGCTTGATGTCGAAGCCTTGATCAAACTCCCAGGTCGGATGCCCGATACCAAACGGGTCAGGCACTACAACCTGCTGATAGCGGGGCAGCAGATGCATTTTCGAGTTGAGCATCTCGACGAAGCGGTCGAAGGGAATCTCGCCTTCAAATAAGCTCACGCTCCCGATGTGCATCGAGGCTTCCTTCTTTTCAAAGTAGAGGAAGCTTGCATCAATTGCGGTGAGCCGGTGGTTGAGATTTGGTTGTGACATTCGAAATCCCCAGAAGTGGTCAGTGGCTAGTGGTCAGTGGTCAGTTCGGCCTTCCTTCCTTGGGAAGTTTGTTTGATAGGCCATTGATAAGTCGTCCAACTTCTGAAGTCAGCCCATCGAGACCGTCAACGTCACCTCTTCCAAGATATCCGAGCCTGTGAGCAATAAGAATCTGAGTTTCGACCTCGCACAGCGATCCGAGAGGTGATGCAAGAACTCTTTCGTCGAGTTTCGCCCTTGTCCTTCAGCAATATTCGACGGTACCGAAACCACCGCTCTTCTGAGTTGAGATGTTAGGCCATAGAGTTCCTCGCTTGGGAACCTTTTCGTTCTTTTATAGACACCTTCCACCAGGTCCATCGCTTTCTGCCAAACGATGAGGTCGCGATAACTTTTGATTGCCATGACATGCTCCTCCCATTTCGAATCTAAAGTTTTTGCTAACCCAGGTAGAGTTTGCTAGGCACTGACCACCGACCACTGACCACTATCTTGGTTCGACCGTCATCTTCATTCCATGCTTCGGCCTGAGCGTGATCAACGGCTGCGGCTTGACCTGATGGCCGGGCACGAGCCTCAGCTTCCACTTCTGCGCAATCACCGACAGCAACAGGATTCCCTCCATCCACGCGAAGGACTCGCCGATGCACAAACGCGGGCCGCCGCCGAACGGAAAGTAAGCGTACTTAGGACGCCCTGCTTTGGCCTCTGGGAGCCATCGATCCGGATCGAACGTCTCAGGCTCATCATAATAGCGCTCATCGTGGTGCGTAACGAACTGGCTGAGCAGCACAATCGACTCGGCGGGTACATGGTAGCCGCCGATCTTACAAGCGCTGACCGCCCGGCGGCCCATCACCCACACCGGTGGATAAAGCCGCATCGATTCGGTAAACACCCGCTCGGTGTAATCCAATCGCGGCACGTCCTCGAAGGTCGGGAGCTTGCCGCCGAGCACCGCATCGATTTCCGAATGCATCTTTGCTTCGACTTCGGGATTCTGCGAGAGCAAGTACCACGTCCACGCAAGCGCGTTGGCAGTCGTCTCATGCCCGGCGAGAAAGAGAGTCATTACTTCGTCACGCAGTTGCTCATCGGACATGCCGCCGCTGCCCTCCTCGGTGTCCTGAGCCAGAAGCAGCATCGATAGCAGATCGCCCCGATCTTCACCGGCCGCTCGATGCTCGGCGATGATTCGGTAGATCGTTTCATCCAGGCGCTGCTTGCCACGCTTCACGCGGCGATTTCTCGCCGTCGGCATCTTATCGGTGAACTCGGTGAGCGGCGAAGAAAACGTGGCGAACAACTCGAGCACCTCGGTCAACGCCTGGCTGATCTCCTTTGCTTCACCCGCGACGTCGGCATCGAACAGAGTCTTTGCGACAATCGCCAGCGTGAGTTGCATCATGTCCTGCGCGATGTCTCGCGTCTCGCCGTCCTTCCAGCCATGGCGGGCGCGCGCGGCGTACTCAGCCATTACGGCGCCGTATGCCGCTATGCGCTGTTTATGAAAAGCAGGCTGTGAAAGCCGCCGCTGACGGCGGTGGAAATTGCCTTCGCTTGTGAGCAGTCCTTTACCCAGAACCTTCTTCGCGCGCTGAAGTCCGCGGCCTTTTAAGAAGTTCCAGTCGTTAGCCACCAGCACGTCTTCGATGTATTCGGGTTTGCTGATAAGGAAGGTGCGTTGAGGGCCAAGCTTAAAGGTGACGATGTCCGGGTACTCTCGTGCCATCTTGAGCAAGAACTTGAGCGGGTCGCGGCTCATCGGCACAAGCTGATCGCCCAGAGCCTTTCGCTTCGGTCCGGGCGCGAGCTTGCGCTCCGACTTGTTCTTTGCGATTGCCGTTTTGGTTGCGGTAGCCATTGGGTTCACCACTAAGGTTGATCGGTCGAAGATTCATGTGGCATCAGGATCGCGTGGCATCAGGATCGCGAAGCCGGTCCCGAACAGAGTGCTGTGTTGCTTGAGTGCAGCGGCCAAACAGCTCACCCGCAGCGGCAGATCACCAGCCGTTTCGATACCGGGTCCGATCGCGAAAGCGGTGCCCTCTCGCTCACGGCCTCCGAGCCAGTAGCGAACCTCCGGATGCGCGGCAAGGTTCTTCACCCAGTTCGAGCGGCGCCGGACCGTGCTGACGACGACCAGATCGCCGACCAGCGCGGCCATCAGCGGTACATTCGAACGGCGGCCGCTCTTTCGCCCCTGCGTTTCGATAACAATCGCGCCGGCGGGAAAAAGCACAGGCGCGCCCAGACCTGCTCGCACCAGTGGTTCGACGAACTGATTAAGCCCGCGAAAGAATTCGGCTTCGAGACGTTCAAGGCCCGCGAGAAACACCGGCGCTCCTTACTATTCAGTGGGAACTATTCGGTCAGACCGGTTACGTCGTAAGACATCACGATCAGATCGTGCGTGCGTCCCTGCCGATCGATGACATAATCGCCCAATAACGCCTCGGCTCTGAAGCCCAGGCGCTCGAAGACCTGCAACGCGCCTCGTTGTTCTGAAGCCATGCGAGCAACGATCTTCTGGAGACCCAGCTCTCTTGCAATCGAAAAGAGTTCGTTCGCCAGCAGATTTCCCAGACCTATGCCGCGGTAATCAGGGCTGATGAGCAACACGATTTCCCCGAGATGGCGCGTCCACTGAAGCGCGTTGTGGTTGAGCGTGCCATGGCCGATGGAGAAGCTCGTCCCTGGCGCGGACGCGGTCAAGGAGTTCTGGGGTCTAGGCAAGAAGGAAGAAGAAAAGAAATAGAACAGAGAGAGCATTCACGGTGACCTGTATGGGCGTGACTGACTACTGGGGCTTATCAGGTGCGATGTAGTGCGTCGAAATCAAGTCGACGTAATTCTGATATCGACCCGCCTCGAAGTCCGTCAGAAAAACACTCATCCGCTGTAGCAGCGAGGTAGAGCGCTGCCCCGCCATCCGAGCAGGATGGTAATACCGCTGATAGACCCAGCGGATGAAAAGACTGTTCTCGGTGATCGGAAGCTTTCTCACGTTGTTTGCGAAAGCTGTGAACAAGCCATCGTCGAACAAGTACTGCTCAACGTTCGAAGTGTAGAATGCAGTCACCGTGAGCCCGCTCTTGCGCAGATAATCGCCGACGGCGGCTAGTGCTTTCTTGCCGCCGAAATCACCCACAACCGGGACTATCAGATTCTTCAAGTGAAGGCCGCGAACGAAGTCATAGTCGTCGCGGCTTGCGAGAAAGTTGCCAGGTTTCCCGTGCTGGTCTGGCTGTAGGAGGACCTCGCTCAACGTCGGAAAGTCGCCATCCGACCATCCGTTCAGCCGAAACGATGTCTCCAGTCCGCCCTCCCGAAAGCTCTTGTAGACGTACGCGAGACTCGCCTGATCACGCTGCGTAAGCGGGAACTGAAACTCCTCTTGTATCACCTTGCCAACCGCAGCCGAACTCTGCGCGTATGTCTGATCATCCGCCGGTGACTTGTTGAAATAAGCCAGCAATTCATTTAGCGAAGCGTCCGCAGACGGAGCGTCCTTCGTCAGAGGCTTGCTCAGCCAGCGCGAAAGGAATTGAAGCCTATTGGGCGAAAGATGAAAGATGGCCTTGTACATTAGGTGCTGAACTATCGCCTGGCGGCGAATGTCGAGGATGAAGGCGATCCGCGGGCGCAGCTTGGCGATGTAAGTGAAGTTCTGCTCCGGGCCGACTCCGATATATGCACCGCCCGTTGCCCCGAGCTGACGAAGCTTGTCGACGACGGTAAGATAAGGAGTCTCGTTGGAAATGAGATTGTCAGAGAAGAAGTAACCGCCCTCTTCGGAAAAGTCACGTATGAGGCGTGAGAACTCCGCGGCGGATAAGCTGTCAGGCGGCTTCTGCTGCGGCTGATTGAACTGGGTTGCGCGCGGTGGCGCGAGTAAGACGAGACCGAGCACCACCACCGGGAGCAGTTGCCACCATTTGCCGCCAGCTTTCCGCCTTCTTTCGACTGCTGTCATGACCGATCGTCTAAGAGGCCTGTGGGATTGGAAGTACTTCCTTCAGCTGAGCGCGCAACTCTCTGAAGTCGGCGCGCAGGCTCAGCATTTCGGCCTTGGTGGAGTGAGCAACGCTGGCGACCCGATCGATTTCGTTGTCGATGCCGTCAAAACGTTCGTCTACTTTGTCAAAGCGTGCGATTACTTGCTTTTCAAACTGCTCGGTTCGACTCTCCGATTGATCGAATCGGCTCTCGAATCGCGTTTCGAAAGCGATGATCCTCTCAAGGACTGTCTCGATCGTGGCCTTGGTTGTCATTTCATCAGCCATGGGGAGTTCCTCCTACTAAATAACCCAGGCTTACAAGGAACTAATACGCCTTTGACGATTCACAGTCAACGAGGCCAGTGCGGGCGAGGAGCGGGCGGTGGGCTGTTCTGCGGTCCGAGTCGCGTGGGCGTCAAACATGTTTAAGCCTCAGCTCAAACACGAAAACCTCTTTCGCTTTCAAGTGTCCGTTACCACCTGCTTTGATTGGAATCGCTACGTACGTCTCGTTCGCGTCGTTGTCTTTTTCTTTGCCAGGTGAAAGTATGATGTCGCGAGAGCGAAGCCCGGACCGGTACTGCTTCTGAACCTGTAGCCTGGGGAAAATGCCCGCACTCTCAGTCTGCGTAGAAGGCTTCTTATCGCCCACTATCGATGCCACGAGCGCCGCAACCCTACTCTCCAATTGGCAGGGATTCTCGGACTCTGAACAACGCCCATTCAGTGCGGAGTTGAGGTAGGCGATCCGATCGTGAGACACAATGACCTGGAGAACTTCGGTAGCCGCTCTATCATCGAAGGCGACCAACAGCTCGAGCGGCTCATTCGGCCTGATCCTGTTATTGACGGCACGAGCATTGGGGTAGAGCAGGAATCGCTTCGTGCTGTTCTTGCCTATCTCGACATTGATGATGTACGCGTAACTTTCGAAATTGCTCTCGATGACAACCTTGAGGCTGTCATCCTTATTGAATTCCGTGTTCGGCGCCACCGCCGCACCCGTTTTGGCGTCCAGCACTTTGACCCGCATCGCATCAGCCGCCTTACTTATGAAGAGTCCCCGCGGGGTGATATCGTTTCGTGTATTCCTGGCAACGGATCCTTGATGCCTGGCCAGAACTCTGGAATTCCCTGCCAGGGTTTGCCCCATCAACAATACGACGGTCAGGGAAGCGGCAGTCACTGCAGTCATTCTTGTTATTACTCTCATTGCAATCTCCGTTTTGTGCTTTAACTCGAATCAAGCGTGGCAGTGAGATCCCCCTGCTGCAACGACCTCGACTCGTCCAAATGTGCGAGGTGATCGATCGGGTTTGACATGGATGTTCAAAGCCGCGCTGGCAGGGAACCTCCCCTTCCTCAAATTGTTTTTGCCGTTGCATGGCGTGGGTTGAAGTGGCCCTTCCGGCTAAACGCCTGAGAGCCTATGCGTCTTCTGGACTCGGCCTTCGAATAACTACCGCTGAGCGGAGGTGATCTTTCCGAAGGTCTCTCTTAGGCGCTCCAAGGTCCTTCTGATTGACTCCACCGCAGACGCAAACTGACCGCGCTGTTCCATGTCTTGAACCTGGCGCCCCGTCTGTCCAAGGTCGGAGAGCGCTATGTTTCTCGCGTCGTAGAGTCCGCCCTTAAAGACTTCGTACAGCGCGCTCTGAGTTTTTTCCTCCTGAGCCGGAAACTTCGTTTTCAAATAAAGAAGTGCCGACGGCTTGCCCATTGCCTCAGGGATGACCCAGAGCTCAGATTCCAGTTTGACAAATGCGGCTCGGAGATCGGAATCATTGACCTTGAGGGTCTGTTCGATCATGCGCAGCACGTGTGGGGCTTGGGTCCTCACACCTTCTCCCGTTGCCAGGACCTGCACAGCGAGTTTCGCATCGCCTTCGAACGTCCCGTCATCGAAAACCGCAATCGAAATCGTGATGCCATTGCGCTCTACGTCCGAAACGGCCATGTGCGTCTCGTGAGTCGTCGCCCCGGCGGCGATAACAGGAAGTACCGTGCCTCTGCCGCTGGTGCTTGAGCCGCTGTTGCCGCTATAAACGGTGTAGGCCACAACATTCTTGCTCGATGTGTTCTTCAACCATATCGAGTAGAAATCAAGATGCTTCTCCAGCCGTGCGACTTCCAGCGCAGTCGTGTTGTTGATTATTCGAGGTCCCTCGCCCGGCTTGAACGAAATTGGCTTGGCGCTGATCACCTTCATCTCGAACGGCTCAATGCCGAACTCTGCCAACCCGGTGGAACGAGCGGTTTCGCCCTCGTGAATCAAGTAGGACCCGGCAAGCTTCTCCTGTTTTTCCTTCCACCATTCTTGATTTGAAAGATCGTTATAGATGAGGGACAGACTGACTTTCATAGCGTGCCCTCGACCTCCGCCCGGACGTCGATAGCGGTGAATTCGCCCGCCGCCTTTGGGTCATTGATCTTCAACGACTCGCGGCGAATCAGCGTCATGCCGCCTCCGCCATGCGCAAGGCGAATAAGAGGCCGCCTCAAATCATCCGGCAAGCTGATCTCTAATCCGAGCTCAGATCTTGGAGGGTTTTCTCGCTGCCAGCCTGAACCGGTCGCCGGCACGAAAAGAGTGAGCAGCAACGAAATCCCTGTGGATAACACGGAAAGCGAACTACCTCTCCAGAACCGCGAACCAGAGTGAGGGTGCATAGTAATCCTCCTTCGCTTGGGGTGGTGCTCAATCATACACGCTCCAAGATGGCGACTGTTCCACAGTGTGCTCGCCTCATCATTGTTCTACAACTGCCTGATCCAGATGTTGCGATACCGCAGCGGATTACTATGATCCTGCAGCTTAACTGAACCTTTCGGCCCGTGCGCGATATACAGCGGCGGACGGTCGTGCCACGTGTTGCCGTAGATCTCGACGTTGTTTTGAATCAACACGCCGTTGTGCAGTACTGTGAGGCGAGCGCGCTCGATCACCTTGCCCTGCTCGTCAAACTTCGGGGTTTTGAAGATGATGTCGAAGCTCTGCCATTCGCCGGGCTTGCGCGAAGCGTTCACCAATGGCGCGTGCTGCTTGTATATCGCTCCCGCCTGACCATGATAGTAGGTCTTGTTTTTGTACGAATCGAGCACCTGCACTTCGTATCGTTCCATCAGGAACACACCGCTGTTGCCGCGTTCCTGACCTTCGCCTTTGACCTCAGAGGGCGTGGCCCATTCGATGTGCAACTGGCAGTCGCCGAACTCTTCCTTAGTGGCGATGTCACCCGTGCCCGGAGAAACCTCCACATAGCCGTCCTTGATCTTCCACTTCGCATCGCCACCATTGTTCACGCTACGCCACCTGGACAGGTCCTTGCCGTCGAACAGCACGGTAGCATCCGAAGGAGGATCGCTGTCAGACTTGCCGACGGTGACAATAGGTGGTTTCTTTTTGGGCGGCGGAAACGGCCCGGGTTCCTGTGGTGTTTGGCTCATAACGGCAACTCCTAACGATGCAGCGAACACGAGAATTGAAAAAACAGCGAGTATTCTTGAGTTCATAGGTTTCACCCCGGCTTTTTCTCCATCATGGGATTCCTGTTGTACTCACCCGACTGCCCCTTTGGGATGCTTATCCACTGCCAGTTCCCGTCGTTCAAGATGCGCGCCGACAAAACTATCTGGCCAATGTGATATGAAACGTGAGCGAGTGATCTGCACAGCGCTTCGTGGATCGTCAAGGTCTGACCCCTGATATACACGTGCCTTTGCAGGTGCTCATCGGTCAATTTTGAAAGCTCCGATTCCAGCACTTCCCAACCTCCGGCCCACATTTGCTCAACGTCTCGTCTGTCGTAGTTCGTATCTTCGAATTCTGAGTCTCTATCCCGCCAGGGCTTCTCTCCGTCGCTAGTCTGGAAGTCAGTGAATCTGGAAAGCAGATTGCCACTGATGTGCCGCACAATCATCGCGATTGAGTTATTGTCAGCGCTAAGCACCTCGTTCAGGGCCTCGTCCGAAACCTGTTGTATAGCCTTTTCGCCTATACTCCGGTATCGAGCGTATTCGTCTGAAAGATCTTTGATCATTGTTCTCCGATCTGACGCCTTGCGCAAACTAAGAGCCGTCTCTTCCTATCGTATCTTCTCTCGGTGCAAGCTTGGCCTGATACTATACCTGCTGGTGGGATTTGAATCTACAACCTTCCCAGGTGTGCATCGGATTCTTGCTTGCGAATTCTCGCGCAGTTTCCATTAGCCCAGGCGTTCACGCAACTGGGTCACGACCTAACGATCATCGCGCTGGTTCACTGGGATACCATCGGGCTTTAGCCGATGGAGCTTCAATTTCAGCCTAGTCATCGCGCTGCCTCACTGGGATACCATCGGGCTTTAGCCGATGGAGCTTCAGTTTTGACCTAATGATCATCGCGCTTGTTTCGCTAGATCCCATCGGGCTTTAGCCGATGGATCTCCAAGCTCATGCTTGCCCGTTAGGCTGAAACTGAAGCTCCATCGGCTGAAGCCCGATGGTATCTCTAAACTCATGCTTAACCGCTCGGATGAAATGGAGGGCACTGCTTCTTTCCTCCGCCAGTCCTGTGCTTGACTGCCACTCGAAGCAGTTGCTAGTTTGTCTCGTTCTGTTTCGCTGTCCAACCTTGACAGTGACAGTGCGAGGAGAAGCGATGCGTTGGTCCAACCTGTTCATCCCGACTCTGCGCGAAGACCCGACGGACGCCGAAGTCACCAGCCATCGGCTGCTGGTTCGCGCAGGCTACATCCGTCAGCTTACCGCAGGCGTCTACTCGCTGCTGCCGCTGGCCCAGCGAGTGCGCTTGAAGGTCATCCAGATCATCCGCGAAGAGATGAACCGCATAGGCGGGCAGGAATTTGTGTTGCCGGCGATTCATCCCGCGGAAGTCTGGAAAGAATCGGGACGCTGGGAAGTGATGGGCGATAACATGTTCCGGCTCCGAGATCGTAAGGGCGCGGACATGGCGCTCGGCATGACTCACGAAGAGGTTTTCACCACTATCGCTCGCAACACCTTGAGCTCTTACCGCCAGCTCCCACAGGTGTGGTATCAAATTCAGGTCAAGTTCCGCGACGAAGCGCGTCCGAAATCAGGCTTGCTTCGAGTACGCGAGTTCACCATGAAGGACGCTTACTCGTTCGATGTTGACTGGGCGGGTCTTGACAAGTCTTTTCAGGATCAATACGACGCCTATTGTCGAATTTTCACGCGATGTGGGTTGAAGTACACGTCTGTCGAGGCAAGCTCCGGCGCGATGGGCGGGAGCAAATCGACCGAGTTCATGGTTCGAACCAACGCCGGCGAGGACAACATCGTCGTGTGTGAGAAATGTGACTACGCGGCGAATGTTGAGAAGGCTACGTCAAAGCTTGCGCCGGCGGATGACGAAGGGGGACCCGCTGCTGCCGAAGAGTTTCCAACGCCGGGAGTTCGAACGATCGAAGATCTTACGACTTTTCCCGGGGGCGCTTCCGCGGATCGGCAGATCAAAACGCTTGTCTACGTCCTCGACAATCAAATCGCTCTCGTCTTGATGCGAGGGGATCACGAGCTGAATGAGACCAAGCTTATGGACGCGAGCGGCGCGATCAATGTCAGACCCGCACAGCCCGAGGAGATTCGCGAAGCGTTGGGCGCCTCCGCGGGATCGCTCGGCGCTGTGGGGGTAACGCGGTCTTCTCATCCGAAGATCGCGCAAGTGATCTCCGACGAGGCGTTGCACGGCAGACGCAACATGACCACCGGCGCGAATAAAGACGACCACCACTTCCGCGGAGTGTCGATCGATCGCGACATCAAAGTCGATAAATGGGCGAGCCTTCGCTCAGTCAAAGCCGGCGAGACCTGCTCGAACTGCGGCGGCAAGCTGGACTTGTTCAAAGCGGTCGAGGTCGGTCACATCTTCAAGCTCGGAACGAAGTACTCCGAAAGCATGGGCGCCCGAGTGCTGCTTGCCGATGGCACTGAAGTGCCGATCATAATGGGCAGCTACGGGATAGGCGTAGAACGCGTTTTGACTGCGGCCGTCGAGCTGTACAACGACGAAGCCGGCATAAGCTGGCCCGCGTCGATTGCGCCGTTTCACGTTGTCGTTACGCCGGTCAACATTAAGGATCAGGCGCTTCTGGCCGCGGCTGATCGCATCTACGAGGACCTCCGTCAGGCTGGCGTTGAGGTGTTGATCGATGATCGCGACGAACGCGCTGGTGTGAAGTTCAACGATGCTGACCTGATCGGCGTCCCTTATCGGATCACGATCGGCAAGAAAATCAAGGAAGGCAAAGTCGAGTTGTTCACCCGCGCAACACGACAGTCGGAAGACGTCTCCGTCGATTCGGTTGTTCAAGCGGTTCGTGACAAAGTCGAAGCGGCGATCGGGTAGTGGACACGGCGGTCCCGTTGCTGTTGGCGTAATAAAGGAGAGCCTATGAAAAGAACGACTATCGTTTTGTCGCTTCTCTTGTGCGGGATTAACAGCAGCGCCGCAGCCGGAAGCGACTTTGACCGAATGAAGGCACTGGTGGGCGAATGGGAGGCAACAAGTCCGGAAGGAAAATCGCGAATTACGTTCGCGTTGATTTCCAACGGAACTGCGCTGATGGAAACGATGGTCAACGAGAACATGATGACCATCTATCATCCGGACGGTGACGCCATCTTGATGACTCACTATTGCTCCGCGGGCAATCAACCCAGGATGCGGGCCCAGGGTTCCCGGGGCGACAGCCTCGCCTTTCAATACGTCGATGCTGCTAATCTAAAGGGAAGCGGCGACGGTCGCATGCAGCGGCTGGTAATCAAGTTTCAAGACGCGGATCACGTTACCGAAGAGTGGACCTGGAAACAGGGAGCGAAAGAAACGACTTCCGTGTTTCACCTGAAGCGCGTGAAATAGTCCCGTTTGTTTCCCCTTCGGGATTCAACCGCTTTCCTCGCGCGTCGCTCCACGGGTTCGCGGACTCATTCGTGGCTTTATTCTGACATCCCACCCGGGATTCAACCGCAACAAATCGACGCGCACCCCTTAGCACGTCGGCGATTGACGGTGCCTGCGGCACCTTGTTAGTTTCGACCACCGGATGCGGAAAACGATTTACCGACTGAATTCCCTAAAGTTTCTTGATCCGAGCGTAACCTTTCGGTGTCTCGGGAGTTTATGAAGGCAGAGGGCTATAGTGGCGGAGAAGCGGGATTGAAGGCTCAAGAAACAGACACGGCAGAGCGGCTCGTGATCGAAGCCGCTCAGCAAGACCCTGCCCGGTTCGCCGAGCTATATGAGAATCACTTTGCACGCGTGTATGCATACATCGCGCGGCGTGTCCGCGACCGCCATGAAGCAGAGGATCTGACCTCCGAAGTATTCCATCAGGCGCTTGCCAGCCTTCCGCGCTTCGAATGGCGGGGTGTGCCTTTCGCCGCCTGGCTCTTCAAGATCGCTGCGAATTCGATCATCGATCGATCGAAACGCGCGGCGAAAGAGAGAGAGATTCTCCCCGGAACGGACTTTCCGGCTGAGGAGGTCAACGTCGAGGAAATCGACCAGCGCGCGCGGCTCTTCCAGCTTGTCGATCGGCTTCCGGAAGATCAGCGCCTCGTAATCGTTAAGCGCTTTGCTGACGACAAGAGTATCCGCGAAATCGCGCAAGAACTCGGGCGCAGCGAGGGTGCGGTAAAGCAGCTTCAATTCCGCGCTCTGCAAAATCTGCGAACCCGGGAGCGCGGCCGTTCCGGCCGCCGACCAGGTAAACAGACAGGTAACACGAATGGCTAACGCGAGCTTGATAGAACAACTCGATGAAGCGGTAGAGGCGATCGTCGCCAATTCCGATGCGCCGCTTCCG
Source organism: Acidobacteriota bacterium (assembly GCA_038040455.1). Lineage (GTDB taxonomy): Bacteria > Acidobacteriota > Blastocatellia > UBA7656 > UBA7656 > Onstottus_A. Next base: position 129,378 of record JBBPIH010000006.1, read on the forward strand.
TCTGTGAACGCGAGTGTCGATGCGCTGCTTCGCGTTGCGGCCGAGTTGCGCGATCTTCCTCGCCCGGATTTCAAAGCAAGTCTTAAGGCTGATCTCGAAAGGAGAGCATCGATGACAACGACGGCAGTCAAACCTATTCGTGAGGGCTTTCACACGATCACCCCTTATCTCATCGTCAACGAAGCGGCCGAACTGATAGATTTCGTGAAACAGGCATTCGGCGCTGAGGAACTCTACCGCGGGACGGGAACGGCCGGCGGCATACACGCCGAGGTCAAGATTGGCGACTCGCTCGTCATGATCGGAGGGGGCTCGGCCTTAAGCCGGACTCCGGTGCCTACTGGGATTCATCTCTACGTGAAGGATGCGGATGCTGTTTACGAGCGCGCGTTGCAGGCGGGCGGTACCTCGATGTACGGGCCAGTGGATCAGGTCTATGGAGACCGCGAAGCGGGAGTGAAGGATTTATCGGGCAATCATTGGTACATCGCCACTCACAAAGCGACCGGACACGCCCCCGAGGGACTTCGCACAGTGACGCCTTTCTTGCATCCTCGCGGGGCGGCACAATTGATCGACTTTCTGAAGACGGCGTTTGGAGCGGAGGAGGAATCTCGAGAACAGTCACCCGATGGCGTCATTCATCACGCGACGGTAAGGATCGGGGACTCGATGATTGAAATGGGTGACGCGCACGGCCAGTGGCAGCCGATGGCGACTACGTTCTTCATGTACGTGGACGACGTAGACAGCCTGTACCGGCGCGCGGTCGCGGCAGGTGCTGTCTCGCAAAGCACGCCGGCTGATCAGCCTTATGGAGACCGCGTCGCGGGTGTTACGGATCCGTTCGACAACCTCTGGTATATCGCCACTCACATAAAGGACGCGCCGCTGTAAAACGAAGGAGAAGCGGGCGAAGAAAGCTGCTCGCTCTCTCAAATTACCCCCAAAGGAGAGAGTCCATGACAAGCAAAGTGAAACCCGTTCCGGAAGACTACCCCACCGTGACGCCCTACTTGACCGTCAAGGACGCGGCGAGCGCGATGGAGTTCTATAAGAACGTGTTCGGAGCGAAAGAGTCGATGCGCCTCGCCGAACCCGATGGCCGCATCGGGCATGCGGAGATGCAGATCGGCAATTCGCAGATCATGATCTCCGACGAATATCCGGAAATCGACGTTCTCGGACCGCAGTCACGCGGCGGTTCAACCGTGGGCCTCCATCTTTATGTCGAGGACGTGGACGCGGTGTTCGACAAGGCTGTCGCAGCCGGCGCAAAGGTGGTGAGACCGGTGAGCGATCAATTCTACGGCGACCGCTCCGGCAAATTGGCAGACCCCTTTGGGCACGTTTGGTTCGTCTCAACTCGCAAGGAGAACGTCTCCGCTGAACAGGTGGAAGAGCGTTACCAGGAGCTGAAGAGTTCGTAGTTCTCCATAAGGAAGAGTATCCGTGCAAATCCGCCCAATCAGTGTCATCCGTGGTCTATGCCGTGCGGGCAATGCGATACCGACGACACATAGACCATGGATGACACCGATTGGGCGGATTTGCACGGATTTCGTACCCATTTAATCGCCACGCAAGGTGGCCGTTCCAAAGTCACTGAGGCCCAAAAAAACTGCTGCTGACCAATCGCCTTTTCTTCGACATCTTTGATATGCTTGACGTCGAGACGCAATCAGGACTCGAATGAAAGGACAAACACACAATGCTTGAAGCAGGACAACCGTTTCCACAATTCGCCCTCCCGAACCAGGACGGCAAAACAGTGAAGCTCAGCGGCTTTGCAGGTAAGTGGCTGGTGGTTTATTTCTATCCTAAGGACGACACGCCAGGCTGCACTATTCAAGGTCAGTCTTTCACCGCTACCAAGTCGGATTTCGATGATGCTGGCATCAGCGTGGTCGGCGTCAGCCAGGACGACGTTGACTCGCACAAGAGCTTCTGCAGCAAGTTCGGCTTCACCATCGATCTCCTCGCGGACACCGACAAAGAGTTGCTCAAAGCCACAGGAATCGGGCAGAGCGAATACAAGGGGAATATGTACTGGGACCGGACCAGCTTCGTTATCGACCCGAACGGAGTCGTCCGCAAGGTCTATCAGAAAGTGAATCCCCAGGGACACGAGAAGACGCTGCTCGCGGACATCAATCAGTTGAAAGCCACGTGACCTTTCGGCCGTTTGTTACAAAGAGACGACTACGTAAACGAACTCTTCTCGGACGGAGGATAAGATGAGAAAAGCGATGATGATTGTTACCGTGTTGCTGTTGGCTTCTGGCTCAGCATTCGCTCAGGATTCTGTTACCGCTCACCATCAGCGCTTGGAGCCGAACTACCTCGCCGCGCTTGGACAGGATTGGGCCAAGGCGCGCGTAGATAAATCGGCGCGCCATCAGGAGTGGGTGAAGGTCAAGAATGGCGATCGCATCGTCAACGCCTTCATCGTGTATCCTGAGGTCAAAAGCAAAGCGACGGCCGTCGTGGTCATCCACGAAATCATGGGCCTGACCGACTGGGTGCGCAGCTTGACCGATCAACTGGCCGAAGCCGGCTACATCGCCATCGCTCCCGACCTGCTTTCAGGCGTCGGTCCGAAGGGCGGGGGGACGAGCGAGTTCGCCGATCGCAGCGCCGTAGGCCAGGCCATCCGTGACCTTCCGCCCGATCAGGTGACTGCCGACCTGAATGCCGTGGCTGATTATGTGGCAAAGCTGCCCGCCTCCAACGGCAAAGTCGCCGTGGGCGGATTCTGCTACGGCGGCAGCCAGACTTTTCGTTTGGCGACCAACAGGCCAAGCCTCAAAGCGGCGTTTGTTTTCTACGGCACAGGCCCGGATAACGCGGATGCAATCGCGAAGATCAAGTGTCCGGTTTATGGCTTCTATGGTGGGAGCGACAATCGCGTGAACGCGACGATACCAAAGAGCCAGGAGCTGATGAAAGCAGCCGGCAAGACTTATGACCCTGTGACCTACGAAGGCGCGGGGCACGGTTTCATGCGCGCTGGCGAAGACCCGGGGGATAAGAATGAAGCAAACAAGAAAGCCCGTGACGAAGCGTGGGCTCGTTGGAAGGCCATCCTAAAGAAACTCTGAAACACAAAGCTCACTGTGGTGGGGTACCTGTCGAGTGCGGTCCGCTCGATCGGTCGCAGTCACAATCATAGAAGGACCGAGAACGCGAAACCAGAAACCAGAAACCTGTAGTCAGCGGCCGGTGTAAAGGGTCTTCTCATCCACGAAGCAGAGCCCGTTGCCCCACGGGTCTTCGACATAAAATGACCGCTCGCCCCAAGGGCGAGTCACGATGTCACCAGCGCTCTCTTCGTGGACCTCCTCCGTCGATAGGCATCCGAGCTCACCCGCTCGTGCGTGAACTTTTTCGAGGTCCTTCACGGAAAAGTAAACATCATCGACGTTGGGCGCCGGCGTGATGTTGCCTGGAGTGGGGTCCAGGATAGCCAGAATGACTGGCCCACAATCGAAGTAAGCGCGTGAGCCTCGCAGCTTCCTTCCTTCGACGTCGAGGAGTTTGGAATAGAAGTCCACCGCTTTGTCGAGGTCGCTCACCTGCAACATTACACGGAACAGTACCGGCGTATTCGCCATTTGCATCTCCTTAATAGCTGCCTCGGTCAGATCGCATTTTAGCGCCGTCCATGGAGTCTCAAAGTTGGCCGCCGCGAGCGCCAATTCCCCCTCTCATACCAGAGCTCCACGCTTCGAATGTTCCGCCGATCACCCGGCAGGTCAATCGCACGCGTTCTGCCGCCCGCGCGTATTCGCTCCCGAACGTCGACCTGATGATCGGCTCCGTTCTCAAAACGGACGACTACGCGGTTGAATTCAATGGCGCCACCCTGGACCTCGAGCAAAATCGACCGGAACGGCCCGCGGGCATTCACACGGATAGTGTCGTGGTCCGCCCTACCGTCTACGCGAGATTGTCCGAGGTATTGCCAACGTCCCCCTCGGTCACGGTCGCGGTCACGATCCCTCTGGGCGTTTGAAGCAACGTTGAAACTGAACAGCAAAAGCAGCGCACCAACCACGCGAATCGATCTTTGTAAGTTCATGGATTCTCCTTCGAAACGGACATTATGACTATGCCCTGAGGCTAGCACGCAGAAGCGTTCTGTTCAAACCCAGACCTAGATTGAAAGGGCCAAAGCAGCACGGACCTTGAGTGTGTCGTAAGGCTTTGTCAGGCAAAACCTGACGCACCGTCGTCTTCTTGCGCTTCATCGCATTTTCCGACTGACCGAAGTGCAAAAGTTGTCGACGAGCGAGTCGGCTCAAGTTCAACGAGTTTGACAGGCGCTTAGGTCTACGATACTTTCTCTTGTTAGCAGGCATCGATTCAGTTACGTTCCCCCCCAAGGAGCACAAAGAATGAGGAACATAATCGTCGCCGTAGTGATGACCGCGATGATCGTTGCCACAGGCTGCAAAGGCGGCGCCCCGGGTGTTGCCAGCGGCACTCCCAATCCACCTTTTCAAGGCGAACCGCCACAGGACGTCTACGTTTATCCCGGTGAGACCGGTGGCTACGGCGGCACAATGGTGCTATCGGTCCCTGACGACCCAAAGACGTTCAACATCATTCGCGCGACTGACAACGCCACCGCGGACGTGCTGTGGTTTCACGTCTTCCGCTGCCCGGTCGACTATCGCAATGGTGGAGATCCGCCTGCCTTCGACCCCGGTCTTTGCACAAGGTGGGAATCATCTCCCGACGCGAAAGAATGGACCTTTTACTTGCGGCGAGGCGTGCGCTGGTCCGATGGCGAGACATTCAACGCTGACGATCTCGTATTCACCTACGATGTGATCCGCGACAAGAACGTGGACACTGCGGCCCGCGATGTATTCATCGAAGGAAAGGACGAGAACGGCGCGCCGATCTACCCCGACCTCGTGAAGATCGACGATTACACGGTACGCTTCAAGCTGCATCACCCTAACGGCACTTTTCTCGATTCGATCTACAATCTCTGGCTCATTCCCCGGCACAAGTGGGAGCAGCTCTGGCGCACGGGCAGGTTCGCCGACGCGATGCAGCTCAGCGACGATCCCAGCAGCGTAGTTGGCCTGGGTCCGTTTCGCTTGAAGGAGTACGTCAGCGGCCAGAGAGTCGTGCTTGAACGGAATCCTTATTTCTGGAAGGTCGACAGCCGGGGGCAGCGGTTGCCCTATCTCGACCGGATGGTCTTCGTGATCGGTAAAGACTTCAACACCATTCAATCTAAGTTCCAGGCGGGTGAGCTCGACGTGATGGCGCGTGTTCGGCCGCAGGACTACGCTTTGATCAAAAGAATGGAAGGTCCGGACATTAGGGTCGATGACATAGGCATCTCGTATGACACCAACTGGGTTGCCTTTAATCAGAATACCGGGAACGATCCGAAGACTCGCAAACCGTTCGTCCAGCCGTGGAAGCTTCGCCTTTTCCGTGACCAGAAGTTCCGCCAGGCTGCGTCGTACGCCATAAACCGGGAGGCCCTCGTCAACACTGTGTTCTCCGGGCGAGGCGTACCGCTCTATTCCTTTATCACGCCCGGGGACAAGAACTGGTTTAGCGACGACGTGATGAAGTACCCCCACGATCCCGCACGCGCGCGGCAGATGCTCGCCGAAATCGGGCTCAAAGACACCAACGGCGACGGCTTCCTCGAGGACTCCGAAGGGCACACGGTTGAGATCAGCATCATCACAAACGCCAGCAACAACCAGCGAGTTGAGACCGCTGGTTTCGTTGCCAGGAGCCTCCAGGATGTGGGAATCAAGGCGAACGCCGTTCCTACAGCGTTCCCCGTGCTGGTCGACAAGATGCAGTCGACATTTGACTTTGATGCCCTCTTGCTCGGCTGGCAGCCCAATCCGCCGCCGGGTCCTCCGGGCACCAAGAACATAGTCTTGTCGTCGGGCTTACAGCACGTGTGCTTTCCCAGCCAGGTAAAGCCGTCCACTGAATGGGAAGCGCGAGCGGACCAACTGACGCAGCAGATCGAATCGTCACCGGACCCGGCCGAGCGTTACAGGCTGTACGCTCAGGTCCAGCGTATCTGGTCGGAGTACCTGCCGGAGATAAACCTGGTGGCTCCGCGCGAGGCTGTGGCTTACAAGACCAAGTTTGGCAATCTCCACGCCGTCGCGCTGCCGCCTCGGGCAACCTGGAACTGCGAAGAGATTTACATAAAGAAGTAAGTCAGAGCCGAGGTCAGAAGTCACGGTTAGGTAGTCACGCAGTTCCCCTCTGACCTCTGAACTCTGACTTCTGACTTCTGACTTCTGACTTCTGACTTCTGATGAAGACCTTCCTCCTAAGGCGTTTGCTGGCGGCAATCCCGCTGATAATCGTAGTCACCTTCATAACGAAGGCGATGTTGGTCGCATCGCCGGGGAATTTCCTCGATGCTCTGAGGCTCAACCCTTCGATCACCCGCGACTATGTCACCCAACTGGAGCGTAAGTACCACCTCGACAGCAACAACGTGTTCGAGCGTTACTGGTATTGGTTTTGGCCCGCGCTCCAAGGTGATTTCGGATATTCCTTCACCAAGAGTGCACCGGTCTCATCGCTCATCGGAGAGCGAGTGCTGAACACGCTTCTGCTGACGGGTTCGGCGCTGGTGTTCTCGTGGGTGTTTGCGATTCCGCTCGGCGTGCTCGCGGCGGTGTACCGCAATCGTTGGGCCGACAAACTCATCGGTTTCATATCATTTTTCGGGCTCTCAATTCCGAGCGTGTTCTTTTCGTTGCTGATGATCCTGTTCGCAGCCAAGACCGGCTTGTTCCCTGCCGGTGGGATTCACGATCAAGCGATGTGGGAGGTGATGACTCCCTGGCAGAAGCTCATCGACACTCTCTGGCACCTCGTGCTGCCGATGATCGTGCTCGGCACCATCGGGCTGGCGCAGTACGTGCGCCAGATGCGAAGTGAGATGATCGAGACGTTGTCGCAGGACTACATACGCACAGCGCGCGCAAAGGGGCTGAGCCGCTGGCGAGTTTTGACCCGCCACGCACTTGGCAACGCGATCAATCCGCTGGTTACGATATTCGGGTTCTCTCTGGCGACCTTGCTTGCAGGCGCGCTGTTGACCGAGTCCGTGTTCGGGTGGCCGGGATTGGGCGTGTTAACCTTCGACGCGCTCGTAGACAAGGACGAGCCCCTGGTGATGGCTTCAGTGGTAATGTTGGTCTTGATGCTCGTTATCGGCAACCTCATCGCAGACATACTGCTTGCGATCATCGATCCGCGAATACGCCTTGATTGAATCCGATGCCTGACCTCATCGAACACGACGAACAGCCGGCGGTGAGCTCTCGCGAAGAAGCCGCGGCTTCTGAGCTCGCGCGCAATGCGGTAGCAGCAAGCGTCGCCCCGCCGGACCGAATGGCTCTTGCCGCCGAGGTGGTTAGCTCTCGCGCTGGGGGCCGTTCGCCCTCACAAATACTCCGGCTTAAGCTGCGCCGCAACCGCACCGCGATGGTCGGACTGTACACCCTTGCAGCGATGTACGCGGCTGCGATACTGGCGGGCTTCATAGCCCCCTACAGGTATGACAACGTTAGGCACGATCTGCCATTCTATCCGCCCATGCTCACGCGCATACACATATTCGATGAACAAGGTCACCTGAGCCGGCCGTTTGTTTATGGTTTAGTTCCGGTTGATCCTCAGCTCGCGAGCTATCGCGATGACACCTCCAAAAAGTATCCGATCAGATTCTTCGTTAGCGGCGACAGCTATCGAATACTGTGGCTCGTTCGATCGAACACCCATTTGTTCGGAGTCGACGAGCCTGGACATGTCTTCTTATTTGGTTCCAATCAGTTGGGCGGGGACATATTCTCGCGCATTCTTTATGGAGCTCAAATCTCGCTGTCGATCGGCATAATTGGCATCCTCATCTCGACGATCCTCGGAATGATAGTGGGGGGCGTCGCGGGATACTTCGGGGGCGTGACCGACTTCGCATTGATGCGCTCGGTCGAGGTGCTGCTCGCGCTCCCAAGCCTGTACTTCATTTTGATCTTGCGCCAGCTTTTCGGCGCGGCAATGAGCTCAACTCAGATCTACTTCATTATCGTCGTAATCCTGTCATTCATCGGATGGGCCACAGAAGCGCGAGTGATTCGAGGAATGGTGATGTCACTCAAAGAGCAGGAGTACGTGATAGCGGCCCGAGCGATGGGCTTTAGCAACTCCAGGATCATCATTCGCCACATACTGCCAAACACACTTTCGTTCGTGATCGTGACCGCGACGCTTTCGGTTCCCTTCTTCATCCTGGGCGAGGTCGCGCTTTCGTTTCTCGGTGTTGGAATACAGGAACCGGAGGCGAGCTGGGGTAATATGCTGATCGCCGCCAGGAGTAATCGGCAACTTATCGACTTTCCGTGGGTGCTGACTCCTGGCGTGTTCATTTTCGTGGCGGTGATGGCGTGGAACTTTTTGGGAGATGGCTTGCGGGACGCCGCCGATCCGAGAACATTGAGCTAGCGGGAATTGGCTTACATAACCGGTTCGGCTAGACTGCGCGCATCATCCTGGGTCGAGTTCCAAAGCAGGAGGCTTCGGAATTGACAGACGAAGAAATGCACAGAGCGATGGAGTTCATCATTCAGCAGCAGGCGCAGTATGCTGCAAGAATCGAGAAAGATGAGCCGCGGCTCGCCAAGGTTGAAGAGTCCTTTACGATGCTCGTTGAACTCGCCCGACGGAGAGATGTACGCCCGAACACAATTGGGCATAGATTCGATAACGACGAGTCGCGGGTCGCCAGGCTTGAAGAGTCCTTTACGATGCTCGTTGAACTCGCCCGACGGATGGATGAACGCCGGGACATAAATGGGGCAAACGATGGCGACGCTGAGCCACACCATCAATGAGTTGGCCAAATGGATGATCATGCTTGCCTAAGTACTGAGCCGAAGAGAATCCTGTTGATCTGAAACTCACTCCGGTGTGATAATCCGACTCTGGAAACAGTATGAAGAACAAGCGAGAATTTACACCTACCCTTATCGCTCCGAAGAAACCTCCGAGGCAAATAATCTCGGACGCTGAATTTCGTCGGCGGCTTAAGAGGATAGCTGAGTGGAGGAAAGAGCGCCTTGCCGAGCTTCGCTCCAAAAACTCGCGTTGAAGCTTATTTGCCCGTCCGTTACGAAGCCGCTTATCAGGACACCCTAGCCTGGGTTATTCGAGAATTCACTGAACTGCATGGTGGCTGCACGATCATCGAAAATGCTGGAGGCTACTACCTGTCTAACTCCAACCAGATCATTGACGATCGGGTCAGTTTGATCTACTGCGACCTTCCTATGAATTGGACAAAGCGCCGGGACCGGAATGAAGCTCTCAAGTACTGCGCCGAATTGCAAGCCTTTCTGTTGAAGAATCTCTGGGAAGAATCTGTGTTGATTGCTGCCCATCCGGTGTCGCATAGCGCTATCTAAGGGCTTAGTTGCGCAAACTATCGAAGTAGATAGTCTCGTGGCGACCGCGAAGTGAAGGGTAAATATAAATCAGGTTGGTTCGGCGGTCCTGAGAAACCCCATTACTCCAGAGAGTACATTTACCTTGAGGAGTATTTTGAGAAACACCTAAGACAGCATCAAGCAAGGGAGCAAGCCGAGCGTGAAGAAGAGGCAAGAAAGGAAACAGAAAAGAGGCGAGCCGAAGAACTTAAAGTCCAGAGAGAAAGGATTAGATTCTTTGGTCGATAGCGTTTAGGATAGAACCCTCCTGACAAATTTATTCCAGCGGAGACTGCGAAGCGAGTTTCGAATGGTTGCTCGAATGTTCCCTGAGTGTTCCCAGCGGCCTCGTGGAACCAGGGCGTTAGACACATAAAGAGTAATGCAAGAACGAACCGTAACAATCTCCAACCGGCTCGGACTTCACGCTCGCGCGGCGGCGAGACTGGTTCGCCGAGCTTCGCAATTCAACAGCACCGTCGAACTCCTGCGCGAAGACACCGGTGAGACGGCAGACGGCAAGTCGATCCTCAGCGTGCTATTGCTTGCCGCGGCGCGCGGTACAAGCCTTATAATCAAGACCGAAGGCGACGATGAAGAGCGCGCAGTGAATGCGCTCGTGGAATTGGTAGAGCAGAAATTCGAAGAGGAATTATCGGATGGCGTCTTCTAGCGTGACTCGTTCGCGCGATGTGAAGTTACAAGGTGTTCCCGCTTCTCCCGGCATAGCCGTCGGGCGCGTTCTGAGGCTCGACGAACGCGGCCGCCATCAGTTCTATTACATCGGCGTGTCGGCTGCGCAGGCTCGAATGGAAGTTCGCCGCTTACGCGAGGCCCTGCAAGTAGCGCGCACGCAGTTGCAGGAAATCAAGGTTCGGCTCACCGAAGAGTTGGGCTACGAACACTCATTCATACTCGACGCGCACTTGCTCATGCTCGAAGACAAGCGATTGATTGAAGAGCTCGAGCATGAAATCCGCGCGCGGCGAGTCAACGCCGAATGGGCGGTTCGCTCCGTGGCCGATAGCGCCATCAATGCCTACATGCAAGTGAACGATCTCTACCTTCGCGAGCGTACGTCGGACCTGGAAGACGTTGCCACGCGGCTTCTCACGATACTGTCAGGCCACGACAAGTTCGATCTGTCAAAACTGGACCAGGACGTAATCATCGTCGCGAAAAACATCTGGCCTTCTACCGTCGCCGAGCTGGACTTCAAGCACGTATTGGGCTTCGCTACCAACACCGGGGGGTTGACCTCGCACTCGGCGATCATCGCCCGCTCGCTGGGCATACCCGCGGTCGTCGGCCTTCACGATGTGACCAGGTTGGCTAAAACCGGCAACACCATCGTGATCGACGGCTCGGAAGGCAGTGTCATTTTGCGTCCGACGAAATCCGTTTTAACGGCGTATCTACGTAAGCGGAAACGCGAAGCCGACCGTCGCACGAGGGCGACTGCGGACACAGCGCAAGCAGCAGAAACGATCGACGGCGCGCGGATAACTTTGCGAGCAAACGTCGAGCTGCCCACTGAAATCGAATCGCTCGCGCTGTTCGGCGCTGAGGGAATCGGGTTGTATCGATCGGAGTTTTTGTTCTTGAATCGCTTGCCAGAGCTGCCCGGCGAAGACGAGCAATACGAGGTCTATCGCAAACTCGCCGAGGCTACCGGCGAAGCGGGGGCGAACATTCGTGTGTTTGATCTCGGCGGAGATAAGCTCACGCTTGGAGGCTTCGAAGCTGAACAGAATCCCGCTCTCGGTCTTCGTGCAATAAGGCTGTCGCTCAAAGTGGAACATATGTTCCGCACCCAGCTTCGAGCCATTCTGCGAGCTAACCTGCACGGTCATCTGCGAGTCGTATTGCCGCTGATCAGCACTATTACCGAGTTGCGCGACGCCAAGCGTATTATCGCCGATGTGAAGCAAGAAATGGCCGAGGCTCGCATCGAACACAACGCCGAGCTTCCCATAGGCGTGATGATAGAAGTTCCCGCAGCCGCGATGATGGCAGATGTGTTCGCTCGGGAAGCGGATTTCTTGAGCGTGGGCACCAACGACCTGATCCAATACATGCTCGCCGTGGATCGGGCTAATGAAAACGTCGCGCATCTATATCAACCGCTCCACCCGGCCATACTGCGGACGATCGCGGATCTGGTTCGAGTCGCCGAAGCAGAGCAAGTGCCTCTTGAGCTGTGCGGAGAAATGGCCGCCGAGCCGCTGCAAGCTATCGCGCTGATCGGACTGGGCATTCGAATATTGAGCCTTGTACCGGGATCGATTCCGCTGGTCAAGAACGCGATTCGCTCTGTCGAGCTTGAGCGGGTGCGCTCTCTGATGAAGGAAGCGATGAATCTGACATCGTCAGCGGAAGTCGAAGAGTTGCTCGCGAGCGAGTTGCCTCGTCAAGCTCCTCGCTTCTTCCAGGCGTGGTCATCGCGTGCTTGAAGTGGCGCAGACTTCAGTCTGTGGACAGTCCGCCCGCTAACAAAATTCCACAGACTGAAGTCTGCGCCACTTGAACCCGGAAAGGAGCAGTCGTAATGGCGAGACATCTAACTTGTTCACTTCCTACATTGGCGCGATCACGCTGCCTTTATGCTTTGCCCAGACGGGTGAAATCAAAGGCGGCTCGCAAGCCTCCAGTCCAATAAAATTGGGATGAGCCTGCAACCGCGAGATTAATTAGAGAAGTTGGCGACATATTCGCGGCAATCGAGCGAATCAAGCAGCGTGCCTTACAACCCAAAGAAGAGCTAAGTCGAGTCTAGCCAGCAAACGGTCTGCGTTACGTCAATAGAGAGTAACCGTGCGGCCTTCAAGGCCAATCGGGAAACACAAGATCGATCACGTCCGGCACGTCAAACCAGTAGTCGTAGAACGCTTCGTCGCATCTCTTGATTCGCTTCCCGTACTTCTCCTCGAAGTGGTTGGACCAGATCGGGTGCCGTCCATCGATGTCAGTGAAACCGTATTCCTGAGCCAGGTCCCACGAGCTGAACACTCGGCCTGACTTGCTGAACACGTTGGGATCCGCGGCCAGCGCCGCGACAGCCCGCCCAACGTAAAACGGGGTTTCAGACGCAAGGAAACTTGGGTCTTTCTTTGCTCCTTCTTGCCAGTTCTCTTCGCTGACACCAAAGTGGTCGAGCATCGCTTCAGAACGCAGAAAGCCAGGTGTCACCGCAACGGATGTGATCTTGCGCTTGCGTAGTTCTCTGGCCATGGCGAACGCGAGGCGAATAACTGAAGTCTTCACGAGGTCGTAGAAGATGTTCCCGCGATAAGAAAAGGAATCTCCGTCGGTGATCTCGACTATCAATCCCGGGCCGGTCTCGATCAGAAGCGGAGCCGCGTAGTGACTCGTTACGATATGTGAGAACACAGCGCGCTCCAGCATCAGCCGGCCATTCTCGAGCGATACCTGCCAAAAGGTCTTGCCGAATTCCGTCAGCTCATCACCGCCCCAGATATCATTGACGAGTATGTCGAGACGTCCTTGTTCTTTCTTCACTCGTTCGAAGAGCGACTTAACGTCCCTCTCTACCGTATGGTCGGCCTGCACATGAATACCGGCGCCTCCACGCGCGGTAACCATCTCTGCGGTCTCTTCGATTGTTTCGGGGCGATTTCCAGTAGCGGGTTTCCCTCTAACGCTGCGCCCACTGCAATAAACCGTTGCCCCAGCTTCGCCGAGCGCGCAAGCGATGCCTCGACCGGCGCCACGTGTAGCGCCAGCGACTACCGCGACTTTGCCTTCTAGTGGTTTCATACAAACTCCTTTGTGAGGAATGTCCGACAAACTTCAGTTTGTCGTCAGTCCCGAATCGGACAATCAGCCAGCGACAAACTGAAGTTGTCGGCCTTCTATGAAGAAGGCTCGTAGTTCGGCCTTCAGGCGGAAGTTCGTAGGATCGACTCTCAGTAAAGCAGCTACAAACTTCCGCCTGAAGGCCGGACTACAAACTCTTGAGTTGAATAGTCGCAGTATACCAGCCGAACTTGACACCTTCTGTCATATTTCTCTGCTAGAGTCATGTCCAACCCATCAAACGTGAGGAGATCATATGCGTGCTGATCGACTGCTTTCGGTGCTACTGCTCCTGCAAGTTCACCGTCGTATGACTGCTCGCGACCTTGCAAGCCGGCTAGAGGTTTCGGAGCGAACCATTCATCGCGATATGGACGCATTAAGCGCAGCAGGCTTCCCTGTGTTCGCAGAGCGCGGAATCGGCGGGGGCTGGATGCTGGTCGAAGGCTATCGGACTAATCTCACGGGACTCAACAAGGACGAGATTCAAGCCCTGTTTCTCACCAAGCCCTTGCGAGTGCTCGCCGACCTCGGGCTGGAGAAAGCTTCACACGCGGCGCTCACAAAGCTGTCGGCGGCGCTACCGTCGACCCACCGTGATAGCGCCGAGTTTGCTCGCCAGCGCATTCACGTTGACGCTGCCGGCTGGCATCGCTCGGAAGAGTCCATCGAGTTTCTCCCCGCGCTTCAAGAAGCGATCTGGAAAGAACGCAAGCTGAAATTCTCCTATCTACGCAGCGGCGGATGCGATCCGGTGGAACGCCTGGTCGATCCGCTCGGGTTGGTCGCCAAAGGCAGCGTATGGTATCTGGTGGCTGGCGTTGAAGGCCAGATTCGCAGCTATCGCGTATCAAGGGTCTCCGGCGGCGTGATGACAGAGCAACCTTGCATACGACCCAAAGGATTCGACCTCGCGTCCTATTGGGAGCAGTCGGCGGTCAGCTTCAAAGCGAATCTCCCGCAGTATCAAGCCACGGTGCGAGTTCATCCTGATATCTTCCCTCTTATGCGTTATGCGGGAAGATTCGCTCGCATCGGTCAGGTGAGCGAACCCGATGCCGAGGGATGGTTAACCGTCTCTTTGCGATTTGATGTGGAAGAAATGGCCTGTGAGTATGTGTTGAGCTTCGGCTCGCGGATCGAGGTCCTGGAACCTCAGATACTAGGAGAGAAAGTAGTGGCCGCCGCTGAGAGCGTCATCGCATTCTACCGAAAGCGAGCCTCCGCTAGCCAGGATGCCCATCAGCAGGATTGATCTCCCCAGCATGTGCTAAGGAGTTCTTTGGTTACTGGCCTTCACAGCAGTGTGGTTGTAAACAATCACCTCGGTGCCAACCGGCGTCATCTCGCTGAGCGCTTCCGCAGCGAACATGGGGATTCGAATGCAGCCGTGGCTCTGTGGTTCAGTCGGGACCGCGGGGTTGCCATGAATGGCGATGCCGCCGACGATGTAGCTCGGGTAGTATAGCAACCCGAGTGGACTCTTTCGCCAGCCTGGCACCTTGCGATAAACACGAAAGCGTCCTGCAGGCGTGATTGCCGGCTGAGTGTAGTCCTCCAACGTATAAGGCTTTCCGCTGCCTGTTGAAACCGGAAGTATTCTCGATACAGTGCCGTCGGTATCGACCATAAACAATACCTGACGATTCAGATCGACCTCGATATGAGCAAAGCCCGAATCGCGCGGTGAAGGCCGCCCAGCGGTCCTCAAAGCCTCCAGTTCACTGATCGTCAGCTTGCCCGTGAGACGACGGCTCTCGACCTTTTGAAAAGCTATCAGTCCATGCCGCGAAGCCTCTCCCCATTTGCCGTCGGCCTCGCCTATCCAGTAGCCGAGATCAGACAAGCGCTGCTGAGCTTCGCTGATCATCTCCCGCGTTAGCCTCGGCTTCTTTTCCGATGGCTTCCGTCGTACGGCAGACCTCTGAGACTGCATTGGCGGCGCCGTCGCCGTGGTCGAAATCGAGACAGCAGCCAAAAGCGACACGAGAACAGCGCTAGAGCTCATCGCCCGTAACACATTAGAGACAAGACAGTTGCTCTTCATATTTCGAGGATACCCACTGCAATTTGGCGGCCACTACTTGGGCGTGAATCAATGCGCGTGAATTAATGTGTCCGGCTAGCCGCCCGGGTCTCTTGGAGAGGACGCTTTCATTCGCCAGCGAAGCTCGCGAGTCGTCCGCGGCATTAAGGCGTAGGCTCGTGTCTCATCAGGAAAAGGAACTTCAACTCGAGCTTTCTTAGGGTTGTTCGCGAATAACCGTTCGGAATAAGCTCGCTCGCATGCTATGATTACGCGCTGGCAAAATGATGTTTTTGACAGAGGTAGGCCCGCATGTCTCATACGAGCAACCCAACTCAGGAAATGAATCTGTAGAAGTGCGGTCGTGGCGGAATTGATTTCTCATCACCTCGGATAACAACAGATCAGCACCCAGGACGAGGACTCATCATGGCACGCGGCAGAAAGTTCAGGTCGACGCGGCGCATTCCCGACAGCGAGCGCTCTCTGTTCGAGCAAAAACTAACCGGGCGGTACTCCCGCACACTCGATCGAACTGATCTGCTCGGCCTGATTCGTGGCGGAGAGGACACTCACCTCGAGTTCAAGATTCGGCTGGTCAATACCGAGAAGGTCGTAGCCGAAATAGTCGCCCTGGCGAACGCCGGAGGCGGCGCGATCATCTTCGGCGTCAACGATCAGCGCCGGGTAGAAGGGCTGGACAATCCCGAACAGGTCGAAGAACAGCTCATCGATATCTGCCGCAATCAGATCAAGCCGCCGGTTTTCCCGCGAATCGACAAAGTCTCGTACGACAACGGCACTCGCATAGTCGTGCTTCAGGTCGACGACCGCCGCGCGCCTCATCAAACGCCCGACCATCGCTACTTCATTCGAATCGGATCCACTAAACGCGAGGCTGAAGGCAGCGAGATAGCCGCGCTGTTTGCTCGTTCGCGCGTGGCCTCGCTTGAAGACATGCCGCTGATCACCGCCGCAGTCGAAGACGTCGATGAGGCGCTGGTTTGGAGCTACATTCGAGATCTTGAAGGCGAGACCTTTCGTGAGCCCGACGGATTCCCAACGGCCGTGGCGATGCGCGACTTGAGGCTTGCGGCGGACTACGGCGGGAGCATAGCTCCCAGTCTCGCTGGCTTTCTTCTATTCGGCCGAAGCGCAGCGGTTCAGCAGATCGTCCCTCAGAGCCAGATCACGCTCACACGATTCTCTGGCGCCGACACGGCTTCGCCTGTTGTCGAACTGGCGGAGGTCGTCGGCAATGTGACTCGGCTGTTCGATAACGCACTTTCCTTTCTCAAGCGGTACGTCGATCTGTGGGACACTCGCCCGCCGCGAACGCCCTTGGATTCAAGCGACAATAAGCGACCGCCCATCCCGGCGCGCGCGAACTATTCACGCTCCGCGGTGATCGAAGGTCTGACGAATCTGCTGGTGCATCGCGACTACTCTATCGTGGGCTCAAGCGCGCGAGTGTTGATATTCGACGACCGGCTGGAGTTCATCAATCCAAGCCGCACAAACGGAGCAACACGCAAGTCGATCGAGTATGGCGCGACGGAACACACAAACCCACGGCTGCATCATGTCTTCACGAGCGAGGAGTACGGCATTGAGCGAGCCGAGCGTGGCATACCGGCCCTGAGGCGCGCCCATCACACGATCGCCCGCCGCGAGCCGCGCATTTCATTGCTGGGTGATGAGTTTCGAGTGGAGCTTTACGGCGTTTGATTCGAGTGGTCAGGCTCGTTTACCATTGTCGAGCGGGGCAAGCACAGCGGGGCTGGTGGTGAGGGGAGTCCGAATCATGGCAGCGCATCCAAAGCGGAAATACACTCTCGAAGAATACTTCGACCTCGAGCTCTCTACGAATGAAAGGTTCGAGTATTGGAACGGCGAGGTATTCTCGATGAGCGGCGGGAGTGATGAACACGATCAGATCGAAGGCAATACCTATCTCGCGCTTCGTCTCGCACTGCGCGAGCGCGAATGCCGCGTCTTCACTGCCAATATGCGAATCAAAGTTCCAAGTTTGCCCCCCTATCGTTACGGAGATGTGTCAGCGCCCTGTGGTCAGCCAATATTCGAGAAGATCGGCGGAGTCGACACGTTGACGAACCCGGCACTCATAATTGAAGTGTTGTCTGACTCAACGGAGGCGTACGACCGGGGAGATAAGTTCACGCACTACAAATCTATTCCGAGCTTGAGAGAATACTTGCTGGTGGCTCAGCACCGTCCGCACATCACTCAGTATGCGAAGAACGAGGACGGCTCGTGGAGCTACAGCGAAGTCAATGATCGTTCGGCAAGCATTCACCTTTCATCAGTCGATTGCGTTTTGGAGTTGTGCGCGGTCTACGAGGGAGTGACGTTTCTGGCAGCGCCGCCGCCTAACCTTCGTGAGCCTTCGTGAGTCTCTCCCTCCAGAAGCGCTGTGGAACAACCGGCCGCATCCGAGGACGCGGCCGGTTTGAGTTTCTAGTGGTGCCGAACACTAACCTCAGAATGATTTGGTCCAGGTGCCGAACGGTTTGAACGGATTGCCTCCCGCCGCCCGATCTACGAATACGTCTATGGTCTTCTTCGGTCCCGGCCCCGCGGATGTTCCCAGCGAGAAAGCGTTCGCCAGGAAGTAATCGCTCGGCATCCCTGAGATCGTGGCATTGAAGCGGCTGGTGGCTGCGGCATCGTCGTACCAAAGCCTCGCCGTTCCGCTACGATGACCGCTGCTGGCAGCAATGCGCACCGACAGGCGCAGTCCCAACGTGTCGCCCGCACAGAGATTCGCCTGCGAGCTCAGCGCAAGGTTGATCGTGTCGAGAATGGCGTTGTTGAACCCGCTGCTACCGCCGGGTACAGCGTTGAGCTGGCCGGAACCTATCACGCTGCCGTTTCTCAGTACTTCAGCCAACAGATCGAACTTCGTTCCAACATCATCGCTGTTCTTCAGTCCTATCCAGACCTTGGCCGGGCCGAGCGCGGTGAGTTGTGGAGCATTCACGGTTATTGTGAAGCTGCACGAAGAAGTCAGGTTAGCTGAGTCAGTCGCCGTGCAAGACACGGTCGTCGTGCCTACCGGGAATGTCGAGCTCGATGGAGGCGAGCAAACAGGGGCTCCACCTGAACAGTTGTCGCTTACACTCGGAGCAGAGTAAGTGACGACTGCCGAGCAGACTCCGGCGTCGGTGTTGACTGTGATGTTTGCCGGACAGTTGATCTGAGGAGCTTGGTTATCAACGACCGTCATCGTGAACGAGCAGGCCGAAGAATTGCCCGCCGTATCCGTCGCGGTGCAGTTAACGGTAGTCGTTCCCTTTTGGAAGGCCGAGCCCGACGGCGGATTGCAACCGATATTCACACTTGAACAATTATCACTGGCCGATGCCGCATAATTCACAACAGCCGAGCACAAGCCGGCATCGGTATTCCTGTTGATGTTGGCCGGGCAGGTGATCGCCGGCGGCTGGGTGTCATTGACTGTGACTGTTTGCTGACACGATGCCGAGTTTCCTGCGTGGTCTGTCGCTGTCCAGGTGATCGCCGTCGTGCCGACCGGATATGCAGCCGAGAGCGCCTGACCGTCGCTTCGTGTGCCGACCGGAGTCACGCTCCCATCAAAGTTGTCTGTCGCGGTAGCGCTCCCAGGATTCACGTTCGCAGTGCACTGACCTGCAGAGTTGTTCTCGGTAATATTGGCCGGGCATGTGATCATCGGTGGTTGAGTGTCTGAGCAAGAGCGAGCGATGACTCCCACAGCGTAATTGCTGCCGGGGCCTGAGCCGTGAGCGATGGTGGCAATCACCGTGTTCGTAGACAGATCAATGACCGAGACATCAACCGAATCCTGATTGGTCACATAAACGCGAGTTCCATCAGGCGTGAAGGCGACGCCCACCGGATAAGTTCCCACCGGAATGGGATTGCCGATAACCGTATTTGTCGCCAAGCCGACTACGGACACTGTGTTCGATAGAGCATTCGGCACATAGGCGCGCGTCCCATCAGGCGAGATTGCAAAGTAAAATGGACGAAGCCCAACCGGTATCGTCCCAATGACGTTGTTGGAAGCCGAGTCTATTACCAGCAAATCATTTCCGTCATGACGCGACACATAAGCGCGCGCGCCATCAGGAGCAAAGCGGATTTGCAACGGGCTGCCTCCTCCAACCGGTATGGTGTGCGCTAACGTGTTGGTTGCTGTATCAATGACGTAAATCGTATTGAAGCAGAAACCGACAACGTAGGCGAATCTTCCATCTGGAGTAATATCAACGCCGGTCAGGCAGTCGCCGAGGCTTATGCTGGTTAATACCGTGTTCGTAGCTGTGCTGATTACTGAGACCGTACCATCCTTGTCGTTAGGCACATAGAGACATGCCCCGTTAGGAGTGATGGCGATGGACTGAGGCGTAAGTCCGACGGGTATTGCCGAGATGACGGTATTGGTCGTCAAATTGATGACGGAGACGTTTCCCTGCACGGTGTCTCCTACGGAGTTAGCAACATAAGCGCGATTGCCGTCGGAACTGAACACGATTCCGTTGGGCTCTGGCCCGACCGGTATGGAACTAACGACAACCGCGTTGGTCGCCGTATCCACTACTGAGATGTTGTTCTTGTTGACCGTTGTGACATAAGCATAGGTGCAGATACCCGGCCCGGATTGGTAGACGATGACAACCTGAGAGGCCGTCGCTATATTTCCCGCGGCGTCGGTTGCTGTGTAACGAACGATCGTCTTGCCAATCGGGAATAGATTTCCTGAAGGCACGCCGTTGCGATTGACCGCCACCGCACCGCTGCAATTGTCGCTGGTAGTTGCCGCTCCCAGCGTGGCATCACTGATGAACAGACTACTGGTTGAAGTTGACAAGACTTTCGCGGGCGGTGCAGTGATGATCGGCGGTTGGGTGTCATTGACCGTGATGGTCTGCTGGCACGTTGCCGAGTTGCCTGCGCTGTCAGTGGCCGTCCACGTGATGGTTGTTGTGCCAACAGGATAAGGAGCGGTAAACACTTGCCCATCACTTCGCGCGCCAATCGGTGTGATCGCGCCGTCAATGTTGTCTGTTGCAGTCGCCGCGCCGGTATTCACATTAGCGGAACACTGGTTCGCAGCGTTTGGCGCTACCACGTTTGCAGGACAAGCAATCGTTGGCGGAGTTGTATCCGCCGCGCTACAAGTGTTAAGCAGAATAAACACCTTTTGGCTTTCGGGAGCGGCAACGGCGATGTCGGGTTTGCCGTCACGGTTGAGATCGGCAGCAGCAAGGGCGAAGGGCCCGTTGCCGAGGGGGAAATAAGCCGGCGCTGAAAAGTTGCCTGTGCCATCGCCGAGCAGTACGGCTACTGAAGGATTGCCAAATCGCACCTGCACGGCTATGTCCGGCTTATTGTCGCCGTTGAAATCAGCGGCTGCGACTGAGGTCGCATGGTCGCCCGTCGCAAAGAAAGTCGGAGCGCCGAAGCCGCCTAACCCATTGCCTAAGAGAACGGATATGCCGTTGCTCAATTCATTGCCAACCACCACATCGAGCTTGCCATCGCCGTTGAAATCGGCAATCGCAAGATTAACTGGCGTGCATCCAGTCGGAAAGCTGATCGGCGGCGCAAACCCGCCCGCTCCATCGCCCAGCAGGATAGAGACATTACAGCTATTGAAATTCGCAACGACGAGGTCGAGTTTTCCATCGCCGTTCAAATCGGTTGCTCTTACACCGAATGGCGCTACCCCAACAGTCAATATCGTTGCCGGGCTGAAGCCGCCCGCCCCATCTCCGAAGAACAGGCGTATGTTATTTTTTCCCTGATCTGTTACTGCTACATCGAGCTTGCCGTCCCGGTTAAAGTCTCCAAGCGCCGCATAACGGGCGCCGCCGGGAATCGGCAGGGTCGCCGTGGTAGTGAATCCCCCTGCACCGTCACCGAGCAGGACTGCACAACTGAGACCGAAATAACACGGAATGGCGAGGTCGAGCTTGCCATCGTTGTTGAAGTCTCCTGCCTCGACGGAGTTTGGTGTGCTGGGTGTTGCAAAGTCTCCGGCATTGGTGAATCCACCTGCTCCATCGCCCGAGAAGATGGACACAGTGTTTGCTCCCTGATTGATCACGGCCATATCAAACTTGCCATCGTTGTTGAAGTCGGCTGCTGCAATGGAAACCGGACCCTGTCCCGTAGCCATATTGCTTGGCGGGCCAAAACTCGGTGTAGTGCAAGCGGGCGGCTGATTGACCGGCGTCGTGGTCTTCGGCGAGAGCGCTATGGCAAACGGGCCGCCGCCATCGCCGCCAGGCCCGACGTTTATTGAATCAACTACGTTCCCCGTAGCCGTGTCAACCACAAAGACATAACCGAGGCCCGAACTGACGACGTAGACGCGACTGCCATCCAGAGTCGCCTGAGCTTCAAAGGGGTAAGCGCCAATTGGGTACTCTGCGACAGGCAAATCGGTTGCTGTATCAAACACGCTGACAGGGCCGCCAGGCACCACATAGGTCAAGTAAGCGCGCGTCCCATCCGGCGAAATCGTTACTCGACCGGGCACATCTTTAACCCCGAAGGATTTGATGATCGTGTTGGTAGCTGTGCTGATGACCGAAATACAGCAGAGGTCGTTGACGACATAAGCGCGCGTGCCATCTGGAAGCATCGCTATCGAAGTCAGATGATTCGGAAAGCCGGTGATCGTTGCGACAATCGTGCGGGTTGATGTGTCAATGACAGAAATGGTTTTAGAGGTGTAGTGCGTCACGTAAGCTCGCGTCCCGTCCGGCGTAAACGCGATAACTAAGGGAGACTCGGGAACAGGGATAGTCGCGATCACGCTGTTGGTTGACGCGCTGATCACCGAAATGGAGCTCGCGCCGCTGTTAGGCACATAGACCTCATTACCGTTGGGCGCGACGGCTAATCCCGCTGGGAACGCACCGACAGGAATCGTTGCGATCACACTGTTGGTTGATGTGCTGACTACGGATACATCGAATGATCCGAAATTCGACACGTAGGCACGGCTCCTGTCCGGCGAAAGGACAACGTTTAGAGGGCGGTTTCCAACAGGGATCGTGGCAACGACAAAATTTGTTGTCAGATCGATCACCTTTAGCAGATTGCCGGTCGTGACGTAACCAAAGCGATTGGGGTCTATGCTCTGCGCGAGGCTGAACTTGTTGATTTGAAACGTAGGTGAGGCTTTTGTTGAAAACATGCCGTTCATTAGAAGCGTCGCGACGAAGACCAGCACGATTGCCGGGGCCGAGATTCGCGCCGATGTCCAGATGTGTCTTGCAGTCATCATAGTCTCCTTCTCTCGTTCTTAAACCCACCTGCGCGCCGATATTCTCAGCGCAAGCTCAGATCGGTGTGGCGAAGTTGGTCATCAAACCGGTTGACCTCGGCAGAGCGATTCTTCGAGAAAATGAAATCGCTCCGCTCTGCGTCGATTCGGTCCTTCCCTGACACGAACGGCGACTACGTCCCTCGAGCAACCGGCCGTCGTGACCGCTCCGCCAAGGGAAGCGTCGTGCTGTCCCTCATGATGTGAAGGCGGGATTCGGCGGCGTTTCCTATCACAGCCATCGAAAAGGCGCTTTCAACGCGTGAACGAGGTGGTATAATGCGCGCGCCTTTTAGGAAGAATCAGATTTCGCGACGAAGGCCCCGCTGATGACATCCCCACAGAAGTCAGTTACTCAACTCCTCATCGAATGGCGCGATGGGGATGAGACTGCGCTCGATAGGCTGATTCCTCTTGTCTACGACGAGATGCGACGGCTGGCTCGCTACTACATGCGCCGGGAGCGCCGCGAACATACGCTTCAAACTTCGGCGCTGATCAACGAGGCTTACATTCGACTCGTAGATCACAAAGGCATGCGCTGGCAGAATCGCGCACATTTCTACGCGGTGGCCGCGCAGGCCATGCGTCGCGTACTCGTGGATCACGCTCGGTCTCGTCAATACACAAAACGCGGTGGCGCCGCGAGCATCGTAGAGCTCGACCAGGCGGCAGTAGTCGCCCAGGAACAGGCAGCAGAGATAGTTGCGCTTGACGAGGCGCTGACCGGCCTCGCCGCGATAGATCCACGCCAGAGCAACGTAGTTGAGCTGCGGTACTTCGGTGGAATGAGCGTAGATGAAACGGCGGAAGTGCTTGGAATATCAGGTGTGACGGTCATGCGTGACTGGCGGGCCGCTAAGGCATGGCTGCTTCGAGCAATCACTCCGGAGCCCGCAGAGGACGAGCGTTTGATAGAGACCAGAGGCAAATCCCGCCTTAAGAGATGAGGCAAGTATGACGCCTGCTCGTTGGCAGCAAATCAACAGTCTGTTCCAGGAAGCTCTCGATCGCTCAACTCGCGAGCGAAGAGCTTTTCTGGACGAGGTCTGCGCCGATGACGAAGACTCACTAAAGGAAGTTCATTCTCTCATCTCTTTTCATGAAAGAGCGCAAGACTTTCTTGAGGTCCCAGCCTTGGAAGCAGCGGCTAGGTGGCTTGCCGACGATCAAGCTGATTCGCGTGTGGGGCAGCTGATCGGTTCCTACAAGATCGGGGCCCGGCTTGGCAGCGGCGGGATGGGCGACGTCTATCTGGCAGAGGATACCAAGTTAGGGCGCAAGGTTGCGATCAAGTTTCTGCCGGTCGAACTCGAGGAAGATGATCTGGCCCGTCGACGACAGATAAGAGAGGCGAAGGCTGCCGCCAGACTGGAGCATCCAAACATTTGCGGCATCCACGAAGTCTCAAGAGGAGCGAGTCACAGCTTCATTGTTATGCAGTATGTCGAGGGCGAGACGCTTGCTGCCAGGATGCGGCACCGCCCACTTGAATTGAGTGAAGCGCTGGATGTTGCCTTACAAGTCGCGGACGCGCTTACCCTTGCCCATTCACGGGGAATCATACATCGAGACATCAAGCCGCAGAACATAATGATCACACCGCGAGGGCAAGCAAAGGTGCTGGACTTTGGGCTGGCTAAGTTGGTTCGCCCTGACGCGCGGGAAGCAGACCCGTCCTATCTCTATCAGGAGAGCCTGCTGTCCAGGACTGGCGTGATAGTAGGTACGGTGGGTTACATGTCACCCGAGCAGGTGAAGGGCGAGGCGGTTGATGCTCGCAGCGATATTTTTTCACTTGGCGTGGTCCTGTACGAATGCGTTACCGGTAGGGCTGCCTTCCCCGGTAATACTCCTGTCGAAATATCTGCGCAGGTGATTCACGTCGATCCCCCGCCTCCATCCAAGCTCAATCCAAGTGTCTCCACGAAGCTGGACCAACTAATCCTCAAGATGCTGGCGAAGGACCCCGACTCTCGGCACCCATCGGCCGAACAGCTAATGACAGAGCTCCGCGCGGTGCGGGACGCCGAAGACACGTCAACCAGACCACTACCAGTCACGCTGCGCGGATCCAGGCACAACAATTTGACTGCCCTGGTCACCGTCGCGCGACGTCCACGCGTTCTCGTGCCCGCCATTGTCATGGTGCTGGCGGTGTTAAGTATTCCGCTTTGGTGGCGAACCGCGCCGCACAGTCCGCCATCTCAAGCCTTGCAGTGGTACGAACTGGGCACGGCCGCTTTGCGCGACGGCACTTACTATAAGGCGAGCAAAGCGCTCGAGCGCGCAATACAGTTGGACGATAAGTTTGCGCTTGCGCACGCGAGGCTGGCCGAAGCGTGGACTGAGATGGACTACAGTGAAAGGGCCAAAGATGAATTGCTCCGGGTCTCCTTGCTCGAGCGTTCATCTCTACCGCGTGCTGAATCTCTCTACCTGCAAGCCATCACCAGCACTGTTCTGCGCGATTTTGAATCCGCCATACAGCGCTACCAGGAGATTGCGCGAGAAGCGCCGAACAACGAAAGGTTTCAAGTGTATGTCGACCTGGGACGGGCGTATGAGAAAAACGACCAGCTAGACGGCGCCAAACAAGACTATCTCGAAGCGACACGACTAGCGCCGCAAGACCCGGCAGCCTTTCTGCGATTGGGTTTCGTCAACGCTCAGCAACAAGACTATGCTAGTGCTGCTCGGGCCTTCGATATCGCGCAATCGCTCTATGAAGCTCAAAGCAACGTGGAGGGGGTCGTCGAAGTGCTCTACCAGCGCGGCGTTCTTCTCGCTGACCTGGGCAAGCTTCCCGACGCGCACGCGCAGGTGCAGAAGGCGCTCGATATGGCGAGAAACATCGATAGCAAACAACAGCAGATCAGAGCGCTGTTAGAGTTGAGTAGAATTGCTTCAACCGGCGGCGAGACAGCGGAGGCTCAACAGCGCGCAACCGAAGCGATGGATTTGGCTCAGTTTAATGAGATGGAAAACCTCCTCACGCAGGGCCTCATCGAGCTGGGTAATGCCTTTCGCGTTCATGGCGACTACAGTGACGCTGAGAAGTATTTCGAGAAGTCGCTGGAACTCGCGCAAAAGAACAAAGGACATCGTAACGAAGCAAACGCTCGCGTTTCGCTCGGTGGCTTGCGTATAACCCTGCATGACGCGGACAAGGGATTGGAATACCTCAATCAGGCGCTCCCATTCTACGAAAAAGGCGGCTATCGCAGAGAAGCTGCTATGACTTTTAGTCACTACGGGCGTGCCCATGCACTGAAGGGAGACATCGCCGCTTCACGCCAAGCGTATGACGAACAACTCAGACTAGCTCAACAAGTGAACGATCCGTCCCAGCAAGCGCTTGCTCATCGCGGCATCGGTGGAACGCTGGCTTATCAGGAACATTACTCGGAGGCGCTTGGTCATTTCAAGG
The DNA here is from genome assembly GCA_038040455.1 of Acidobacteriota bacterium. Taxonomy (GTDB): domain Bacteria; phylum Acidobacteriota; class Blastocatellia; order UBA7656; family UBA7656; genus Onstottus_A. Next base: position 155,483 of record JBBPIH010000006.1, read on the forward strand.
AGAGCCTCTCGATTTACAGGTCGCTGGGCAATCAGCTTTTTGCGGGCAACCGCTTGATCGACTGCGGCGATATGCTCTGGCGCCTTGGTCGTTACCAACCAGCGCAAGACGCCTTCGACGAGGCGGTCTCGATAGCAGAGCAACCCTCCGTCCGCAACAAACAGATGTGGGATACTCTCTCTTTGGTCCAGGCGCACATGGAATTGAGCGCGCGTCATTTTCCGAGGGCTATGACGAAAGGTAAGCAAGCTCTGGCATTGAACGCGCAGAATCAGCATGCCGTCGAGGCTAAATATGTGATTGGCCTGGCGCAGACCCTCTCGGGCGCAAAGCGCGAAGGAATGCGGCTGTGCCTGGAAGCCGTCCAAGAGGCCAGGCGCACGACTTACGCGCCCATTCTTTCCGGCGCATTGCTGGCGCTGGCCGAGACGATGCTCGAGAACGGCGATGCGCAGGGTGCTTTGACAAATGCTCTGGAAGCGCAAGCGAGATTCGAAGTCGCCGCTCAAAACGAATCTGAGTCGCAAGCTTTGCAGCTTGCGGCGCGTGCCAGCTTGTTGGCAGGCGATGCGATCAAGGCGCGTGAATACGCAACGGCGGCTGAGCGGTTGCTTTCAAGCCTTCAGCAGCAGTGGGGAACGGAAGCGTACAATGACTACCTCACTCGCCGGGACGTCGCTTACCGTAGCAGTCAACTCAGTCACATTTTGTCTGCTAGTCAGTGAACCTAACTCACAACCTGGAAAGGAGCAATATCATGCCTCACGACCCAAACGACCCAATTGAAATCGGGGGCAGGCCTCTCAACCTGAAGTTACCAGCCCGCACTCGAATAAACAGCTCCGGTCACGAGAGTCACATGCTGATACACGGGAGCATGTCAAGAATCACTGAATCGACAATCACCAGGGTTGAGATTAGTGGCTTCGACGATGGAGCACCGAAAGTGTTCAACCCTGCGCCGGGTGTGGACTGGAAGATCAAAATCTGGTTTGACCATGTTCACGATGATTGAGGATTCGGGAGAGAGCCGGTCGCCGCGGAAGCGCTAAAATCAGTGGGTTCCGGCGTGCGCTCGAATTATCGATGCTTCGCGTAGGCGCGCACTTATAGTGGCGGGACTCGGGTTCTCTCATAGCTTTCCTTGAAGCGACGCTGAAATGAGATTGCTTGCCATCTCATTCTTGCTCGCCACGGTTGCATTCGCGTCGTGCGGGCGGAGCATTCGTGTATCAAATACAAACTCCGCCGCGCCGGCGGCAAACCGAACTGCGTTGACCTCGACTATCGAGTCCGGGCGACAGCAGCCGCGCCTGAATCTGAACACGGCAACGGCTGAGGAGTTGATGACTCTACCCGGCATCGGCGAAGTCATGGCGAAGAGAATCATCGACTACCGCGAGCGTCACGGACGATTTCGCCGCGCGGAAGAGATCATCATCATCGAAGGCTTCAGCGAGCGAAAGTATCGAGCGATTGCGGAAATGATTTGCGTTGAGTAGGCTCGAAGGTGAATCGTCCTCGGCTCATTTGCGCGGCGTAGTAGGCGCCGGTCTCGGCGGAAAGGCTTCGATGCTCGTCCTCAATTTCTGAATCCGCTCTGGTAGGTTCGATCCGAAACAACCGCTCGCCCCGCCGCCCGGAACTGGGATTAGCATTCCGTTTCCAAGCAAGTCCACGTCGAGATAGAGCGCTCCTTCTTTCCAGACCCACTGAGGCGGGAGAAGGACGACAGCCCCACGAGGAAGCTCAACGCGGCGTTGACCCTCCGTCGGAATCCTGGTTTGCCGGAATTCCGGCGCCAACTTAAATCCCGGCGTGGGGTGTACTGCTTGATCTTCTTGAGCAAGCAACCTGGCTCGAATTGTAGACGCGGCAGCCACTTCCTTATTTCCTTGTTGTGCAGCGGCGGACGCGCAAGCCGTGGCGGCAATCAACAGAACGCCGAGAAGCTTGTTCACTTGGACCTCCTTGCACGGCGCTCAGCGAGGATGAGCGACAAGCAATATTAGACCTGTCCAATTGTCGTTTGCAATCTCGTGCGCTAAAGTAAGCTTCTTCGTCAACGTTATCTCATCGCATGCAAGACGAGCTTCCCATACTGGTCGAAGTCAGGCGAGGCGCGATAGTCGAATCGCGACACCGTGGCGCAATCGTAATAGCAGAGCCCAACGGAGAGGTCATCACGCGACTCGGCGATGATAGCCTGCTCATCTCGACGCGCTCTACTATCAAACCGATTCAAGCAATCCCGTTCATCACAAGCGGCGCGGCTGATCACTTCAGCGTCGACGAGCGCGAGCTTGCGGTCGTCTGCGCCTCCCACGAGGGGGAGGCGATTCACACCGAAACCGTCGCCGGGATGCTGTCGCGCGCGGGGCTTGACGAGAATGCGCTGCGATGCGGCGCTCACGCTCCCTACAGTGCTGACACCGCTAAGAGACTCGAGGCCAGGGGCCAGCCCTTCACTCAGCTTCACAACAACTGCTCGGGCAAGCATACGGGGATGCTGATGACCGCGGTGCTTCTTGGTTTACCGCTTGACGACTACGTTTCGGCTGAGCATCCCGTGCAACGCGAGATCATCCGCGCCTTCGCCCGATTGGCTAACCTTAACGAAGACATTCCCACGGCGATCGACGGCTGCAGCGCTCCGACATTCGGAGTTCCGCTTCGCTTACTGGCCGCAGCTTTCGCCCGGCTGGTCAATCCATCGGATGAAGACCCCGCAGTCGCGCAGGCGGCTCATCGGATCGTCGCCGCTATGATCAATCACCCTGAGATGGTCGGCGGAACTAAAGGGCGATTCGACACCGAACTGCTGCGAGCCGCCCACGGCAAGCTGATTTGCAAGATCGGAGCCGAGGCCGTGTATTCAGTCGGCGTGCTTCCCTGCGAGCAGTTCCCTCGAGGAGCAGGCGTCGCGCTTAAGATGGAGGACGGCTCATACCGTGGTCTTGGCCCGGCCGTCGTTGAAGTAGTTGGCCAACTTGGCGTTCTCAATGAAAATGAGATAGCACAGCTTGCAACATATCATCGCCCGGTGATCAACAATCACCGGGGTATCCGCGTCGGCGAGGTGCGCACGGTGTTTGAATTATGAACCAGGCTATTCGCTCTCTTTTCCCGGTCACTGAAGAATACATCTACATGAACCACGCAGCCGTCGCGCCGCTGTCGACGCGAGTGCGGGATGCAATGAATGCACTAGTCGAGGACGTGACTCGAAATGGCTCGGTGAACTATGAAGCATGGTGCCAAACTTACGAGCGCACTCGTGAATCGGCTGCCCGCTTAGTCAACGCTCGCGCTCACGAGATCGCTTTCATGCGCAACACCTCGGACGCGTTGTCCGCGGTCGCCAACGGCATCGATTGGCGCGAAGGCGACAACGTCGTCACCAGCGATGTCGAGTTCCCCGCAAACATCTATCCCTGGATGCGGCTGTGCGAGGAGCGCGGCATCAAAATGAAGTTTGCCGGCGAGCGTAACGGCCGCGTCGATCCGGACGAGTTGCTCTCGAAGGTCGACGATCGAACTCGCGTCGTGACGATCAGTTGGGTCCAGTTCGCAAGCGGCTTCCGTTCAGACCTCACTCGCCTAGGCAAGTTCTGCCGTGAACGCGACGTCCTCTTCGTAGTTGATGCGATTCAAGGACTCGGTGGACTAAAGCTCGACGTCAATCGTGACTATGTCGATGCATTCGCCGCCGATGCGCACAAGTACTTGCTCGGGCCCGAAGGCATCGCGTTGCTCTACGTTTCTGATCGCTTCATAGATCGCATCAAGCCGACGGTGGTCGGGTGGACTTCGGTGAAGAACTACGAGCAATACCTGGACTACAAGCTCGACTACCGAGAGGGGGCCGGCCGTTTCGAGTGCGGAACGCTAAACAGTGCCGGCGTCTACGGCCTTGGCGCGGCGATCGATTTGTTCCTGGAGGTTGGCCCCGAAGAGATTGAGGCATATCTGATTGGACTGAGCGGTTACCTGGCAGAGCGATTGACGTCGAAGGGTTACGAGCTAATCAGCTCACGCAGCGCCGGCGAAACCTCAGCAATACTTACCTGCACACACGAACGATATACACCCAAGGACCTTTACCGGCTACTGCGCGCGAAGAATATCCTCACTGCTCCGCGTGTGAATCGTTTGAGGATATCGCCTCATTTCTACAACACTCGCGAAGAAGCTGACGCGCTTATCGATGCGCTGCCGGGTTGATGCCCGGGTGTGAGATTCTGAAGCGGGCACATCACCTGGTCGTTCCGAACTCAGAGAATTCACAACACTCGCCCGAACTCTCCACTAGTGTCATGTAACAAAGACTTCGCTAGCGAGTAACAGCCAGTCCTGTAAGGGCGGTCCTCCGTGGCCGCCCCTTCCCGCGCGGTGGAAGCATTCAGGGCCGAGAGGGGCGGCCACGGAGGACCGCCCTTACAGGACTAACACTTTCGCCGTTAGCATCCGCTAGTTGAATTTCGGTGCTCATCGGAATATAGTCAATAACTACTTCAGTTTCTCTTGGCACACGCCGAGGCGTAGCTATTGATTCAAGAAAGAGAGGAGCACAGATTATGTCAATTCGACTAGGAGACGAAGCACCCGACTTCACCGCGGAAACAACCGAAGGCCCGATCCGATTCCACGACTGGATCGGTGACAGATGGGCCGTTCTGTTTTCTCATCCGAAAGACTTCACACCAGTATGCACCACCGAACTGGGAGAGGCCGCTCGACTCAAACCCGAATTCGAGAAACGAGACTGTAAGATAATCGGCTTGAGCGTCGACCCAGCCCATTCGCACAAGAAATGGGCAGAGGATATCGAAGAAACTCAGGGCCAGAAGCTAAACTTCCCAGTGATCGCCGACGCCGACCGAAAGGTCTCCGATCTGTACGAGATGATCCACCCGAACGCCAGTGAGACATTCACCGTGCGGTCGGTGTTTGTAATTGGCCCGGATAAGAAGATCAAGCTGATGATCACCTACCCGGCGAGCACAGGGAGGAACTTCGACGAAGTTTTGCGAGTAATTGACTCGCTGCAGCTCACTGCGAAGTACAGCGTAGCGACCCCGGTGAACTGGAAAGATGGCGACGATGTGATCATCGTGCCGGCCGTCTCAGACGAAGACGCTAAGCAGAAATTCCCGGGCGGGTGGAAGACGCTGAAGCCTTACTTGCGCATCGTGCCGCAACCGGGCAAAGAGAAAGGCGCGAGCGGTGATTAGTCACCGCTACTAGTCACCTCTATCTGGCAAGCTTCGCGGTTCAATCGCCGCTGTCCGGTGCTTCCTTCAACTTGCGCTTGGCAAACTGTTGGCGCACTCCCTGCGTGTAGAGCTTCATGAACTCGAGTATAGAAAGCGTCTGAGGCGCGCCTTCGTAAGAAAAAGTGCACGCGTTGCCGACCTCGCGCTGCAGCAGTCTCAAATCCATCGGGTCGAGCGGAAACTTCAAGCACGCTTGCGGCGCGTACGGAGTGGTGTAGATAGAACACCGAGTGTTAAAAGGACCTTCGTCGACAAAGAAGGGACATTGGAATTGGATCTTGCAGCAGAGACCACAGCGATTGCACTCGCCTCGTTGGTAGGCCTTGTAACGGTAGAGGATATTGTCGGGCAGCAAGTTCGAAAGAACCGTCCGCCGCAACGCCCCCCAGGTGTGAATTGAAAACGGCGCGTGGGCGACCTTCTTCGTCACGGCTAGAGTCATTTGCCAGTACATCCAACGGCGCGACGGCACCTCGCTTGGAAGGTTAGCAACTTCGGGCTGGTCGGGGAGGATGTTACTAAAGACGTGAAGGACGCGGCTGCCCGGCTGCTTCTCTTGGGTCATTAATTAATCCTCTTGTTCAAGAAACGATGGAAGCGCTTCAAAACGCGCGCAAGATGATCCGTCTGCGGGTATTCCGTCCGCCAGCGACGCCGCTAACGTAATGCAAGAGCGACAGCTTATGCTACCACAAGGAAAAGGCAAAGGGAAAAGTGCTGCTTCTGGGTTCCTAACTTCAATTCTCTGCGCATCTCTGCGTGCTCGGCGTCCCTGCGGTGAGTGATTGTCGGCGTGGGTTTCACCGCCGAGCCAGAGGACGCAAAGGTTAGGCAGAGACTCAGCACACTACTAGCTTCTGGCCTCCTTTACTTTTGCTTCTCGCTTCACCCACCGCTCGATTTGACTTATACTGCTGCTCGATCAAGCCGTGGTCAAATAGACAGCGTAGAGGCCGGGCCAGGACTGGGGTTCTCAGGAGTCCACTAATGGCGGCAGCAAGATTCTGCTCTGAATGCGGCGAGCGACTAAGGGTTAAGCGCCTCGGTTCCCTGCCCTTTCCTTCGTTCTGCTCTCACTGTTCGCCCCGATTCAACCTCGCACGCCTGATGTTGATTGTTGCTCTCACCCTGAGTGCCGCAGTCGGATTCGCCATCGGCCATTACACCACCGCGCGCGAGCCTTTCTATTACATCGGCACTCCGGTCGAGTCGAGCTCAAACCGTATTGCGCCGCCGCCCAACGACAACGCAGCTCATTCATCTCGTTCAAGCGAAGCGGTCAAGCAACGCGAACACATGGTCGCATCACCAAGCGCGTCGGAAGGGATCTGCGGGGCTCGAACGAAATCGGGCAGGCCATGTCAGCGAAAAGTGAAGGGCGGCGGTTACTGCTGGCAACACCGGGAAAAGTTCGGGGCAGAGAAGCTCGCAGGTACGTCTCGGTAAGAAGTTGTTGGGCGTCCGCAGTCTTCTGCGATGAGGCAGGTGGTAACAAAAGAGGACTCACCTCTTTGCTTCGGCCTTCGACCCTTCAACGCTTCGCAGTCTGGCTTCGTAGGGAAGCAACTCGTTGTTTTAAATCACGGGCAACATTCGCCGGGTCCACATCACGCGCGAACGTGACGGGCTCGCCTATGGTCACCGTTATCTGGTGGCGACGGGCGAAGTGTTTTTTTTGAAGCTTCATCTCATATAGCCCGTCGATCCTCGCCGGCACGATCGGCACATTCAGCTTTTTGGCCAGCAAGCCAATGCCCTCCATGAACGGTTTTATCTCACCGTCCGGAGTGCGGGCGCCTTCGGGAAAAACCAGCACGCTGTAGCCGCGGTCCATAGTCTCGCCAGCAAATGCAAAGCTCCTGCGGAATCCGCTCTTCTTCGGAAGCGGGAACACGTTGAACAATGCGACTACAAGCACGTAGTCCGCGAGCCATATCAATCGCCGGAACCAGCCCGTACCCGCCGGAGGATGACGCCAGCCGCGCAGGACCTCGCCTTCCATCGCAATTGCGAGCTTCCTTTGAAATCTCGGCGGCAGCGCCAGCAGAATCAGCGCGGCGTCGACCATCGTGATGTGATTTGCTATGAACAACACCGGGCCATGCACTTCTTTCAATCGCTCTTTACCGACCACCGTCGCGCGGCTCATCCATCTTGTGAGCGGCAGGATCACGAGATAGAAAACGACGAACCGAATCCAGGTTGCGGGAAAGCGCTGCGCCCACTCGAGGTATTCGTACTCCACTGCGGTGTCGCGCGCGCCCGCACGAATCATCTTCTCGATGTCGCCGATGGTGGTCGCGGCAGTGAAAGCAGCTTCGTCGATATCGATCTGATAGTGGTCTTCGATCGCGCCCAATAGCTCAACGCGGCCAAGCGAATCGAGCTTCAGGTCGGTCTCAAGATTCGCCGATTGGTCTACCTGAGCCAACGGTTCGCCACTGACGCGCGCGATAACATCAACGATGAATGAGGAACGATGAACGCTGAACCGGCCCTTTTCATTCATCATTCCGCGTTCCGCGTTCAGCCTTTCCCGAATCATAGGCTTTCGAATCTTCTGCGTCGGCGTTCGCGGGAAATCCTCTTCAGGCCAAACGGTCCAGCGGCGAATTTGCTGATAAGGGCTCAGCGACTCGTTAGCGCGCTTCACTATCGCCGCTCCGTCTGCTTGCTCCTCTCTTAGCAGTAGTACGGCGAACGGCTCGAGTCCTTGCGGCGTGTCGATGCCGATAACCGCGCTCTCTCGAACTTCGGGTTGCGCATTCAACGAGCCTTCCAGGTCGTCAGGGTAGATGTTCAAGCCGGCCGCCGTTACGATCACATCTTTCTTGCGGCTCTTGAAGTAGAGGTTCCCTTGTTCGTCCAATTCCCCGACGTCGCCAGTTCGCAGCCAACCTTCCTCGTTTGCTATTGGCCGCAGCCCGCCGCCCCAATAACCCGGCGACACGTTTTCGCCACGAACCAAAATCTCGCCGCCCTCGTCGAGTTTCACTTCGTGTCCGGGAAGCGTCTTGCCGATGGATCTGCGGCTGAGATTGAACGGATGATTGACCGTGATCAACGCGGCAGCCTCGGTCATCCCGTAGCCCTGCACGACCGCGAACCCCAGCCTTCGCCAGAACGCTTCGGTTTCGGGAGACAACGCGGCCCCGCCTGAAAGCAATGACCAGAACTTCCAGCCCAACTGACGATGAACTTTACGAAATGTCCACCATCGCTTCAGGAAGTGCTGGTTCTCAGCCGCAAGCAGTTTCCGCTTGAACGCCTCGCCTTCGCCTCGCGCCTCGTAGTCACGCTCAATCTTGTTGCGCAAAGTGTCGAGCACTCGCGGCACGCTGACGATCACCGAGATGCGGTACTTCTTTACTGTGGCGATGATCTCCGAAGGATTCAGTGACTCTTGAAAGAATACCTCGCCTGCGAGTAACTGAGGCACGAAGATGCCCATAAACTGGCCGAAGACGTGACTCAACGGGAGCAGGTTCAGGAATCGCACAGGATGAACAAGGCGCTCGTACTTGAGGTACTTTTGGATCTCCGGTTCCAGCGGGTTGATGTTGGCGAGAACGTTTCGATGTGTAAGGCACACGCCCTTCGGCTCTGCGGTCGTGCCTGAGGTGAAGATGATCTCGGCGATCTCGCTTTCGACGAAGCCGCCCGACGGACACGACTCAGTCGAGTGAACCGAAAGAATGTCGGAGAGTTCTTCAAGCGACAGGCTTGGGAGGCCCAGCTTGAAATCGCACAGCCTGTCGCCGCTGTAGAGAATCAGTTTCGCTTCGACCTGTTGTTGCACGCGCGTCGCGAATTCGGGCGAGCTTTCAAAATCGAGCGGCACAACGATGACGCCTCGCAGCAGGCAACCAAAGAAAGCAGCCACCCACTCAGGACTGTTCTCGGCCCAGAACAGGACCCGGTCACCCTTTGATATGTTGCGAGTTTCAAGCTCGCGCGCGAATTGAAACGCCGTCGTTCTAAGACTAGAGTATGACCAGCGCGAGACTCTCAAGCCGCGGCGATGGGCAAGCGCGGTTTGTGCGCCGTGCTTTTGGCAGTCATCAAGAAAACTCAGAAGACTCTTTCGCATGTTCTGTCGAGTTGAGCCTGCCGCTGCTCTCTCGCAGGCCTCAAGAGCGATGGCCACCGACTATCATAAGCTCCGTCTATCAGGCTTGCCAGCCGAGGCTTTTCCCGGCTGAGTTGTTTAAACGTCAAGTGCGCCCCCAAGTGTGTCAGAGCGATCTTCCTCAAACGCTCGGTAGCGTCCTAATCTTGTGCTGATTGGGACTTGACCACCAATACCGCTGATAACGAACGTTTGGTCGGACACACTCAGAATCTCATTAACACCTCACTTCAGTGAGGTGGCCACCTCACTAAAAGTGAGGTGTTAATGAGAATTCCGGACGGTAGGCCATTTGGCGCATCGACAGACGCACGGTGAGAGTCTGTCTCTCGATACCACTTGTGCAAATCGGTAAGCGCATCTCGGGCCTGAAGAGAATCTCAGAAAGACCAACATAAGATTAGGACACTACGAAACGCTCGGATTGAGTGCGGCGTGGGCGTCGCGCTTGCTATAATTGGAAGGTCGTCGTGATTGCGCTAGTGAGGCTTGGGATTCATGGACAATCTCGTCTTATCAAACATTCTATACCGCAAGACGCGAACGGTGACCACGATGGCGGGCGTCGCGCTGGGCGTAGTTCTGGTCGTCCTGACCGTAGGGATTGCTCACGGCTTCCTGCACGATCAAGGGAGACGCAACGCCGCCGTCACTGCGGAGATCATTTTCGGTCCGCCGGGCTCGATGTTTGGCTTGAGTCTAAATCCCACCCTTTCGCTGCCGCTACACCTCGCAGGTGAGATCCGATCCATCGACGGCGTAGGCGACGTCGTGCCCGTCGGTCAGTATCTCAGCGGTCACGTCATTGACGGAATCGATTACAACACGTTCACCCGTGTATCCGACGCGCGCGTAGTCGAAGGACGACCTTTTCAAGCCGCGGACGAAACGATCATCGATCGCATTCAGCAGAAGCAGCGGAATCTGAAAGTCGGCGACGAAATGGATATCTTTAATCGCCGCTTTCGCGTAGTCGGCATATTCGAGCCCGAATCCCTCGCACGAATAAAGGTGCCCCTGACGACGATGCAACAGTTTCTGAACCGGCATCTCTGTTCGATGTTGCTTGTGAAGCTCACCGATCCCTCAAGGCAAGAAGAGGTGGCCACGCGTATTAAAGAGCGCTTCCCGGACCACAGCGTGACGCTGACTCGCGATCTCCCAATACTGATTGGACGAGGCATACCGGCGCTTCAAACCTTCTTAAGCGTCGTGATCGCGCTGTCGATCATGGTCAGCTCGCTGGTCATTCTGCTCACGATGTACACGACCGTAGCCGAGCGGACGAGGCAGATCGGCGTGCTTAAGAGCCTGGGCGCCTCAAAAATCTGGATCGCGGCCGACATCGAAAAGGAGGCCCTGTTGATAAGCGCGTTGGGTGTGCTGGCAGGCTCGCTCCTGGCGGTCGCCAGCAAGTACTTTATCACGCAGCTGACCCCACTCAATGTCCAGCTTGAACCGCTGTGGTTGTTCTACGCTCTCGCGCTGGGATTGCTGGCGGGTGGGTTGGGCGCGCTTTATCCCGCCCTTAGAGCGGCAAATTTAGACCCGGTCAAAGCGCTCGCCTACGAGTAGCACCTCCGCCGTCCTCTGCTGTAATATCAGGTCCTTGAAGGACCGTCCCTATGTACTGCCCTAACTGCGGCTCTCACAACCAGGCTGAAATAAAGTTCTGCACACGTTGCGGGACTAACCTCAGCGCGGTGTCCGAAGCGCTCACCGGCAAGATTAAAGGGAAAACGGACGGCGACGATCGTATTGCGAAGTTAATGAGGGATTATTACCGCGGCCGGCGCGACACGATCACTGGCGCCGTGCTGATTCCGGCGGCGCTCTTGATCATGACGATAATGGCAGCTGCAGGTATGAATCCGAAAGGCGCGTTCTTCATCATCTGCTGGATGTTCTTCTGGGGGGCGGCAGCGCTCGCGGGGGGTCTCGGGAAATGGATCGCTTCGAGCACTGAGATGAAAGCGCTCGGATATGGCTCCCGGGGCCAGTTTCAAGGCGCGCATCTGCAGCACTCTCCGCCCGCGGCGCAAGCTGAGTTGCCGCCTTCCGGCTATTCGACGGCGCCCGTTGGTTATCCCGGCAGCGTCACCGAACAGACTACACGGCAACTGGATGAGCGCGGCTACGCGCCACTCGAACGCGAAAAAGATCTGAGTCGGTGAGACGGAAGGAAAGATGTACTGTCCAAACTGCGGCGCGAACAATCAAGACGAAGTGAAGTTCTGCACTCGCTGCGGCACAAACCTCGAGGTCGTGTCCGATGCACTACGAGGGAGACCTACCGGGACGCTCGAAACAGACGAGCGGATGGTGAGGCTGCTCAAGGATTACTATCGCAGCCGGCGGATGACGATCATCGGAGGAGCGGCGTCGTTGATCGCGTTATTCAAACTGGCGGTGATCATTGTGGGATTTCCCGAAAAAGGGCTTCCTCTGGCTGCGCTTGCGGCTGGTCTTTTGCTTTACGGGCTTTTTACGTTGATCTGGGGAATTACCAAATGGAATAACTCAAGCAGCGAGATCAAGGCGCTGGGGTTCTCGCCACCAAAAGGAAGAAGACTAGCACCGGCACCAGACCAGCTGCGACTCGCGGCCGGCCAGGCGAGCATAAGCACACCCGGATACAGGACGGATCCGATAAAAGTACCTGGCAGCGTCACAGAGCAGACGACTCATCTGCTTGATGAGCCCGGGTCGAGGCCACCTATCCAAAACCAGTGAGCGTATATGTACTGCCCTACCTGCAGCTCAAACAATCTGGCTAACATAAGGTTCTGCACGCGATGCGGGACGAACCTGGCCGTCGTATCTGAAGCCTTGAGCGGAGAGTCATCGGCTCAGCCTCCGATCGACGAGCGCATGGTGAAGGTGCTCAAGGATTACTACTCGAGCCGCCGGGCAACCTTGATTGGCGGCTTGACGCTTCCGGTCGGTCTGAGTCTTCTGATGGCTATGTTCCTGACGGGCTTCCCTGAACACCTTATAATCATTGCGCTGATCGGACTCGGCCTAACAATCTACGGGGCAATCGTCGGCATCTGGGGAATCGGGCACTGGATAGACTCGACCAGCGAATTGAAGGCGCTCAACATTGCCGTAGCAACGCACTCATTACCTGCCGCTTCAAGGGATAAAGTCGACACCTCGCGGATTACGTCAATTCCCGCTCTAGTTGAGCGCTACTCGACTGATCCCATCGATCCCGGCAGCGTCACCGACGGTACAACCCGACAGCTTGAAGGGCCGCCTCCTAAATCATCGCCGCAGTTGCAGTCCGAGTAAGTCGTGGAGATCAGACTCAATCGGTGTCTCGCAGGTCCGTCGTGCTTAGCCGGAAGACTGTCGGGAAATCAGATTGACCCGGTCGCGAACAACTACGTATTATCCCGGTATGAGTAAGCCACTGATCATCGAGGACGAACCGCTGACCCCAGAGCTCGCACGGCAATTCGAAACCGCGAGGCGCAATGTACTGTGGTTCAACGAGCACGTCAAAGAGCTTGACGTCTACAAACGCTATCGTGGTCAATATGTCGCAGCCGCGGGGGGGGAACTATTTGTCGCCGACACTCCCGAGGAGGTCGAACGGCTTGCCGCCGCGAAGCACCCAGACGAGCTGCCGCACGTGCGCTACATTCCACTCGAAAAACGTTATCGCATCTATGCGTGTTAATGGTGAATGGCTGTCTTGCGAAGACGAGGTAATCAGGCCAACGGTCCAGGGAACGGTTCTGCTAGCTGATGGCCAGCGGCTCGAAGTTTCCTTCTTGCTAGATGCAGGCGCAGATCGGACGGTCTTCAGCGCGCGATTCCTTCGTCGCCTTCAGTCTTTGGAGAAGCCCGAACTCGAGCCAATTCTGCTCTCCGGTGTCGGTGGAGCTGCCAGTTCGATCACTGTGGAAACCATGATCAGTTTCGTCCGGGACGACGGACGCTTGGTGACCGTGCGCGGCCAGTTCGGTGTCTTCACCGAAGGTGAGAGCGCTGAGCTATCGGTCTTAGGCCGCGACGTGACCAACAATTTCAGCGTCATCTACGACTACCCTCGCCATACGGTCGCTTTGCTTTCACCACCGCATTTCTACGAGATCAAGAAGACCTCCTGAAGCCATCAGATGCCAAGACGAACCGACATTCACAAAATACTGATCGTAGGCTCGGGACCGATCGTCATCGGACAGGCCTGCGAATTCGATTACTCCGGCACACAGGCTTGCAAGGCGCTTCGCAGCGAAGGCTTCGAGATCGTGCTCATCAACTCGAACCCCGCCACGATCATGACCGATCCCGAGATCGCCGATCGCACTTACGTCGAGCCGCTGACGCCCGACGCTGTGCGCGCGGTGATCGAGCGTGAACGGCCCCAGGCTTTGCTTCCCACCGTCGGAGGACAAACGGCGTTAAACATAGCGGTCGCCCTCGCCGAAGACGGCACGCTTGAGCGCTTCGGTGTTGAGTTGATAGGCGCCAAGCTCGAGGCTATCAAAGTCGCCGAGGACCGCTTGCTGTTCAAGCACGCGATGGAAGAGATAGGGCTGGAAATGCCGCGCTCGGGCTACGTCAAGTCGATGGACGAGGCTCGCGAGCTTGCGAAGCTGCTCGGCTATCCGGCAATCATTCGACCTTCGTTCACGCTGGGCGGCACGGGCGGCGGTATCGCATTCAACGCGGAAGAATACGAAGTCATAGTTGCTCGAGCGCTCGGCGCCTCGCCGGTGCACGAAACCTTGATCGAGCAGTCCATCATAGGCTGGAAAGAGTACGAGCTTGAAGTGATGCGCGACATCGCCGACAACGTGGTCATCATTTGCTCGATTGAAAACTTCGACGCGATGGGAATTCACACCGGCGATTCGATCACCGTGGCGCCCGCGCAGACGCTGACCGATCGCGAGTATCAAGTGATGCGCGATGCGGCTATTCGGGTTATTCGAAAAGTAGGAGTCGAAACCGGCGGATCTAACATTCAATTCGCGCTCAATCCCAACGACGGCCGCTTGATGATTATCGAGATGAACCCGCGAGTCTCGCGCTCATCGGCGCTCGCGTCAAAAGCAACTGGCTTCCCGATTGCAAAGATCGCGGCGAAGCTCGCCGTCGGTTACACCCTTGACGAGATACCTAACGACATCACTCGAAAGACGCCCGCGAGCTTCGAGCCGACCATCGACTATTGCGTCGTCAAGATACCCAAGTGGGCTTTCGAAAAGTTTCCTTCAAGCGATCCGACGCTGGGCACGCAGATGAAATCCGTCGGAGAAGCGATGGCCATCGGCCGAACGTTTAAGGAAGCCTTTCAGAAAGGCATGCGCTCGCTCGAAGTGCGCAGCGCATTTCGAGTGCCTTCCGATCTTGACGATACGGAACTGAGGCGCAGGTTGGTGGTGCCGTCCGCCGAGCGGGTCTACTTCGTGATGCACGCGCTCACAATCGGCTACTCGACCGAAGCGCTTCATGAGCTGACCAGGATCGATCCGTGGTTTCTCGACAACCTCTCTCAGATCACCGAGCGCGAACGCGAGCTTCGACGCGAGCGGATCGAGACAATCTCGCCGGGCGAGCTGCGCGAGGCAAAGCGAATGGGGTTCTCGGACCAGCGGCTCGCAACCGTACTGGGAACCACTGAAGATGAGGTACGCCGCGCGCGAATTGAGATGGGCATCCGGCCGGTCTTCAAACGAGTCGACACCTGCGGCGCGGAATTCGAATCTTTTACGCCCTATCTCTACTCGACCTACGAAGACGAAGATGAAGCTGACACGACTTCAGGCAAGAAGGTGATGATTCTGGGCTCGGGCCCGAACCGCATCGGGCAGGGCATCGAGTTCGATTATTGCTGCTGCCACGCGGCGTTCGCTCTCAAAGAAGAAGGCTACGAGTCGATCATGGTCAACTGCAACCCGGAGACCGTCTCGACCGATTACGATACGTCCGATCGCTTGTACTTCGAACCGATCACTTTTGAAGACGTGATGGAAATAGTCGAGCGTGAGCGGCCCCATGGAGTCATCGTTCAGTTTGGCGGACAGACTCCGCTGAATTTGGCGATGAGGCTCTTGGAGGCTGGCGTCCCGATTATCGGCACGTCACCCGAATCGATAGACCTCGCAGAAGACCGCAAGCGATTCGGCAAGCTGCTTGTTGATCTGGGGATTCCGCAGCCGCCGAACGGAACAGCTACGTCGAGCGAAGAAGCCCGCGACGCTGCATCTGAGATCGGTTACCCGGTGCTGGTTCGGCCCAGTTACGTGCTCGGCGGCCGCGCGATGCAGATCGTCTATGACGAAGCGAGCCTCGACAACTATATGACCTTCGCCGTTGAAGCTTCGCCCGAACATCCGGTGTTGATCGATTCGTTCCTCGAAGACGCGGCCGAGATTGACGTCGACGCTCTGGCCGACGGTGAACGAGTGGTCATCGCGGGCATTCAGCAGCACATCGAAGAAGCGGGCATACATTCGGGCGACTCATCGTGTGTGCTTCCGCCCTGGGGAATCAAAGCCGACCACCTGGACTCGATGCGTCGCTATACGCGGGAGCTTGCAAGGGCGCTGAACGTGATTGGCTTGATGAATATTCAATTCGCGATATGGCGCGACACGGTCTACGTGCTGGAAGTGAACCCGCGAGCCTCTCGGACTGTGCCGTTTGTCTCGAAGGCTACTGGCGTCCCGCTAGCGAAAGTCGCGGCTCGGTTGATGATCGGAAGGAGACTCTCCGAATTCAATCTTCCGGATGAGCTGGCGGTGGATCGCTTCTACATCAAATCGCCGGTGTTTCCGTTCGTGAAGTTCCCGGGCGTGGATCCCATACTCGGACCGGAAATGCGCTCGACGGGCGAAGTGATGGGAGTGGCCGAAGGCTTCGGCAGCGCGTACCTGAAAGCGCAGATGGGTGCCGGAACGAAACTACCTCGCGAAGGGACTGTCTTTATCAGCGTGAACGACCAGGACAAGCGAGGCGTCGTGGAGCTTGCGCGAGAGCTTCACGGGATGGGTTTCAAGATGGTTGCCACGCGAGGGACGCAAAAGCGAATCGAGGGCGCGGGCTTACCTTGTGAGTTCGTCTACAAAGTAAACGAAGGCCGCCCGAACGTTGCCGACCTCGTTAAGAGCCGGCAGATCGATTTGATCATCAACACACCGCTTGGCCGGACTTCGTTTTACGATGAGCGCTCGATCCGCCGCGCGGCTATTCAGTACTCGGTGCCTTGCGTGACGACAATGACCGGCGCAGTCGCAACGGTTGCTGCGATCCGCGCGCTGCGCGAGGAAGACCTCGAGGTCCGCAGTCTTCAGGAGTATCAAGCTCACGCCGCGACCAAGTAAAAAGGAGTTCAATTACGAAGCTAATGCGGTAGAATTGCCCGTGACGGAGAGGTCCATATGTCAGCACCGACACTCAATGAAATCAAGCAGCAGGTCTTGCTCCTCACTGACGAAGACCGCAAAGCTCTTGCGGATTTCCTTGCCGCTCACACCGAAGGCGCGGCGGAGAATGGAAAGCAAAGCGAACCTCGTGATTTTTCGCGCGAGATGGAATGGATCCGACAGAACCGTGAATCATATCGCGGGCATTTTGTGGCTCTGAACGAAGGGCAACTGGTTGCGTGCGGCGCGAAGGAGCGTGAAGTCTGGGAGGCGGCTAAACATGCAGGAGTAACCGTTCCTTTCCTGGCGTACATCGAGACTACATCGGAAGAAACCTTCGGAGGCTGGTAGACATATGAACAGAACATTCTTGTGGAACCCTCCAAGTCCCAGATTGCAAGCATACTATTAGATCAACTTGAGTCGACAACGCAGTTAAAGGGAGAGCGGATTGCGCTTTCGGAGCGACTTTTCTACAAGGGCAGGTGCGTGATTCGGTTCAGCCATTCGTCCGCTTCGGATGCCGAGCAGACCAAAAGCAGTTCCCTTTACAACCGCCGGCACCAGCAGGGTGTCAGGCCTGCAATTGTGCAATTCGCTCACCTCGGCGCGGATGACGCTACGAAGCGACCGTCCTACAAGGGCAGGTGCGTGATTCGGTTCACCCACTCATCCGCGTCGGATGCCGACCAGATCAAAAGCAGTTCCTCTACAACCTCCGCAATGCCTAGCCGCTGTGAAGCGATCACGACACCTGGACTCGTATTCGTCGCAATGAATTCAGCGAAGTGACTTGGCATTGTTCTGCTGTCATGAGAAACCAACACACGTCCTTCTTGTGCAGCGAGAGCCAGCACTTCGGTGTCGTCAAGACCGGCTAAATCAGCCGACTTTGCACTTCGGAAGTCAATCATGGGTTCGCGACGCGAGGTGGCGCTGACAATCGCGTGCTTGAGGTCGGCGTCGGCCTGAAAGCGACCTTCATTAGACGCTCGTCTTCATCAGTCGGCGGCGCTCGGCCATCTTCTGATAAAACATCGGGTCAGCCTTTCGAGCTGCCTCTCGCTTAGCGTCGTAGTCGGCTTCGCCTTGTTTGATGTATTCGTCGATCTCGTCTTGATGGTCCAGATAATACGCGATAGCTCCAAACACCTGATCGAGAGTGAGCACCGGAAATGACTGGGCGAAGCTTTCGGGCGAGTCACCATTCCAAAAGCAGTAGACGATTGAATCAAGCGACACCCGCGTGCCCGCGACTCTGTATGCTTCACCAACTTGCTCGACGTATTCTTTGCTCATATCGCCTCCATGAGTCGCGTGTCTTAGGTTTCAATTCTGGAGATTATCACACGCTATTCGCAGAACAAAACAGTGCAGTGTCGCGTCACCATCAACCGTTGGGAGTTGCTCTCAAAAGAGATTTAACCTAAGCTGCGTATCCAGGAACGACTATGGACGTTGCTCGGAAAGCCTACGACGAGATCGTTGATCTGTTCGCTAGCGAAACATCATCAGCCAAGATACTGGCCTTACGGCCTTCCAAGCAGACCCAGCAACGTGTTCGCTACCTCTTGGAACGCAACAAAGCCGGAGAGCTAAACGAAGAAGAGGCAGCAGAACTCGAGCGCTTCGGTGAGCTAGAGCATCTGATGCAGCTTGTTAAAGCTCGGGCTCACCTCTACGCCGAGGGTCGGCGGTGAGTCCGGCGCATATCCCAGCTGCGCTCAGACGGCTAGTGGCGAAGCGCGCGAGAAACCGTTGCGAGTACTGTTGCTGCCTCAAAGTGACGCCTTCTTTTCTCACGAACCCGACCACATATCCTTTGTCTGAAGATCAGATCAGAGTGCCGGATTTGAATCGTCAAACGAAAGGCGAGCAAGGATGATCTATCACTTTGTATCGGCCTTAGGCTTCTTAGTCTTCGCGGGAATCGCATGGTTGCTTTCCACTAACCGGCGAAAGGTGTCCTGGAAGACAATCACGTGGGGAATCGCGCTGCAGTTAGTGATTGGTTTGCTGATTTTTCGCCTTCCGGGTACTCACCGAGTCTTTCTATGGCTGAACGATGGCGTGCTGGGTTTGCTCAACGCGTCCAAAACCGGCACATCGTTTTTGTTTGGGCCCCTCGCCGCAAGCCCGGGTGAGCCGGGATCGGTAGGCTTCATTCTGATTTTTCAGGTCCTCCCCGTAGCCATTTTCTTCGCCGCTTTCACCGCTGCCCTGTATCACCTTCGCGTGCTACAGGTCCTGGTGCGAGTCTTCGCCAGGCTCTTTCACAGAACTATGGGGATCAGCGGTGCCGAGTCGCTCTGCGGCGCCGCCAACATTTTTGTGGGCGTTGAATCATCGCTGGTAATCCGGCCTTATCTGGAAAAGATGACGCGCTCGGAGTTGTTGGTTGTGCTGAGTACCGGGATGGCGACCGTAGCATCCAGCACATTGGGGATCTATGTAGCCTTCCTGAGCGGCGTGTTTCCGGAGATCGCCGGACATCTCCTGTCGGCTTCCATCCTCGCGATTCCTGCCTCCGTAGTGATCGCCAAGCTATTGGTTCCGGAAACGGAAACGCCGGTAACGTTGTTGGGCGTTCCTCCGGAAGATGAGTCGACGCGGTCACGCAATCTGATGAGCGCGATCATCCAGGGAGCAATGGATGGATTGAAGCTCGCCGCCGGAATCTCAGCGGTGCTGATTGCGATACTCGGGCTCGTTGCGTTAGGCGACAAGGTGCTCGGCCTGGGCAGCTCGTGGGTCGGGATGGGGGAGCCGCTTTCGTTGGTGAGAATCCTGAGCTGGATCTTTTACCCGGTCTCTTTTCTGTTAGGATTGCGACCCGAAGACGTTCCTGTAGCCGCGCGGTTATTGGGCGAACGGGTGATCTTGACCGAGGTGTTCTCTTATGGAGAACTTGCGCAGCTAATCTCGAGCGGACAGGTGAAAGACCCCCGAACGGTGGTGATCTTGAGTTACGCGTTGTGCGGCTTTGCGCATGTGGCTTCGGTTGCCATCTTTGTTGGGGGCACGGCGGCGCTCGTGCCTTCACGGCGCGACGACCTTGCGAGTCTGGGATGGCGAGCGTTGTTAGCGGCGACCCTTGCCACGTTGATGACCGGGTGCGTAGCGGGAATGTTCAGCACCGGCGAAGGGGTCGCACTTCTAAGATAGCATCGCGGTTCAGGTTCAGAGTTCAGGGTTCAGGGTTCAGGGTTCAGGGTTCAGGGTTGAAGCGCATGGAGTTCAGGCTTTAGCCTGGTAGTACCTTCCTCCGGCGACGCACAACCAGGCTAAAGCCTGAACTCCATGCGCTTCTGCCCTTGAACTCTGAACCCTGAACTCAGAACTCGGAACCCTGAACCCTAATCTCTATCAGGCCCGTGAATCCATTTTTCGTCGGCTCATCGTAGACACCACGGACAAGGATGCCGGAAAACACCGAAGGTAGCGTAGACTGTCCAGTCTGCGCATGACCTTGGATCAGGACCGAGGAACGCCGCGT
>JBBPIH010000067.1:0-33711 GCA_038040455.1 Acidobacteriota bacterium
CTTTTGCCTTTTACAAAAACCATCAGGTTGAATGGGTTTTGCAAGAGGCTCTGCAGATTGCAGATTGCAGATTGCAGATTGCAGATTGCAGATTTCAGATTGCAGATCGCAAATCTCAGATTGCAAATCATTTGAAATTTGAAATTTGAAATTTGCGATCAAGCGGTTTGCAATTCTAAAGGGGTCCCAAGGGAAGCCGCACCACGCACATCCGCTACCGCATGACAGAAAGCCTTTTAGATCCAGCCTTTCTGAGAAAGCTCGAACGCCTCAGAATACAAGCGCGGCGCGCGTTTCCCGGAACCTTGCGCGGCGAACGCCGGTCTACTCGTCGAGGCGCGTCCATCGAGTTCAGAGACTTCAGAAAGTACGAGGCCGGCGATGATTTCCGCCACGTCGACTGGAGCATCTTCGCGCGACTCGAGCGGCTGATGCTTCGCCAGTTCGTCGAAGAAGAGGACGTGAGGATCGATATACTCATCGATCAGAGCCGCTCGATGCTCTTCGGTCATCCGCTGACCAAGTTCGATTTCGCCCGTCGAGCCGCGGCCGCGCTGGCGTTCCTGGCAGTCAGCAGCCTTGATCGTGTCGGCTTAGCTACTTTTGATTCCACGCTGAGAGCGCGCATCCGAGCGTTGCGGGGCCGCGGCCACCTTCACTCGGTGCTGTCGTTTCTCGAAGGGCTATCGCTCGGACCAGAGGTAAAACTGAGTGCCGCCGAGTCGGCAGAAAACGGAAGACAGGCCGCACACGAAGCTAGCACCGAGGTCGTGAGTAGCTCGGAAGCGGTTACCAATTTGAGCGCCGTGCTCAGAAGCTATCAGCGATCGAACCTTCGCCCGGGCGTCGTGTTTGTGATTTCTGATTTTCTGGATCCCGGCGATTTTCGAATCGAGATGAAGTTGCTAGCGCAACGAGGCTTCGACCTGAACCTGATTCAGGTGCTCGCGCCGGAGGAGCTGCAGCCGCAAATGAAGGGCGACCTCATGCTTGTGGATTCAGAGAGCGGCCAGGGCCGAGAGATCACCGTCAATGACCGCTTGCTGGCTACGTATCGATCTACGCTTTCCTCCTACACAACTTCGCTTGAATCATTTTGCCGGGCAACGGGCATCGGCTACACGATGGTTACTGCCGATGTTTCTTTTGAAGACCTGCTGTTGAAGCGGCTGGTCGAAGGCAGAATGGCTGAATGATAACCGCTGTAAGCAAGTTTATCTAAGCAAGTTTATCTTGACCCTAAACAAAACGGTCGAGTAACATCAATGCAGGCTGAGGGTTACTGCAAAGTTAGTGATGATTTGCTAATTTTTTACCAATGCTAACGCAACGGGGGCCATTGACAGCACTGGCAGGCGCGATGCCCCGCATCGATCGGGGATGTCAAATGCCGGAGCCTGGGTCACCCACCTGTTTTAAGACAGGTTCAAAGTTAGCGAGTCACACGGCCGCGCGGTACCCTCTAGCGTTTTATCCGATTACCCACGAAGCTACCGCGACTTTGATTATCCCGCGATTCTCATAATAGAAATTATGGCCTTTTGGAAGCGAAAGAAAGAACCCGAATTCATATCTCTGGGGCTGAACCGGGCAGCCACTCCCGAGGAAGAAGCAATTGCCGCCCGGCGAGACGAAGGTCCTGAGCCCGAGTTTATCGAGAAGTTCAAAGACGCAGTTGCGTCGACACGCGAGAACCTCGCCGATCGAATCGATTCGGTGATCGGCGGGCGGCGCGAGATCGACGCGAATGTGCTGGATGAGCTGGAAGAAGTGCTGATCGGCGCCGACATTGGCGCGCAGACTTCGCTCGGGATAATTGAAAAGGCCCGCCAGCAAGTCAACCGCAAACAGCTTAGCGACGCCGATGAGCTGAAGCGGCTGATCAAATCAGAGCTTAGAGAGATCCTCGATACTGCCGAGCGCAATCGCCCGCACGGGACCGTCGCGTCTGAGACCGAAGTGCCGCTCGAGATTCGGCCCTACATCATAATGGTCGTGGGAGTGAATGGGGTTGGTAAGACGACGACGATCGGCAAGCTCGCGCATCGCATCAAGAGCGAAGGAAACGAAGTGCTGATCTGCGCGGCGGACACGTTCCGTGCCGCGGCCAACGACCAGCTCGCGATCTGGGCCGAGCGCTCAGGCGTGCCGCTCATTCAGCAGAAGCCGGGAACCGATCCTTCAGCGGTGCTATTCGATTCGATTCACGCGGCTAAAGCACGCAATGTTGATGTGCTGATCATCGACACGGCAGGGCGGCTGCACACGAAGACAAAGCTAATGCTGGAGCTTGAAAAGATGCGCCGCATCGCGGGCCGCGAAGTCGAGGGCGCGCCTCACGAAGTGTTGCTGATAATGGACGCGGTCACTGGGCAGAACGGCTTGGAGCAAGCTCGCCAGTTCACAAAAGCAGTTCCAGTGACGGGTCTGGTGTTGACCAAGCTCGATGGGACTGCGAAGGGCGGGATCGTGATCGCAATAGCAAAGGAGCTTGGGATTCCCATTCGCTATGTTGGCGTTGGCGAGCAGATGAACGATCTGATCGAGTTCTCGCCGGATGCTTATGTGAATGGGTTGTTCGCATGAGCGCGGTTCGGGACGCGACCTCGGTGGGAACGTAGCGCTTCGTTTCTCAGTCAACCGCGAGGTTGATATTACCTCCGTTCGGCTCGCCCTGGGGTATAATGTGACCGCGAGGTGAATTCAACCTGAAGACTAGAGCCAAATATGTCTGGGACTACGATCTCGCCCAGGATGAGTTCGATGACATCCTGGCGGGCCGGCGTACGCGCGGCCGTCTCGATCGAGAGTGGGCGGCAGTGCGCGTAATAGAGTGGGCTCCATACCAGGAGATGGTTCGGCTCATTGGGTTCCGCACGCTTGTCAACGAATGGTCGCGTTGGCGGTCGCGCATTCGGTCCGAGCAACAACGTCGCGCGATCGATTTTCTGGTCGACTGGCTGCCAAAGCACCATCCGGAGCTGCTGAGCGATGGCCGATAGCTCCTTCTACTTCAGCGTTCTATACCCCTTTCAAGATGACGTTCTTCGTCTGGTCAAAGAAGCGAAGACTGGCTTCTACCTGACAGGCAGGACAGCACTCTCGCGCGGCTACCTGAAGCACCGCTTCTCCGACGATCTGGACCTGTTTGTTAACTTCGATGCTCATTTCGGCGAGTGGTCCAACCGCGTTGTCGATACGTTCTGGCGGCTCGGTGACTGGAAGACAGAGGTGATATTGAGAGAGGAGTACTTCGTGCGCGCGGTGCTGACGCGCGGAGAAGTCACGCTCAAAGTCGAAATGGTCAACGACGTAGGCTCACGAGTCGGCGACGTGCGCGATCACCCGGTCCTCGAACGACTTGACAGCGCCGAAAACATTCTGGCAAACAAACTCACTGCTCTGATCGGGCGGGAAGAGTCCCGCGATCTTGCCGACGTGTGGGGACTCTGCACGTCTCTGGGCCTGTCGATCAACGAAGCGATACTCGGCGCGCAGAGCAAGTCTTCCGGCATCTACCCTCTTGACCTGGCGCGAAGGCTTTGCAGCGCGACCCTTGAGGATTGGGAAGCGGTATCGTGGATCGAGCCTGCTCCCGACCCTGAACAGTACCTCTCGGAGTTGCAATCGTTGGGAGAGCAACTCATCTTGCCGGCCAGGTAGTTTCTCTATGCTGAGCGAAACGAGTCGAAGAATCGAGAGCTTACCTCGGCCCTTGTATGACTTGGACCTGGCGCCCTCGGGAGCGTGGATTGGAGTCACTGAGCAGGAGGGCGATCATCAGAGCTTGTCCTTCAGCGGGAGAATAATCCCGCTCTCGCAACCGTGTCTGTTCCCTCGTGTCAGAGCGATCGATGGCGACACCGCCGTTGTTGTCGACGCCCGAACCAGGCGGCAGGAGAAGAATGCCTGGGTAGTGACCTCTTCGGGAGAGATCAAGGCTCATTTCTATGCCGGCGATGCTGTTCAAGATGTGCTCGTGTCCAGCGAGTTTATTGTTGTCACTTACTTTGACGAAAGCGCGTTAACGAGCTCCGGCATCGAAGGAAATGGCGTTGCGGTCTTCAACTCGGCAGGTGAGTTTCTCTTTGGGTATAAAGATTTGTTCGGTGAAAAGGCTGTTGATGTGGCGGACTGTTATGCCGCCTGCTGGAACGTGCGAAACTGCGTGCTCTTCTATCCCTACACAGAATTCCCTCTGGTATCACTCGATCTTCACGCGAGAATGCAGCGCGTGTGTGAAACGCCTGTAGAAGTGACAGGCTCAGGCGCGATCACTGGAAATGGAACGTTGTCTTTTTCCACAGTCCGTACAAAGACAAGGGTGGGGTTTATGCCTGGAAGATCGGAGCGGGTGCGCCGCAGCGAGTAGGTCAATACCCAAGACAACTGCGCGGCTTGCCTCAAGGTAAGTTCATAGCAGTGGGAAAGGAGGGGTACACAATCGTATCGGTGGCAGAATCTAACTCCCCGTAGTCGGCGCAGCGGCAAACCAAACGGGAGCGTGCTGGGGATCATTCGGTCTATTCCTTCCCGCTGCGCATCTCTCTCAATCTTCGCTCGCCCAGCGGGGCGTCACCCGCGTTGATCTTGAAGCTAGCCTTCATCTCTTGCCAGAACCCAGGCTGATACCTCAGGTTGATCAGCGCGATGATGATCATCGCCAGCAGCGCTCCGATCCCCGCCATGGTCATATCCTTTTGCGCGTCCCACACGTCGCCTTGCGATCCGAGGAATGCAAGGCCAGCCGCCGGATCCACGTTTGACGCGGCGATCCACTCGATTATTTCGTAGACCGCGGAAAACGCCAGCGTCACGTCGAAAGGCAGGTAATAGCCCCAGAAGCCTTTCACACGTGTGACGCGGAGAAAGACTTCGCGAATCGGATACGCCAGCAAGAACCAAAACGAAAAGTGGACAAGCCTGTCGTACATATTGCGGCTCGCGCCGAGCCAGTTCTGCAGCACGTCGCCAAACGGAACCTCCGCGTAGGTATAGTGTGAGCCAATGACGTGCAGGATCATGAACAGCGTGATCAGCGTGTACGATACCTTCGACAGTTTGAAGTACCTGCCTGTCAGGACGAGTATCGGAACGAATATGAACACGAGATAGTTCTCAAGCAACCAGTCATGACGATAGGATGGATTTATCGCGGCCCAAACCCATACCGCGACGAAGACGAGAAGGAGCGCCTTCAGGTATCGAGTCATTCAGCGCCCTCATTGGTGACT
Organism: Acidobacteriota bacterium; assembly: GCA_038040455.1. Taxonomy (GTDB): domain Bacteria; phylum Acidobacteriota; class Blastocatellia; order UBA7656; family UBA7656; genus Onstottus_A. Next base: position 5,235 of record JBBPIH010000067.1, read on the forward strand.
GACTGCTGCTCAGTCTGGTTACTGGATTGCTGGTCGAAACGGCTCGCTGCCGATCAAGCAGATACGCCGGCCGTCTCATGGTCGTGATACTTCGCAGTAAATGCATCGTTTCTGGGTTCAGTCACCATTCGCATACCGTACTTCGGACGCAGCGTGATCATTGCCTTCGGCTCCACGCGTTGATCTGGAGCCAGCCGCATCTTCCATTGCTGAGCGATGGTCGCGATCAGCAGCGCGCCTTCCATCCACGCGAACTGCTCGCCTATGCACACGCGAGGTCCGCCGCCAAAGGGGAAGTAAGCGAATTTCGGCCGCGCTTCCCGCGCTTCTGCAGTCCAACGGTCAGGGTCGAACGTGAAAGGCTCGGGATAGAACCGGGGATCGTGATGCATCACCCACGGGCTCATCAAAACAATTGACCCGGCGGGCACGGTGTACTGGCCGACTTGATAATCGCTCAGCACGCGGCGACCCAAGGTCCACGCGGGCGGATAGAGTCTCATTGATTCCGCAAAGACCATCTCTGTGTAACGCAACCGTGCAACGTCATCCGCGGTGGGAAGCTTGCCCGCCAACACTGTGTCTATTTCTTCGTGCAGCCTTGCTGCAAACTCAGGATTCTGCGAGAGCAGGTACCAGGTCCAGGTGAGCGCGTTGGCGGTCGTTTCGTGCCCGGCTACAAAGAGTGTCATCGCTTCATCGCGAAGTTGCACGTCGGTCATGCTGCCACCGTCACCTTCGTCGTCCTGGGCCAGCAGAAGCATCGAGAGCAAATCGCCGCGATCTTCGCCGGTCGCGCGACGCTCGTTGATGATTCGATAGATGGTCGAGTCGAGCCGCCGTTTTGCTTTCAGCCAGCGAATATTACTCGGGAGCGGAAGCTTATCCAATAGCCCGGCAAATGGATTCGATACTCTTTCGAACAACTGCATGATGTTGGTGAGCGCGGCGCCGATCTCCGAAGCTTCAGCTTCGACGTCGGCGTCAAACAGGGTCTTGCCCACGATCGCCAGGGTCAGGCGCATCATCTCCTGCGAGATGTCCAGCGTCTCGCCCTCCCGCCAGCGCTGCCGCGTTTGCACCGCGTAATCGGTCATTACCGCGGCATAGGCGTTGATGCGCTGGCGATGAAATGCCGGTTGCGCGAGCCTGCGCTGGCGGCGATGAAACTCGCCCTCGCTGGTCAGTAATGATTCGCCGAGGAACTTCTTAGCCATCTCCAGACCGCGGCTCTTGACGAAGTTGCGATTGTTGGTGACCAGCACGTCTTTTATGTAGTCGGGATGATTGAGCAGGTAGACGTCTTGAGGACCGAACTTCAAATAAACGATGTCGCCGTAGTCTCGCGCCGAATCCAGCAGGAATGTCAGCGGGTCGCGTCGAAACATCGTCAGGTGGCCGACGAAGGGTCTTCGATCAGGGCTCGGGGGATGAGTGGCGGTTGCCATTGGTAACTCCTAAGGCTCAAGAAGAGTTCGCGAGTATTATGCAGTTTCTGAAGCATCTTGCCATTGCATTTGGGCTTCAAGAGGCGTGACGCCGCTCAACGGTGAGTACGAATATGAGTGTTCCGGCGAGTCCAATCGCACACGCGACGAAGAACGGAATCGTCGGGTTGATCTTCCATAAAAGGCCGCCTATCACGGAAGCCGGTGTGATCGAGAGGCTTCGCGTCAGGTAATAGAGCCCGACCGTGCGCCCGCGGCGAGTAGGATCGGCAAGATCGACAATCATGGCTTTGCGCGCAGGTTCGCCAAGCTCTCTCAGCCCTCCGATCACGAAGGCGACGACTAGCGCCCCGAAGCTATTCGAGAGAGCTACCGCCAGCGGAAAGATCGAAAAGCAGATAAACGTCGCGACCACGAATGGCTTACGCCCATAACGGTCCGCCAGCCTGGCCGCGGGAAAGTAGGACGCGATTGACGTTGCCATCTGGATTCCGACAAGCACCCCGAACTGCACCGGAGTCACGCCGATCACGTTTGTCGCGTAAAGCACGACGAACACGTTGACCATTCCTTCACAAGTTCGTATGAAGATGTCCGATACAAGCAATCGCTTTAGCGTCCGATGCAAAGCGCGGAATTGCGCGAGAAGATTGATCGAGGTCACTTCAGCGGCCGCAACTCGCACGTTGTAGAGCCGCCGCTGCGCCAGGATGGCTGTCAAGGCGAGCGCGGTTGTGATTAACAGCGAGGCCCGGATGCCTCGCACCAACCCGAGGCTTGCGATCAAGAGTCCGCCGATCGCGGGCGAAAGCATGACTGGTACGCGCTTGAGGATCGCTTGAACGGTGAAGCCCATCGCTCGGCGCTCGCGTGGCAAGTGCTCAGCGATCATTGCGAACATTGCCGGCGAAGCCATGCTCGCCCACGCCATCGAAAACACCAATCCGACAAAAACAAATGGCCAGCTTGGACTGAAGGCGTAGATCAAGTAACCGGCAGCGGCGAGACCAGCGAACAGAACCAGCGCCCGGCGACTGCCGATGCGATCAGAAATGGCGCCGCCTGGATACTGATAGATCGCGTCGAGAAAGTCGCGCGCCGTTCCGAACAGTCCAATGACGGCGGCGCTTGCGCCAAGCACTTCGAGGTATTTCGGCAGGAAACTTTTCCAGAGCTCTTCACCCGCGCCAAGCAGGAAGACAGCGAGCGACATCACGACGACGTTTCTTTCAAGCCCAAGCGCATCGCGGAGTCGGCCCACAGGTGGTCCCGCTTTATCGCTCGAGTGCGGATCTTCGGTACTCATGAACTAGAGATTATCCACGAAGGGCGCGAAGGCCACGAGGCAATAGTGGTCAAATTAGCCTGACTCGGCCGCTATTTCGTCTGCTTGGTCCCTTTCAACTCTTTGTAGATATCTTCAACGTTCGGCTGCGCAAAATTCTGAAACGCGAAGCTGCTATATTTATCCGGAAGCTTCAACTGTACCTTCGCTTCTTCAATAGGCAAGCCGTCGGCGATTGCCTTCTTGACCCGGTTCCGCAGATCGTCGAGATAGTCTCTGAAGTCGTGCATGTCGGCTGAGGTTGCGACTTCGCCGTGGCCGGGGATGAACTTCGTACTGGCGTGGTTATTGAGGATCTTGTCCAGCGATGGCACCCAGTCATTCACCGTAGCATCCACCAGGTTTGGAAGAGTCTTCGCCCAACCCATATCGCCGGTGAACATTACGTCGGCATCCCGGGCACGTAAACCAACACGTCGCCTCCTGTGTGCCCGGGCAAACTAAACAGCACGACTTCACGAGTGCCCAGATACAGATGCATAGTGCCTGAACTGAATGTCACCGATGGATTGGTGAGGTTGATCTGAAGCAACGCATTGAGCCGGCGCAATTGCCGCTCTAGTTGTGCGCGCTTGTCTTTCTGGTCTTCAGGTGTCTCGCTCAATTGCTTTGCCGCGTCCGCCCTTCGCTTTTGGAGTTCCTCGGGCAATTTAAGGAAGCGCCGATTTTTTGTCGTCTGCCACTTCATGAGGTTGTCGTGCGCGACTATGGGAATGTTGCGCGCAGCAACCTCTGTCATCACATCCGTGTCAAACGCGATCATTGGTCTCGTTCAGCATCACGTGCTTCATAGGCATCGTCACAGATCGCACGCAGCGTTGGGTCAGCCTTGTATTTGCCGGCCAGGTTGGAAACACCGATCGTCTCGATATCGAGTGAGACGAGCTCACCTTGGGCGACGCGCTGCTCAATCTCTGCTTTCAGCGCGTCGATGGCTTGAGAGCGTGTCGCACCCACGACGCGAACCTTCGGTTCACCCACCAGCGACGCGGCAAACTGGCCGTCACAGTCTTCTACCAAAACAGGAAGAGTCATAGTTGAAACCCCGGCACGCATTCTACGCCCCACGATTTCCACGCTCAACAGGTAGTTTTACCTCTGATCCAAGAGGCCATCTGATCCAGCTAACAAAAGACCATCGCGCGAAAGGCACTCCAGGCAAGACAGTCATTTCCGAAGAGCTTCTTCAACTCGACGATTCACCTCTTCCCATTTCACGTTTTGCAAGAATGCATCGACATACTTCGCCGCGGCCGCGCCGTAGTCCATGTGATACGCGTGCTCATACATATCCAGCGCCAGCAGCGGGCGGCTCATCGGCGCGTTGTGCATATGGTCCCATGCCCAGTAGTTATGCGCTTCGGCTGTGTGCGAGTTGTAGGCGAATATCACCCACCCCGACCCTCCACCAAGCGCGTTCGCACTCCTCCTGAACTCGGCTTCCCATTGCTCGTAGCCGCCGAACCATTGTTTGATCAGGTCCAGCACGACGCCTCCGGCTTTGCCGTCGCCTCCAAGATTGGCGAAGTAGTATTCGTGGAGAATGACCGAGCCGGTCCTGACCAGCTCTTCGCGCTTGAGGTCACCGTACACGTACGCCGGGAGGTCTTTGTCCTTCATCATCGCATCGAGCCGCTGTTCGACTGCGTTGAGCGCCTTAAGCGCGCCGGTGTAGTTGTTCTCGTGATGAGATCGGATGAGCCTTTCGGAGAGGCCTCGCAGCTTCGACGGATCAAACGGCAACGGCTTCGGTTGATGCTGGCCTCGAAAGGCCCTCGGAGCCTGCGCCACCTCGGCATTCTGCTGACTGCTACTCGTCATCGGTATCCCGGATGCCGCGTCTGAAGCATTCAGCCCGCCGAGCGCAAGTCCTGCGCCTCCGGCAAACATTCCTTTGATCGCGTCTCGTCTTTTAAGTCCTGACATTGTGTCCTCCGTTGTTGGGCTCGATTATGATCAGACCCAGGGCTTCATCGCAACTCGCTTGGCCTCACCATCGAGCGGGCGGCCTTGCGGCACGCCGGGCTTTGCTATAGATTATGCGCGCCACAGTGGACGCCGCACAGGCGAACTCGGTCACACGGCAGGCGGTTCAATCAGTCTTCTTAATCTAATGCCACATATCTCGCAGGAGGGCACCGCAATGGCAGAGAAATTTCGTGCTCGGCGGGAGCCCTGGTGCTTTGCGCAAGGCGCCACGCTCAAGCGCGTTTGCGTGACGCTTGGGTTACTCGCGGGCGCAGTGCTCGTGGTGTTCACGCACGCGCCCGTTGCTCGGCTCGATGCCCCCGACGCGTTTGCAATCAAAGACGCGCAGATAGTCACAGGTACGGGCAAGACGATCGCCAAAGGGACGGTCGTTTTTCGCAAGGGCTTGATCACCGACGTGGGTGAGAGCGTCAAGATACCGGCTGACGCTCGCGTGATAGACGGCGCTGGCATGACTGTGTATCCGGGACTCATCGACGGCTACACCAACCTCGGTCTCGCGCCTCCTGCGCAGGCTCAGGCTCCGGGAGGAGCAGGCGGTGGCAGGCAGGCGGCGGTTGCCGCTGCGGCGGCCGGTCAGCAGCCTTCGCCTGAAGCGCGCCTCGGCGATCCCTCGCTTGCGGCAGCAGATCAAGTCAAACCCGGTACGTCGTTCGAAGACCCTCGATCGGTTGGGGTGACCACCGCGCTGAGCAGCCCGCGTCAGGGAATCTTCGCCGGACAGAGCGCGCTGATTAATCTGGCGGGCGAGGAAGCTTCAAAGCTTGTGCTTCGTTCGCCGATTGCGCTGACGGTGCAGTTCGGCGCCGGAGGAGGCTTCGGCGGCGGATACCCTGGCTCGCTGATGGGCACGGTTGCCTACATTCGCCAGACGTTTTACGACGCAATGCACTACCGCGATGAAGTTGAGCGCTACAACCGGATCAAGCGCGGTGTCAACAGGCCTGAGCACGACAAGAGGCTCGCGGCGCTTCAGCCTGCGATCAAGGGCGAGTTGCCAGTGCTCTTCGTGGCGAACTCAGACGGCGACATTCGCCGCGCACTGATGATCGCCGACGAATTCAAGCTCAAGCCAATCATCGCTGGCGCGATGTACGGCTATCGAGTCGCCGCCATGCTCAAGGCCAAAAGCGTGCCAGTGATTCTTTCGGTGGATTTTCCGAAGCGCGCGGCCGATCTAACCGACGACGAAGATGAAACACTGCGGGTGCTGCGCCAGCGCGCCGAAACGCCAAAGGGCGCGGCGAAGCTGGCACAGGCAGGCGTGAAGTTCGCTTTCACCTCCGGCTCGCTTCGGCCGCAGGACTTCATCGCCAACGTGCTGAAGGCTGTCGAGAATGGCTTGTCGAAAGATGAAGCGCTGCGCGCGCTCACCATCAATGCTGCTGAAATCTTTGGCGCGGCAGATCAGATCGGCACGATCGAGGTCGGCAAGATTGCTAACCTGGTGGTCGCGAGCGGCGATCTCCTCGCGAAGGACACCAAGGTCCGGCACGTCTTCATCGATGGCGGTCAGATCGAGTTGAAGAAGCCTGAAGCTTCGCCCGCGCGCGGCGGTGGAATGGGCGGTGGCCGACCCGGCCCACCGAGCGGACCGGCCGTGGATCCAACTGGTACTTGGTCTCTGGTCGTCCAGTCGCCTCAAGGGGAAGTAAACTCTCAATTGACTCTGACGAAAGACGGAGAGCTGATAACCGGCACGTTAGGCACGCCGATGGGAAACTTTCCCCTCAAGAGCGGGCGGGTGAACGGAAACCAGATCCGGCTGACGGCGACAGTCGATATGGGCGGTCAGCCTGTTGACGCGATAATCAGCGGCACGATCGAGGGCGATTCCATGCGCGGAACGATGGTGATGGGCGCCATGGGCTCGTTCGATTTCACCGGCACGAGGCCACGCTGATTTCGGATTGCTGAATGCGGATTTCAGATTGTAAGAAACCGAGCTTCTGATTCGGGCCATCTGCAATCCGAATTCCGAATTCCGCAATTGAAGTGGAGGGAATGATGAGAAAGACTAATGGAATTCTATCCTCACTGCTGACGCTGGCGATGGTCGGTTCAGTGTTCGCGCAGACCGGAAGTAAGGCGAAATTGGCTGCTGGAGCCAGTCCGGCGGTCACGGCGACTGCGCACGTCGAAACACTGATAACGAACGCGACCATAATGACCGCTTCGCACGGGACGATCAACAATGGGTCGATCTTGATTCGTAACGGCAAGATCGCCGAGATAGGGCCGAACCTGAAAGCGCGGGACCCCAATGCGAGGATCATCGATGCTACCGGCAAGTACGTCACGCCCGGCATCATCGACTGTCACTCGCACACCGGCGTTGACGGGAGCGTGAACGAGGGCTCGCTTTCTGTGACTTCAATGGTTCGGGTTCGAGATGTCATTGATCCTTATAGCCCGAGCATCTATCGCGAGCTTGCGGGTGGAACGACCCTGGCCAACGTTCTGCACGGATCTGCGAACTCGATAGGCGGGCAGAACGCTGTGATTAAGTTTAAGCTCGGCAAACCGGTCGATGAGTGGCCCGTTCCGGATGCGCCGCCGGGCATAAAGTTCGCGCTGGGTGAGAACCCAAAGCGGTCAAATAGTCAGGGTCTGCCAACCACAACGGCGCGCCGGTATCCTGCGACTCGCATGGGAGTTGAACAAACTATCCGTGAGGCGTTCATGAAAGCTAAGGACTACATGCGCGAATGGCAAGAGTACGACGCGAAGAAATCTAATGACAAAACTGCGATTGCGCCGCGGCGCGACCTTGCCATGGATGCGCTTGTCGAGATTCTTCAAGGCACGCGGATGGTCCACTCACACAGCTATCGCGACGACGAGATTTTGATGCTGCTGAATCTGAGCGACGAGATGGGTTTCCATGTGCAGACGCTTCAGCACGTGCTCGAGGGCTACAAGGTCGCAAAAGAAATGGCCGCGCATAAGACTGGCGGCTCGACCTTCTCCGACTGGTGGGCGTACAAGCTCGAAGCTTACGACGCGATTCCCTACAACGCGGCCCTGATGGCGTCGCGTGGAGTCATCGTCTCCCTGAACTCCGACTCAGATGAGCTTGCGCGCAGGCTTTATCTCGAGGCCGCTAAGGTGATGAAGTACGGCGGCGTTGGCGAAGAAGAAGCGCTGCGGATGGTGACTCTCAATCCGGCGATTCAGCTCGGCATAGACAAGCGCGTAGGCTCGATCGATGTCGGCAAGGACGCTGACCTGGTGATCTTCAGTCAGCATCCCTTTTCGGTCTATACCATGCCGGAGATGACGATGATCGAAGGCGAGGTCTACTTTGACCGAAGTGAAGACCTCAAGCGGCGCGAGGTGCTCAAGCGCGAGAAGGCGGACCTGATCAAGCGCGAGCGAGATCAGCGGGGCGGAGCTCGTCCGCCACGGGGCGAAAGGCCCGATGAACCGCAGCCTCGGCCGAATGAATCGCCTCGTCCAAACGACCAGGAGCCACAGCGCTAAGGGAGACTAGTAATGAGAAGGAAGAGAATTGTTATTGTGCTTGCTGCTTCCGTCTGCGCTGTTGCGATTGGGTTTTTCGGGCTGATTAGCTCGACTTTAAGCAGTGTGTCGGCTCAGGACCCGACCGGGATTTACGCCATTCGCAATGCCAGAATCATAACCGTGACCGGTCCGGTGATTGAAAACGGAACAGTGGTGATCACCAACGGGAAGATCGCTGCTGTTGGCGCGAATGCGTCAGTTCCGTCTGGCGCGAAAGTGATTGAGGGGAGGGGGCTGTCAGTCTATCCCGGAATGATTGATGCGGACACGGAGATTGGCTTGACCGAAATTGGGTCTGTGGCCGGGTCGGTCGACACTAACGAGATAGGTGACAACAACGCGAACATTCACGTTGACGTTGCCATTAATACCGACAGCTCGCACATAGCTGTGACTCGCGTGAATGGAATCACGACTGCGCTAACTGCGCCGCGCGGCGGGTTGATTGCGGGACAGAGCGCCATCTTGAATCTCGATGGCTGGACTCCGCGCGAGATGGTTCTGAAGTCGCCTGTTGCGATGCACCTCAACTGGCCAGGCGGAGGTGGAGGTGGAGGTCGCGGCGAGTTCGGCGGATTCGGACAGCAACGCTCAGTCACGGAGTTGCGCCGGGAGCAGGATAGGCAGATTGAAAGCCTGAAAAAGATTCTGCGCGACGCCGCGGCTTACGGTGACGCGAAGGACGCTCGCGCGAAGGACCCAAGCCTACCCAAGCAGGGCGTCGATCTGAAGCTCGAAGCGTTGATTCCTGTTGTGCGGGGTCAGATGCCTGTAGTGATAAACGTCAGCCTCGAGCGCGACATCAAAGCCGCGATCGCATTTGTTGGTGAGATGAAGCTCAAAGCGATTATCTCGGGCGGCATTGAAGCGTACAAAGTCGCCGACCAGCTCAAGGCTAAGAACATTCCGGTGATAGTCGGCCCGGTGCTGCGTATGCCTGTTAGTGAAGACGATCCGTATGACGCGGCCTTCAGCAATGCTGGCTTACTGTCGAAGGCCGGAGTGAAGATTGCATTCCAGACCAACGATTCTGCTTATTCGAGGAATCTGCCCTATCACGCTGGAATGGCCGCGGCGTTTGGTCTGCCAAAGGAAGAAGCGCTCAAGGCGGTGACGATCTATCCCGCGGAAATATTTGGCGTCGCCGACCTGGTCGGTTCAATCGAGCAAGGGAAGATCGCGAACTTACTAGTCACCGATGGTGACCCGCTTGAGATAAGGACACAGATCAAGCACGTATTCATCAACGGACGCGATATACCGCTCACCAGTAGACACACGGAACTCTACGAGAAGTATAAGGCCCGTCCGTAAAGAAGGCAGAAGGCAGAAAGCAGAAGGCAGTCTGCCTTGCACAACTTGCTGCTCTTTCTGCCTTCTAGCTTCTGGCCTTAATGGTACACAACTGCCTTTGCTGAGGCGTTCAGTAACAGAAACGATTCCGCGCCCGATCAGACCTGCACCGAGACCTCGCCTGAGATTTGCCCTATAGCGACGTTTCATTCTCCATTTCAGTTAGTAGCGAGGCGTCCTTGCTCAAGGAACGTGTCTTGCCCGAACACCTCACTCGCGATCAACATGGGGCTCTAGCGGTTAGGAACGGGCGGTGAATGCATTGCTTCGACTTGAAACGAACGGGCGGTTTCTTTATCAGGGCGCTGGCCCTGGTCAAACCGTCGGCGTTCGTGCTCTTAGTCTTCCTCGGGAAATTGAAGCGCGGGATTCGTTCGAGAGTGGCTAGTCAGGGCCGAGATGAAACGGCCTCGCGCCGTGATCCCAAGTGGGTGCTACGCGAAATCGAGCGTCTATGCTCGGGAGAAGATCCTGACGAGTCCTTGTTCAAAGAGATGACTGCTGAGGATCGGGCACTGTTTGACGTGTCAATCATAGATTCCCTGAACAAGCGCTCGCGGGAGGACCAGCAACGGTTGCGCTCGACGCTCATAAATCACGGCTACGATGAACAATGCGCTCGACGCGTGATGAGCGAAGATTTCTCGGATCAGGTTCGAGCTTCGACGCTTCTGAACTTACTCCGTCCGCAATTGGGAGATACATCGATCGAGCGCGACCAGCCCCCGCAGCAATGAAAAGCAGCGCTCGCCCGTGCTGCCACCGAACCATTGGGCCTGAAGTCCTGAGTGGGTTGAGAGTTCAATTTTGAGGTGCTTCCCGGAAAGTCGGTCTGAATCCGAGAACTCTAATCTTCGCTTCTGCTTTCACTCGGGTGTGTTGTGGCCGTTGGACGAGTGGCTTTGAGATTTGGGGCTGTTGCTCGCGCGTTTAAACATCTCCAGCCGGTTGCCGCTTTGATTGAAGCAGACTTCATCCATTATGTGGTTGATGAGGAGAAGCCCGCGCCCGCTGGGTTCAAGCAGCCGGCAGGGTTCAGTCGGGTCAGGCACCTTTTCTAACTCGAATCCTGAGCCTTCGTCGGCGACTGTAAATCGCACACCTTCCATACTGAACTCGGCGACTATATGAACGGCCTTGCGTGAATCGCACTTATTGCCGTGCTTGATGGCATTCACGATAGCTTCGTCTAAAGCGATGAGCACTTCCGAGTCGCCTGGGGTGACAATTCCCAGTCTTAGCATTCGTTCGTTCAGATAGTCCAACACGCCATCCAGGTGCCTAAGGTCGCTCGGCATTTTGAAAGCTATACGTTCCTCGAGAAACGGTAGAAGGTCGTCCAGATGCATGCGCTCGGATCTGTCAACAGGGTCATTGTCGAAACCGGAGGGGTCGCAGCCAGCGCTAAGGTCGCTCCAGTCGACCTCTGGCGAATCGTCCACGGGCCGTGTGACTAGATCGGAGTTGACTTTGACTTTGCGCATCAAAACTGCAGCTCTTTATCCGAGTCGAATCAGCTGACGTCGCGTCCGGGCGATACTTAAAGGTCCCGCACGTTAGATCGATCATCTTATAACATACAGAGAGAGATTAATCTAGAATTGTGCTGCCGGCATTGTTTTAGTGGAGAATAGTGATCGATTCCGGTCTTATCCCGTCTGACCAAAGTGGGCCTTGCGCCGGGTTAGGAGGATATGTTAAAAATGAATAACTGAAAGCAGTAATTGAGGTGCCTCCTCAATTCCTGAAGTGAGCGGAATGGTAGAGGACGAGAAGCTGGATGTGCAGTTCTCGTCCTCATTTTTTTGTCCTTCTTAGTCTTCCACTCCCTGGATAAAGCCAAAGAAAATCGGATAAAGAGGTCGGGCCGATCAAATTCGAGCGTTCGAAAGCGCGCTCTGCCTCGCGAGCCATTTTGTAGACGCAGTATAGGCTGTGTTGTTGCTCTCGAATGAGCGCTGGATCCGCGCCGGGTACTTATTCCGTGGCCGTAGATATCATGCCCATCTCGACTGGCGCCTGTTCGGGTTCTCGCACTGGATGGTAGGTCTTGCCATAGGCACTGGTGATTTTTTGAACGTAGTTTTTCGTCTCTTTGTAGTCTGGAACTTTGTTGCCACACTTTTCGACGGATCCCTCTCCGGCGTTGTACCCGGCAAGAGCGAGATCAACGTTGCCGTCGAATCTCTTGAGCAGCCATCTCAAGTACCGCACACCACCTTCAATATTCTGCGCGGGGTCGTAACGATTCTGGACCTTGAATCGCTCGGCGGTGGCGGCGATGATCTGCATCAATCCTTGCGCGTCCTTACCTGACCGAGCCTTGGGCTTGAACTGGGATTCCTGGCGCATCACGTAATAAATCAGCTTCGGATCGACCCCGTACTTGGCTCCCGCGTGAAGTATCATTCTATCAATTCCCCGGTCGCCGCTGGTAAGGTCGCCCAAAGCACGTCCTTTCTGATCAACATTAGGAATAGCCGCACCCACAGGTGCGGTAACCCGGCCGTGAAGGATAAGCACGGAAGCCAGAATCATCACCAGCGCGGTTAGTCTATAAAGGACTTTCAATTTCCTGATTGATAGTGACGCAGAGTACAAACGCATTAGTGGGTACCTCTCCCTTTTGTTCGTATTTATCTTTTGGTTCGCCCGATCAAACGGGTCTATAAAATGTTGTCCACCTGATGTAAACAGTGTGAGGCTTTCTCTGCCAAAAATCAATATATCTCCTTTCATCACAATGATTTCGCAAGATTCAACGCAACCATTTCGCAACTCTTTTGGAAGGGTCGAAATCTGGGTTGCCGCGGAGGACGACACGCATTTCATAGAGACTGAGAGGCTTGGCCACGGATCACAGACTGTTGCCCGAGCCGGTTCACACCAATATAATCGCTGCAACAAAATGACAACAAATCAAACTCAGCCCGCAGGCGCCGAGTCAGACGAAACGCAGGCGAGAGGCGCAGGTGTCTGGACGATACCGAATATCCTCACGGCGGTTCGCATAATGCTTACCCTGCCTTTCCTTTACTTCGTGAAGCAGGGAAGCTTTGGCTACGCGCTTCTTGTGTTCTTCGGGGCAAGCCTGACCGATTTCGTCGACGGTTACATCGCTCGCAGATTCAAGCAGCAATCAAAGCTCGGTCGTTTTCTCGACCCCGTCGCCGACAAGCTGCTGACCACCACCGGTTTCGTGGTGATGGCAATTCCGCACACGGGTTTCCCTTCGATTCCAATCTGGCTTGCTGTCGCGGTTGTTGGTAGAGACCTGATCATCGTATTGGGTTCGCTTGTCGTGTATCTACTGACGAAGTTCAGAGACTTCAAGCCAACGCTGTTGGGTAAGATCAACACCCTTGTAGAACTCGGTCTAATCGTCTGGTTTCTGGTCTTTCATACTACAGGACGGCTCATCTACCTGTTGCCCCTTCTCTACGCGATAGTGGTCGCATCCCTCGTACTCTCTGGTGCCGAGTACGTGGTTGAGGGAATCAACATCTTGAGACGCGAGCGCAATAGCTCTCACGCCAGGCCGCCGCTTGGCGCTGAGGCTCGGGAGGATCGAGCTTTGTAGGTCTGAAAGCCCAACCCAACTGCAAACGGAACCCTGCAACCCCTCTGATAACGCTTAAGGACTTGTTGAGACCACAATTGTTGAGGCGTGAGTTTATAACAAACTTGACAGCATCGTGCTCAGATATTAAGATTCAAGTGATTTCAATTTTCGGGGAGGCCGTGAAGAATGAGCAAGATCATAGGTATTGACCTCGGTACAACCAACTCGGTTGTTGCTGTAATGGAGGGTGGCGAGCCCATGGTGATCACCAATTCTGAGGGCGCGCGGACCACACCTTCAGTCGTAGCGTTCACCAAGGACGGCAATCGTTTGGTAGGGCAGGTAGCCAAGCGACAGGCCGTAACCAATCCTGAAAACACCGTCTACTCGATCAAGCGTTTTATGGGTCGTCGCTTTGACGAAGTGAACGAAGAAATGAAGATGGTACCCTACAAAGTCACCAGAGCCGGAAACGACGTCCGGATTCTAGCCGGTGAAAAGGAGTGGTCTCCGCCGGAGATCTCAGCAATGATCCTCCAGAAACTTAAGCAAGCCGCTGAGGATTATCTTGGACAGAAAGTGATTCAAGCGGTGATAACTGTGCCGGCATATTTCAATGACTCCCAGCGCCAAGCCACCAAGGATGCAGGCAAAATCGCCGGGCTTGAAGTCATGCGTATTGTTAACGAGCCGACGGCAGCCGCATTAGCCTACGGACTCGACAAGAAGAAAGATGAGACGATCGCGGTATTCGACTTCGGCGGCGGAACCTTCGATATATCGATTCTTGAAGTAGGCGAAGGAGTCGTCGAGGTCAAGTCCACAAACGGCGATACTCACCTGGGGGGCGACAACATCGACCAGCGCGTCATCGACTGGATCATCGAAGAGTTCCGGAAAGACCAGGGCATAGATCTCTCGAAGGACAAGATGGCCTTGCAGCGGCTGAAAGAATCGGCGGAGAAGGCGAAGATTGAGCTTTCTTCGACGATGGAGTCGGAGATCAATTTGCCGTTCATAACCGCCGACCAGTCAGGTCCCAAGCATCTCGTTATGAAGCTGACTCGCGCGAAGTTCGAACAGCTCGTTGAGGACATCTTGCAAAGGACTATAGGTCCTTGCCGCGCGGCGCTTGAAGACGCGGGAATAAAGACCGACAAAATAGACGAAGTCGTTTTGGTTGGCGGATCAACTCGCATACCGAAGGTCCAGCAAATGGTAAAGGAGTTTTTCGGACGCGAGCCTCATAAGGGAGTGAACCCGGACGAAGTAGTTGCCATCGGCGCGGCGATTCAGGCTGGGGTGCTCGGCGGCGAAGTGAAGGACCTGCTTCTGCTGGACGTGACTCCGTTGAGTCTCGGTATCGAAACGCTCGGCGGTGTGTTTACCAAACTGATCGAGCGCAACACTACGATTCCGACTCGCAAGTCAGAGATTTTCTCGACCGCTTCTGACAGTCAGACGTCCGTGGAGGTCCACGTGCTCCAAGGCGAGCGATCGATGGCCGCGCAAAACCGCACCCTTGGCAAGTTCCATCTCGTCGGGATTCCGCCCGCACCGCGCGGAGTTCCGCAAGTCGAGGTCACCTTTGATATTGACGCAAACGGCATCGTCAATGTCTCAGCCAAAGACCTCGGCACCGGCCGCGAGCAGAAGATCACCATAACCTCTTCGTCTGGACTCGGGAAGGACGAGATAGATCAGATGATGCGCGATGCGGAGTCGCATGCGGAAGAAGACCGACAGGACCGCGAGCGCATCGAGGCGCGCAACAAGCTCGATGGAATGATTTACTCGACAGAGCGGACATTGTCGGAGCATCGCGACAAAGTTGATGCTTCAACGGCGAGCGAAATTGAATCCGCGGTAGCCGAGGCAAAGGGCAAGCTCGATTCGACCGATGCGGCGGAGATCAACGCGGCATACGACAAACTGGTCAAGTCGTCGCACAAGCTCGCCGAGATCATGTACCAGCAAGCCTCCTCACAAGCCAGCGGCCAAACGGGCGGCACGGGTGCTTCTGGGGCGGCTGCCGGAAGCGGTGGAAGCGGCGATGATACTGTGATCGACGCCGACTTCGTCGATGTGGACGACAAAAAGTAAGAAGTGAACGCCAGTGATGCGTGAAACGTGACCCGTGAAAGTCCCGTCACGTTTCGCGCATCACGCATTACGCCATGCAAGGTCCCGACTACTACAAGCTGCTGGGTGTGCCGCGCAGTGCGAAAGCCGAGGACATAAAGAAGGCTTATCGCAAACTCGCGCGGCGTCATCATCCGGATGTCAACCCAGGAAACCAGGATTCGGAAGATCGCTTCAAACAAATCTCCGAGGCCTTCGAGGTTTTGTCTGACCCCAAGAAACGCGAGATATACGACCGGTACGGCTACTACTCGGAGCACGCGGCAGCCGGAGCCGGTACCCCGTGGGGACCGGCGTTTGACTTCTCGAACTTCGGCGCGGCGAATTTCCGGGACATATTCTCCGAGGTTTTCAGTAACCTCAGACCTCAGGCTTCGCAGTCGCGCAAACAGCCCACGCGCGGTCTCGACATTGAGTACCCGCTTGCGGTGACCTTCGCACAGGCGATGCAGGGCCTGACTACCAAGATTGAGGTGGATCGCAGCGAAAGCTGTGCCGACTGTCAGGGCATAGGCGAAAGGATTAGTCCCGACGCCGCCTGTTCCGCTTGCAACGGTACCGGCCAACAGGCGAGGCGAATCGGCGGAGCTTCCAGATGCACTTCGTGCGGAGGCACTGGAAAGGTCGCTGTTCTGTGCGCGGCTTGCAAGGGCCAGGGAATCGTTGGTAAACACGAAACAATTACGGTGGGAATACCGGCCGGCGTTGAGACTAGCTCGCGCGTCAGGGTTCCTGGCAAGGGGCATGCAGGCAGATTAGGCGGCCAGTCTGGCGACCTTTTCATAATCACCAACGTCAGCGAGCATCCTTACTTCAAACGTCAAGGGGATAATATCTACTGCGCCGTACCGATCACTGTGCCCGAGGCGGCGCTCGGCGCCAAAATAGAAGTGCCGACGGTGGACGGCAAGGCTTTGCTGAGAATTCCGCCGGGCACTCAATCGGGGCAGCGGTTCCGGTTGCGAGAGCGAGGGGCCCCAAGCCTGCGAGCCGGCGGCATCCGCGGCGATCAGTTTGTTGACGTGAGAATCACTCTGCCGAAGGTGATAAGCGAGGAGACCAAAGAGCTGCTCGGGCGTTACGCGCGAAACAATCCGGAGAATCCCCGAGCTGAAATGGGGCTCGAATGATTGAACAGATTCTTTACTGGTTGATACCGCTCGCGCTGATCGCGCTACTGTTCTGGTCGCTCGTTCGCGAGAGCGGCCGGCAGCGCAGGCGGACGCCCGAAGAGTTTGAACGCGACCTGGCAAACACTCGAAGCTCAATGTTGCGTGCAGGCATGCTCGAGCTGGATCGATTCGCTGGAGACGCACGGCAGAAGCGGGCGGCTGTCGAGTACCTCAAGGATGAAGAGCAGGGAATGACCAAGACCGGGGGCAAGGACGACGACATCGATAGAACCGCGGAAAAGGAATAATGGCTAAGAGCAAGACGGTAAAGAAGTATACGATAAGCGTAGTGGCTGAGGAGTACGGCGTCCACCCTCAAACCCTGCGGCTGTACGAGCGGGAGGGCTTGATCAAACCATCGCGCTCTGCGAAGGGCACGCGCTACTACACTGAAGAAGATATCGAGCGGCTCGAGTTGATACTCAATCTTACTCGCGATCTTGGAGTCAATCTGGCGGGCGTGGAGATCATTCTCAACATGCGCGAGAAGATGAATCACATGCAGCGCGAGTTCGAAAATTTCCTCCGGTACATTCGCGAGAACATCGCGCAGGAGTTGTTCAGCACCGACGAGGGAGCTAAGAGTGCCCTGGTCCCGCGCAGGCGTATCGAGCTCGTTGTCAAGAACGGTGGCCGCGTTGATTGAGTTAGCCGCTTCCCAGCTTCTCAAGGTATCCAATAAACTCTGCCTTCCCCGGACGCTAACCCCGCTGTAGGTCCTTAAGTAGCTCAAGAAGATTTTTGCGTTGTGCCCCCCACACCTCCCGTCGTATATTATGCACGGCCTAATTCTAGGTCGATCCTGGGTAACCAGGCGTCAACGACCAGACGCCTTATCGGAGGTGCCCAGGTTATGCTCATCAGGTTCTATCGTATAGTCGTTCTCACTCTCGCTGGTTTTTCATTCTTGCTGCTCGCAGCACTTACTACAACGCACGCGGATGATCTCGATAACATCGTCTTCGAAGGCGTGATCCAGGACACTGCGGGCGCGGTGATCCCCGGAGCCAGAGTCGTCGCGATCCACGCCGCGACCGGGGTCCTGCGGGTTGCAACCAGCAACAGCGAGGGGCGCTTCCGGATCGCCGTCGGCGATTCGGGCGCCTACAAGCTCAAGGCAAGCGCGAATGGATTCAAGGAGGAAGACAGCCAGCAGATCGCGGCCACCACGGGCCGGACATTCGCGATCGACTTCGCTTTGACTGCCGCGGGAGTCAACGAGCAGATTACGGTTGCTGCTTCGAGCGTCCCGCTTGTAGACACTAACCGAACTGTTGTCGGCGACACAATAACTCAGCGGGAACTCGAGGACCTGCCGATCATCAATCGCGACCCGCTTCAACTCGTCTTCTTGCTCGGAGGCGTTGCGGAAGCTCCCTTATTGACGGCGGAGCTCGCCGATGAAGGGCGAGGAGTTTTCTTGCGAGGCACGCCCGAAGAGGCGGGTTCATTCGCGCTTACTGGCGCACCAGCAACGTCGAATAACATCACGATAGACGGGCTCGACAACAACGACGACCGCTCCGCGCGTGAGCGCATAAGTCTGAACGTCGAATCGATCGCCGAACTCCAAATCATCACCAACCAGTACGCGGCAGAATACGGGCGCGCTTCCGGTGGACGAATAAACATCCGAACGAAAACGGGATCGAACGCTTATCACGGCGATGGTTATTTTTATTTCGGCGACGAGTCGCTCAATGCGAACACATTCTTCCGCAACGCTCGCGGCTTGGGCCGCGTCCCTCAGCAGCAGCGGAGGAAGGGCGGAGTCGTGTCGAGTCCGATTCGAAAGCAAAAGGATTTCTTCTTCGCAAGCTACGAGCGGCTCGATGTGCCCGACGTGGTAGAGATCGACGCGCTCGTGCCGGTAGCAACAAATCCGCTGTTTCCTCTTCCAAAGCCCAATCAGCCCGCGGCGCCGGGCAGCGAGGTCGCGTCGTTCTTTGAACAGCTTGCGACACCCGAGAACACAAACCTCGTAAATGCGCGCGCGGACTTCAATCTTTCACAGTCACACAATGCAGCGATACGGTTGGACTTGCTGCGCGGCGAGAACGGTCGTAGTTTTCCCGGCGGCACGCGATTGCCGGAGACGATTCTGATCGAAGGCCGCAACTCAGATTCGATCAGCGTTTCGGATTACCTGATCTTTGCCAATCGGTTTGTCAACCAGGCGAGGTTTCAGTACTCGCGGCTCTTGCCGCGGAACCGGGCCAGCCTCGGCTCTGCCAGCGTCGTTATCAAATCGCCCAGACTCAACGCTGGAGCGTTCACAGGCAGCGACGCTTCGCCTGCATTCGCAAGGGAAGAGAAGCGAGCGCAGATTCAAGATAACATCTCGCTCATGCACGGATCACACCTATTCAAAGCGGGCGGCGACATTCAGTTGGTCCGGTCAACTTTTAACGACCTCTTCGCGACTGGCGGCGAGTTCACCTTCGATTCGGTCGCCGACTTCCTTGCGAACAACCCGGGCCGGTTCGTTCAGCGGTTCAACACCACAAGCGGAGTGTCGAATGACGTGCTTGGTCTTTTCATCCAGGACGAGTGGAAGATCCGACCGAACCTGACGTTGTCGCTTGGAATGCGATGGGACAACGAGTCGATTCTCGATGACCGCAGTAACTTCAGCCCGCGAATTGCCATCGCGTGGGATCCGTTCGGAGGGAAACTCTCTCGCGGTTTCAAGAAGCTAGCCGCGCCGGGCAAGACAGTCGTCCGCGCGGGCTTCGGACTGTTCTACAATCGCGCGCTGCTACGCACAATTGATGATTTCTCTCTCGGGGTATCGACGACTGTCATAGACTCGGACGTCAAGCCAGAAGTTCTATCAGCGGTGCGCTTCCCTCAACCTATCACCGATCAGACGCTAGTCGACCGGTTCGGCATAGCGGAGACACAATTCTTGCGTCGCGTCAGTCCGTACCTCGAGATTCCATACACCCTTCAAACAGGTCTCGGAGTAGAGCGGCAAGTCGCCAAGAGTATCGTTGCAACCGTGGACTACATCTTCACTCGCGGCGCCCACCTTTGGCGCGAGAGCAACATCAACGCTCCGGTGTTGCCCATCGGGTTTCAGAATTTCACCCAGTACCTCGAGAGCCGAGACTTTGATAACCGCCCCAGGTCAAGCGGCGCGCGCCCGATTGCAGGATCTAATGCGGAGGTGGTTCGTTTCGATGCCAGCGCGAACACTTCGTCGACCCCAGGCGCAATCAAAGTTGAAAACGGCGTGCGAGTGCTGACGCTCGGCCTAAACGCGACGCGCTCTTCCAACATTGCCGCCGCGCTGAATGCTATCCGTTTCTTGAGGCCTGACCCATCGCTCACGCAGGTCGAGCTCTTGGAATCGACCGGCAACTCCTTCTATCACGGCGGCGTGTTCTCGTTGCGTTGCTCACTTGGCGGCCGCGCGCGCTTTCGAGCGGTGTACACGCTTTCGAAGTTCATCGACGAAGGAACGACGAATACCGCCTCGCCTCAAGTCTTGTTCGACCGCCGAGCCGAACGCGCGCTGTCGCTTCAGGACCAGCGGCACAGATTCACGTTCAGTGGGCTGTTTCAGGTTCCCTATGTAGAGCTGGACCTCGCCCCGATAGTTTCGTTTGGGTCATCGAAGCCTTTCAACATCGGAGCTGGCTTTGATCGAAACTTGAACGACATCGAAAACGACCGTCCTAACTTTATCAAAGAGATCGGCAGGCCTGAATGGCGGCGGCTTGGAAGCGCCACGGCGGATGACGTCAAATCGGCGCTCGAGCTTGCGCCGATTGGCTCGAACGGGAACCTGCCGCGCAACTACGGCATCGGACCAGGCACGCGAACGATAAACCTCCGTGCGTCGCGGACGTTTGTTGTTCGTGATCGCATCAGAGTGCGCCCTTCTGTAGACGTGTTCAATGTGTTCAACAACACGATATTCAGCTTCGGTTCCGAGTTCATCGATCGCGACGATGCGGATTTTCTGCTACCGCGACGAACTCAACGGCCGCGAACGGTGCTGCTCGGTCTGAAGGTTTCGTTTTGAAATGAAAGGGGGATACTGCTGGTCGTATTGTTCAACGAATCGGGCACCGCGAAGAAGGAGATGATGCTTTATACCTATAATCACGTCCCATGACATCAAAATGACAAGTCCTCGATGGGCTTTTCAGGTCGGCATGGTGTGCGCGGCTGTTTGACCCAATTCCCGCGCACCGTTGCAATCCGGCTGCACTTCTCAATGCCTATCCGAGCGCGCTCGGCATATGGCTCGATCACGAGCATCGCCTCGGCCTTCTGAAACATTCTTAACGCCCGGTCAACGTCTCCAACTGAAAGCGCGACTTCGCCCCCATCAACCGCAGCACGCGACACGAGCGGATCCTCGGGCCAGGTGTTCACAAGCCGCTCATACTCCACCGCCGCTTCGCGGTTCATCTCCGTCTCTCTCAGCTGTTCGCAGATAGCGATCCAGTCACGCGTCGGGATGCGAGGCGCGACGTTGTCGTCAGGGAACGCCGAAAGCAAGCTGTCATAAGCGTAAAGCGCCGCCTCTTTGTCTCCACTGGTGAGATGCTGTCGAATGAGCCGTGCGTACATCGTGTTCAGCCGATCAAAGTTCGACGTCTGTTGAAACACCTGGATCGCCGCCAGCATTGCATTGGTGTCGTTTGGTTGCTTGGCAAGATGGGCCCTGAGTTTTCTCTCTGCCATCACCGCGTCACCTTTGTCCAATGCCTCCAGGGCCAGGGTGACTGCAGGCGCGGCGGAGAATGAAACCATCGCCTCGATCTTCGGATTGATATGCAGCTCTTCATACTTCGTGAGTTTCATCATGAGCGCAAACCCCGCGCCAAAAACAAAACCGGCAATGTGGATCGAGTAACCGACATTCGAAACCGACCCCGCTTTCTTATCGAGGTACCAACTCACAACCTGGGCGACGAAGTACGAGGCCAAATAGATATAGCCCGGGGCCATAACCACCAGCTTCTTGCGGCCGCAGAGAAGTCTGAGCCACCAGATAGGTGTAAATACTGGAATGCAGCATAACTTGATCTTGGTTCTTGGCAGCCTGAACAGAAAGGCTCCCATCGTCGCTGAGATGGCTCCTGATGCGCCGATCGAAGGCACGGCGGCAGGGCTGACTAAACTAGGTATACACGCGGCTGCCGCGCCCAGAAGATAGAAACTAAGAAATACCCCTCGGCCCCACAGGTCCTCGAGGCTGAACGCGATCGCGAAGAAGAAAATCATGTTGAAGAACAGATGAAGGCTGCCGGCATGCAAGAAAGCTGCGGTGATCAGTTGATGGAGCTTCCAATTGCCGTTCGGGGCGAGCCCGTACTTGTACCATAGACTCTCTTGTACCGCGTTCTTGAATTCAGCGAGCTTCTGATCAAGCTCGTAACGCTGATTCTGGGCTTCAGTGCTGCTCAGCCATTCCTTATACTGGGCTGCGATTTCCGGAGACTTTTTGAGCTGCTCGGCTATCGCATCTGATTCGAGTTTGCTTATCACTCCTATCTCGGCGAGCTTCTTTCGGACGTTCTCATCGGCCAGCAACTCTTGATGCTGTTTCACGAACTGTTCCATGCTGGTCCCGAGCTTCATCATCTCATCCTGCTGACCGGCGACCACAGGAAGGGTGACGTAGAAGATGACTACATTGAGCGCCATGATCGAGAACGTAATCCAGGGCACCCGGCGGACGGTTGAGTTCTCGTTGCCTATTGGAATGAATGAAGACACAAGTCCGAGGAATATAATGACGAGGATGAGGATGAGGATAGACAGCATCGAGAGGACCTCAGGTTTTAATGAGCGAGTGAGGGCAGTTTCTGAAGGCGCCAGCGATGCTTCGGTTTAGGAGCGGATGATAACAAAGGGATATGGCGTGGGCAATAGTATTGTTAGTGAGCGCAAGACAGGGCACTTCATAGCGCCGGCGACTTACGGGTTGCTTGTTACGGTGGGTGTCTCGGCGGGCGCATCCGCAGCTTTTACTGCCATCGCGGCCGGTATGCGAATGACGTGTTTCCCTGGCGGGGTCACCCCGCGCTGAAGCTCGGGGTTCAGGTCAAGCAATGTGCCGTAAGAAACCTTAAGCTTCTTTGCCAGCGGGCGCAGATCGGTTTGACTCGCGACCATTTTGGTTTTGTAGTGATAAGGATACGCAGGCGGCAGTTGGAATCCGTATTTCTTTGGGTTCTTCGCTATCGTTACAACCGCCAGAATCGCGGGCACGTAGTTGCGGGTCTCCGACGCGATGTACCCGCCTCGATGCAATCGCCAGAAGTCTCGCGAGCCCGACCGAGCGATCGCGCTGTCTACATTGCCTTCGCCCGTGTTGTAAGCCGCAAGCGCGAGCGACCAGTCGCCCTTATAACGGGCCGACAGCCATTTCAAATAACGCGCTGCGCTGAGTGTTGACTTCTCGGGATCCGAGCGCTCATCGACCCAGTAGTTCTGCGTCAGGCCAAAACGCGCGCCAGTGGACGGGATGAACTGCCATATACCTTTTGCGGCCGCCCACGAATAGGCGTATGGGTTCCAACCCGATTCAACCTGGGCCAGCCACACCAGATCAGTCGGCACGCCTTCTTGTTTGAAGATGCGCTGGGCCATGTCACGGAATCGCACCGAGCGTTGCAGACCAGCTTCCATCGTCGCGCGCCCGCGGCCCTTCGTAAAGTAGTTGATGAACTGTCTGACCGGAAGCGCGGAGGTGAAGTCGAAGTTGAATCGGGCCACCACGTCTTCTTCGTCTGCCGCGCCCACTTCTTCAAGATCTGCGGCTGAGAGCGACGCGATTTTGTCGAGCGGCGAAGGCACGAATAGCTGCTCGTTGAATCCGCCGTCCTTCTGCTCGAGAGCGGCTATTTGATAGCGATTAACCTTCTCGATCAACTCGCGGTAGTAAATGCGAAGCTCATCGTCGCTGCGCACGTCAATCGACTCAACAAGGATGGTGTCAACAGCTTCATCGAACTCGCGGCGCGCAAGCTGGTACTGGCCGCTGGTGTAGGCGCTCTGCCCTCGAAGGTAGTGCTTCTCGGCTGCGCCGATGATCTGGCGCACCTGGCTTTGCTTG
This sequence comes from Acidobacteriota bacterium, assembly GCA_038040455.1. GTDB lineage: Bacteria > Acidobacteriota > Blastocatellia > UBA7656 > UBA7656 > Onstottus_A. The sequence continues at coordinate 28,849 of JBBPIH010000067.1, forward strand.
GCCGTTTGAGGGTTCGGCGTTGCAACGGGGTCGAGTTGAAACGCGGGTGCTCCCAGCGAAGTGCCGGTTAACAGAACGCAAAGAATTATTGCTTTAAAAGTCCGATTCATCGCTATTCTAATGCAATCTTATTACCAAATCATGAAACGCACCCAATGTCTTTAGGTTCGGTTTCTATTATACCCGATTCAGGCAGGAATGCAGGACACTATCTGCGAAGGATATAAAATCACAACAACTCTTAACCGAGAAATTTGCGAAATGAAAATTGCAAATTGGGGAAGACGGCTGAAGCTGTTTTGCTATATTCGCAATCTTCAATTCTCGATTCTCATTCGTATCGAAGTGCGTCGATCGGATCCAGACCCGCCGCTTTGCGTGCCGGGTAGTAACCGAACGCCACTCCCACAAATCCGGAAAAGATGACCGAAGCAAAGATGGAAACGGGCGAGACCAACGTCGGCCAGCCTAGCGTCGTCGATATTATGATTGAAGCGCCAACGCCGAACAGGATTCCCAGTGCGCCGCCGACCACTGAGAGAGTGACTGACTCGATCAGGAACTGTCGACGGATCGCGGCGCTGCGCGCGCCTATGGCCATACGAATGCCGATCTCACGGGTGCGCTCGGTGACCGACACCAGCATGATGTTCATTATCCCAATCCCGCCGACCAGCAGCGAAACGCCCGCGATCGACGCGAGCAGGTTGGTCATGATCTTGCTGGACTGATCGGCGGCTTCGGCGACATCGGTGAGGTTGCGAACGAAGAAATCATTCTCTTGATTGGGGCCGAGCTTGTGACGCTGGCGAAGCAGATCGGTGATCTGTTTCTCCGCCGTGAAAGTTGCAGCGGGACTGATGGCCGAAACCATGACCTGGTGGATGTGAGAGATTGTGAGCATCTTCTTCTGCGCGGTCGTGTAAGGGACGATAACCGTGTCGTCTTGATCCTGTCCATACGCGCTTTGACCTTTGCTGCTGAGCACCCCGATCACGCGGAAGGGTAGATTGCGAATTCGCATCGTCTGGCCAATCGGATCGCCGTCCGCAAAGACATTATCGGCAACTGTCTTGCCGATCACGCAAACACGCGCCGCAGTTCGCACGTCGCCTTCGGTGAAGAACTCGCCTGTCGAAACCGGCCATGCGCGAATATCAGGGAATTTCTCGTTTGCGCCTTGAATGCCGCTCGACGCGACCCAGTTTAGATTGCCGAACACAAGCTGACCGTTGGCGCGCACGCCCGGACTGACGGCACGCACTGAAGGACATTCCAGCTCAATCGCGACTGCATCTTCAGGAGTCAGGTTATTCGACGAGCCGGCGCCTCCACGCATCCCGCCGGTGTTCATTGAGCCGGACATCACGAAAAGCATATTGTTGCCGAGGTTGGCGATCTGAGACTGGATCGACGCCGACGCGCCCTGACCTATGCCGACCATGGCGATGACGGCGCCCACGCCGATGATGATGCCCAGCATGGTGAGGCTCGACCGCAGCTTGTTGCGGCCCAAAGCTCGAATGGCAATCTTAAACGTCAACAGCAGGTTCATTCGTCGTCCTCCTCGTCATCCTCGATCGGCGGCAAGCTCTCAAGCTCTTCGCGAGCCGACCGCGACTCCTTGATCAGATAGTCGTTCTTGATCCGGCCGTCCTTGAATACGATCGTGCGGCGCGCGTATTGCGCGATGTCGGGCTCGTGCGTGACCAAAGCGATCGTGATGCCACGCTCTTGATTTAGCCGTTGAAACACATCCATAACTTCGACCGCTGTCCGGCTGTCAAGGTTGCCGGTCGGCTCGTCTGCGAGAATGATCGAGGGCCTGTTCACCAGCGAGCGGGCGATCGCCACGCGTTGCTGCTGTCCGCCCGAGAGCTGATTCGGCATGTTGTTCATCCGGTCGCCGAGGCCGACTATATCGAGAGCTTCTTTGGCGCGCTCCAAACGTTCCGCAGTCTTCACGCCAAGATACAACATCGGGAGTTCGACGTTTTCCAGCGCCGATGTCCGTGATAACAGATTGAAGCCTTGAAACACGAAGCCGATTTTTCGATTCCTAATGTCGGCAAGCTCATCGCGAGAGAGCTTTGAAACGTCCTGGCCGTCGAGGTAGTAATGCCCTCGCGAAGGTTTGTCCAGACAACCCAGGATGTTCATCATGGTCGACTTGCCCGAGCCAGACGCGCCCATTATCGCGATGAACTCGCCGCGATCGATGTGAAGCGAAACTCCGCGCAGCGCGTGTATTTCGACGTCGCCCATCTGATAGGTCTTGTGTATGTGATCGAGCGTGATGAGCGCCGGACCGAGCAGCGGGTCAGTGACGTAGTTTGTTTCGGTGACTACCTGGGCTTCCAAAGAATCTCCACCCTTCTCTCGTAATGTGTGGGCGCGGCCTCACTCAGTGCGAGGCTCGCGCCCACGATGTTCCAAGCGTCCTTTTCGATTACCGGCCCGGCCCGCGACCGCCGCCCGGCCCTCCGGGTGGCCGCTGGCCAAACGGAGTAGCGGCCGGTTGCTGACGATTGGCGTTGCCGGCCTCGTTCTGCCCGATGATCACTGTGTCACCTTCCTGAAGGTCTCCCGCGACGATCTCGGTTACACGGCCATTGGTGAGACCTGTTCGAACCAGGCGGGGCTCAATCGATTTATCGGCGGTTAGGACCCAGATGGTCTGCCACTGTCTTCGCTGGCCGCCACCCACGGCACCGCCGAACGACTGAGCACCCTGGCCGCCCTCGCGTCCTTGACGTTGACTTTCACCACGCGGCCCCGGCTGGGTACCTTCACCGCGCGAACGCTGACCCTGAGCGTCGGCAGCTTGCCCGCCCCCGCCTCGCTGACCAGCCTCACCTTCCTGACGTTGACTGCGACCCTCACGGTTGCCCTGACCAGCCTCACCTTCCTGACGTTGACGGCGACCCTCACGGTTGCCCTGACCAGCCTCACCTCCCTGACGTTGACTGCGACCCTCACGGTTGCCCTGGCCGCCTTCGCCTCGCTGACGCCAACCTTCGCGGTTGCCCTGACCGCCTTCGCCTCGCTGACGCCAACCTTCGCGGTTGCCCTGGCCGCCTTCGCCTCTCCGGCGCGCACCTTCGCCGCCGCCTGAGCTACCCTGACGGCCTTGGCCACCAGTGCGTTGCCCAGCCCCCTGGTTCCCCTCGGGGTTGCCTTGCTGTCCGTCTTGACCGCCCTGCGCTTGTTGCTCGGTCTCGAGTTCTTTTCTGCGCTCGTCCATCTTCAGGCGAAACGCCTCCTGCTCCTTCTCTGAGAGGTTGGGTTTGAATCGGAGCGCGGCGTTGGCCACGGTGAGCACGCCCTCGCGCTTCGCAACCATGATTGTGATATTCGCGGTCATTCCCGGGCGCAACTTCATAGCCGTGTTGGCTACGTCGATGACTGCGCTGTAGGTAACCACGTTCTGCAATGTCTGAGCGTTTAGCCTGAGCTGGCTTATCTCACCGCTGAACGTCTCGCCTGGGTATGCGTCGACTGAAAAGTTCGCTCTTATCCCCTGGCGAATCTGACCTACGTCTGCCTCGTCAATCGAGGCAAGCACCTGCATCTTTGTCAGATCATTTGCTATGGTGAAAAGAGTCGGCGCAGAAAGGCTCGCTGCTACGGTCTGGCCTACATCGACGTTGCGCGACACGACCACGCCATCGATAGGCGAGGCGATGATCGAGTGATCCAGGTTCAACTGCGATTGTTGAAGCTGTGCCTGTGCCTGCGAGACAGATGCCTTTGCCTGATCGAGTCTCGCCTTAGCAGTAGCGCCGGCGGATTGAACCTGAGCGACCTGAGCAGCCGCTTGTTCGTAGCGCGCGGCCGCGGCGTTTGCTTGAGCCTGAGCGGCCTCAAGATCGCGTCCAGAAAGAACGTTTTTCAGGTCTTGATACCGTTTGACCAGCGCGAGAGCATCCTCGCGTTGCACTCGAGTCACTTCTAAATTGGCTTTGATTGCCTGAAGGTTGGCTCTTTGATTAACAATTTCAGTTTCCGCAGCCTGGACCGCGGCCTGGGCATTGGTCACATTAGCGCGAGAGTTTTCGACTTGAGCCTGGAAAATCGCCGGATCAAGACGGGCGATAACTTGACCACGCTGCACCTGCGAATTGAAATCGGCGCCGAGCCACTGCACGGTCCCAGACACTTGGGAACCGACCTGCACGGTGGTCACTGCTTGAACAGTGCCAGTGGCGGCCACGTTCACCTCTACGTTGCCGCGCTCAACTCTAGCTGTGATGTAATCGCTAGCGCTCGCCTTATCGCCCCAGATAAAAGCCGCGACCCCCACGACTGCTGCCAGCAGTACAATAATTCCTATTGGGGTGCGTCGCTTCTTGATAATTGCGATGAATCTCTTAAGCCTCTCTGCCATCCATCCCTCGTTCTTCAGCGTCACGTGATCTTGACTCACAGTGCCACAACCTATTATTTTGTCGCATAGTTAGAGACGCTTTGCAATCGGGCGCGGTTACAGTAAAGGGGCACCGATATTAAGGACGAGTTCCTGGATTTCTCGTGCTTAAGGGGGCAGAGCAATGTTGACAGTCCGCTTAATCGTCGAGCCTATGCATGGCCGCAAATGACATGGCCATGCTCAAGCGACTTGCTTGACAGTTGATGTTGGCGCTACTTATAGTATGTTTTCCCAAGCGGGCGGTTAGCTCAGCGGTAGAGCATCGGTCTTACAAACCGGGGGTCACTGGTTCGAAACCAGTACCGCCCACCAAAGTTTGCAAGGCTTCAGCAACCGATTGAATGAGCATTTGAGTTTGAGCGCGGAGTCGTAGTTCAGCTGGTTAGAACGCCGGCCTGTCACGTCGGAGGTCGCGGGTTCGAATCCCGTCGGCT
>JBBPIH010000068.1:0-33646 GCA_038040455.1 Acidobacteriota bacterium
ATTCAGTACGGTGTTCCGCAGTGCGCGCAGCCGACGTTCGGGGACATCGATGAGTGCGGCGGCGGCTAACGTCCGGCATCAGCGGCGCGCATGAAGATTGATGTTAAGAGAGATGCTGATCTGCGCGTCCGCTGCATGCCGCTGTTAGGCTGCGCAGTTGCACAATGTTGTTGGGCCACAAACGGATCAAGCCCCCTTCTTGCTCCGTGCGCTTCGAACTGCCGCCACTGAGAAGGCGATCGGGATCAGCACCAAAGTCAGCGGCGGCGAATACGTTGAGGCGATGATCTGGTAGTATCTCGCGCTGCCCGGCCACAGGCTGGTGACAACCGGATACAGGAGGAGCGGCACGAACGCGGCGAGCGTACCCAGGAGCATTATTCCCAGGCCATGCTTGGCCCGGTCTGCTCGGCTGGCGGCGACGTATCGCCAGATCAGCAGCACGATGGCCGACAGAAAGTATAGAGCGCCGAAAAGTGTGGAGAGCATGCCGAGCACATTGCGGGATATGATCTCGATCGGAAGATTGAGCGTGCCAACGCTGACGAGCACGACAATCACAGCAGGACCATACAGGACAACTGCGGCCCACCGCCGATCGAGAAACCGACGGCGAGACGGAAATGCGAGCAGGAAATGCACTAATGCGGTTATTCCCGTGTAGAGCGCGAGGATCGCCACACCGTCAAGGACGCTGCGCACGCCGGGCGATTCGAAGGATGGCGCACCCATCAGAAGGAACCCAAAGCTCAGTCCAAAGATAGCCAGCAGCAGCGCCGGGCTATCAGGCGACTTGAACCACGCCCAGAAAGGGAAACCGAGAAAGAATAAGCCGAGGAGCGACCGCGTACGTGCAAGGCGGATCTCGCTCGTGGGCAGACCTGTAGGAGAGATCGTGAGAAGCACGGTCTCACCATTGCGCTCGACCTCCATAGACCACGCCCCTGCTGCCGGCGCGTGCCGCTGCAGCTCCTGCAATTCCTTCCCGTTTGGCGCTGGAATGCCGTTCAAGCTTTTGATCACGTCCCCGACTCGAAGCCCGGCAGCTGCCCCGGGACTGTCGCGATCGACTCTCAGTACCCTCTTTTCATCACTTACGCGATAGCCTGTATATGTGCGGTTCTCTACCTCAAGCGCCGCCGAAGCGCCAAACACTAGGGCAATGATCGCCGCCGCGAGGAAGGCCACTCTTTTGGTGTTTTGCGATAGTTTGCTCATGGGTGCCTCAAGTTGTCGAGTATGCGGTGCGCATTCGTGAAACGGAATTCGAGTAGCAGCCTAACGAGTGGCGTAACCGGGCGCGGCACGTAGAACTGAACCAGCGTTTAGAACCTCGGTTGCCGCGCTCCGGTTCACGCCAGAGTTAGGCGCAGTTGCTTAGGATAATCTTTACCATTCGATAGCTCGTCCATTGTAAATCTTGAATCCTCCTCCTCCGCCTCCGAATCCCGTTACAAAGTGAAATGTATAGTTCTTGTCCGACTCGAGTTGTGGCGGACGCTCATCGTTTTTCGGAATGCTTTGTATGAATCCTTCAGGAACGATGCCATACGTTATATCCATGGGCCAACTTTTCTTGTGTTGGCTGTCAGGGGCAATCAGCCAAATTGCATTCCGTTCGTTTCGCTTAGATTCTTCTCCTTCAGGACATATGAAAAAGTGATCCATTGTATCGTCGCCAGAAAAATGAAAGACAGGTACGGTTCCTCCTTTTACTCTTGCCCTCAATCCGGGCTCACAAGCCATCATCGAAAGAACTACAGCCAGAAAGAGTAGATCTCTTGAATTCGATTTGCTTGCCCGATTCATATTACTTCGTGGTCATGCGTCTAACGCCTGGGATGAGCTGCAGGCAAAAGCGGCGCGCCCTTTGCTCTTCTCTTTGCAAAGGGCGTGTCGCTTTTGCCTGTCAGCTCCATCCCTTAGGCGGCACCGCGTTCCACTCCCGTTGCGATCGTGAATAGCGTGCGGGCTAGTTTCGTGCCATGAACATCCATCGATGTCCTTCTAGATCCTCAACTCGATATCGTCGCGCTGGCGGCCCGTCCTCGGGTTCAGACAAGATAACGGCTCCTGCAGCCTTAGCCCGAGCATAGTGCTCATCGACGTCCTCAACATAGACGAGAACACCATCAATGATCCATGGCAGAGCGGACCATGAGGCGGCAATCTCGCAGTTGCCACGATGTCGCTTGGGGCCTTCATAGTCCGCCGACGGACTGGCCAACATGATTAGTCCATCCCCGATCGACATTTCTCCGTGAGAAAGCCTCCCATCGGAAGACGTGAAGCGAGCTGTCTCCGTGAATCCAAACACTTCCGCCAGCCATTCTAGGGCGGCAATGCCGTCCTCATAGGTCAAAAACGGAACCACGTCTGGCATCTTGTTCTCCTTTCGCCATGCCACGAAGGTTTCGAACACCAAACACGCACGATGGCACTACCGAGCCGGCCGTGCCGCCTAACACCCAGCATCAGCGGCGGCGCGTAGCGCCGTCCGCTGGATGCTGCTGTTAGGCAGGCGGTTCATTTGGAAAGGTGTTTCACCATCATCGCCTGCGCCACGACGGCCCACGGGAGACCGGCTTATCCGTGATCACTCTCCTGGGTGCAGTCGCCCGGTCTCGGCGACAGGACACCCCCGCTATTCGCTGATCCGGCACGTCTGCTTTCCGAACGCCAACGCGACATCTAAGTGCTGATCACGGAACGTCTTGTTGGTGTTGTCGCCCGATTCGAAGTGGTGATCGTAAAGTACCTGGGTATGACCCATCGGGATTCGCCTCACGGCTTGGTCCGCCAACAGCTTGATTTGCCGCGGAGTGCGGTAGGTCAGCACCGCATGGTAGACGGCGAACTTCTCGACTTCCTGGATAGGTTTCTGCTCCGCCTCGGCCGCCTCAAGGATTTTCGAGGCGTAGACGCACACCGTATCGCCCACGCCCATTGGCGGGATTTCGGCGCAGTGCTGGGCCGAAGCGAGTATTCGGTCGACCATGTCTGTTCCCTTGTATCTGGAGCGGATCATCTCGCCAAGTTTTGTCACCGTCCCTCCCGTACTTCCGATCAGCACAAACACGACGGGCGCACGTTCCTGTTCGTTCAAGTCGAGGTTCTTGTAGATCACATCGTACGGCCAATCCTCCCCCTTCCGACCGTCCACTTCGTCGATCATGCATAAGCACGCCTGCTTCGAGTTCACCACCTCGACCAACTTCGCTTCGCAGACCTCGCGTTTGTCTCGGCTCACGTCGATTGGCACGAACTTGGTCGTGCCGGCAAGGGTCCTCGCCAACTCCTCGACGAAGAACGTCTTGCCGCTCCCTGGGGAAGCGTAGACCAGGAAGTTCTCTCTCGTGAGCGATTTCGTGGCTAGCGGCCGCCGGATTCGGTCGGCCAAGCCAACCAGGTTTGCACGGTCCTCGTTGGAAAACCGGCGATATTTCCCAAGTACTGAGAGCGCCCCCAGTCGTAGTTCATTCAGGTCTTTCAGCGTTATCCGGGCGCGCTCCGATTCCGCGAGAATCTTGGCCCGATGGCGCTCCTCCCACGCTGAATCGACGTATGGCAGTATTTCGAGGAGTGAGCGCATCCGGGGAATGTATTGGTCCCACGCGCTCTGTTTCGAGGGCGACGTTAGCTGCGGGTTGACCAGGAGAGTACGCGCGCCGGCCGCCTTGACATGTTCATCGTTGATGTCGTTCCCGACGAACAGGATGTCGGACGGGGACACGTTCAGCTCTTTGGCTATCTCTTTGACGAAGTCGCCCTTACCTTCGAAGTCGAATTTGGTTCCAGTGATCGCGCCCAGAGTATTGTCGGGTTTGTAGCCGAAATTGTTCGCCTCGATCCGTCTGAAGTACTCAGCACTGTCGCCTAGTACGTTCGTGATCACGTCCCAAATCGATCCCGACACGATATACATTGGGACGCCGAGCCGTTGGATCTCTTTCATGCACTCGTCGAAATCCGGCAGCAGCTCGATGCCTGCCGCGACGCTGATCACCCCGTCGCGACTGAGGTGTTTGAGTTTGAATTTTTCCAGGGTCAACTGGCACCATTGGGAGTGCGTGATGTCTCCCTTGAGGAACCGATTGGCGAGTAAGCCGCAGTCGTTGGCGTTGTATCCGACGGATTCCCAGATCGCCTCCCAAGTGGTCCGTGTAGATCTCGGCTTGGTGAGGGTTCCGTCGAAGTCGAAAATGACGGCCTTCGCCATCCAGTGCTCGACGGTCGAGATTGGCGCATCGCCGATGATAGTAGGTGTTTTTCTCTCTTTCTTTGCCATTTTCCACTCCCGATCTGGCCTGCCTAACATGAAGTAACCGTACTAACGGCGGCGTGGATGATACCGCCATTAGTACACCTATTCAAGTTGACTTAGGGCAAACAATCAACTATATCAACGATTGGCTCCGCGGCCTTCCTGGGTAGACTAACGAAATGTGTACCGAGGTGACCCTTGAGCCCGCCAAAACTCATCGATCAGGTTCGCAGTGTCATTCGCATAAAACACTATAGCCTTAGAACTGAAGAGGCTTACTGGCATTGGATAAAGAGATTCATCCTTTTCCACAAAAAGCGCCACCCGAATGAGATGGGTGAAGCCGAAGTCAGTGCGTTTCTCTCGCATTTGGCAGTCGACAAAAGGGTCGCCGCCTCGACCCAGAATCAAGCCCTTAGCGCGCTACTCTTCCTTTACAAACAGGTGTTGAAGACGCCTCTGGATTGGATCGAAGACGTCCAGCGCGCCAAGCGACCTTCAAGACTCCCCGTTGTGTTTACCCGAGAGGAGGTCCAGGCAATTCTTCGTAACCTCGACGGGACCAAGTGGCTGATGGCGAGTCTGCTGTATGGCGCCGGCCTTCGATTGACCGAGTGTCTCAGACTTCGGGTCAAAGACATCGACTTTGGATATAGCCAGATCGTCGTGCGAGACGGGAAGGGCGGTAAGGACCGCGTTACCGTGCTGCCGAATTCTGTGAAGGAGGCACTCAAGAACCATCTGCAGAAAGTGAAGACTCTGCATGTGCGTGACCTGCTGGACGGATGCGGTCGCACGACTCTGCCGTTCGCACTAGATCGAAAATACCCAAACGCCGCCTCCGAGTGGGGCTGGCAATACGTATTCCCATCTGCTAAACGATGTTGGGACGCTCAGTCAAAACGGGAAGTGAGGCATCACCTTGCCGAGGAGGTCCTTCAGAAAGCCGTAAAGTCATCAGTTTTTCGAGCTGGAATCTCAAAGCCGGGAAGTTGCCACACGTTCAGGCATAGCTTCGCCACCCACATGCTCGAGTCGGGCTATGACATTCGAACCGTTCAGGAACTGCTCGGCCACAAGGACCTCAACACGACGATGATCTATACTCACGTGATGAACAAGGGCGGCAGGGGAGTTCGGAGTCCCGTTGACGAGTTGTGAGCCACCGAGTACTGGACGCCGCCAAGCTCTCCCGCTAAAGCTTATTCTCGCCGCGCACGTAGTACTTGAAAGCCATCTTCGCAAGCTTCCAGACTTTTCCCCACTCGATGTCGCCCCCCTCCCCTCGAATCATCCGGTCGACGATCAGGCTGCGCAGGTAGCGGCCTTCGCGCATGAACATGAACCGCTTCGCATAAGGCCGCGCGATCTCGAAGAACCTGAAGTCCGGATCGACCTGGGTGCCGATGCCCTCAAGCGTCATCACCGCGCGAACGATATAAGTGAAGCTCGCTGGAATGCGGAAAGGGAATTCGTAGATCACGTGCGCCATGTCGAACATCAGCTCCTTGAAGTTCACATCGCCAAGCCGTATGCCAAGGTAGCGGTTGAACAACCCTTCGATGACAGGTTTGAATCGCGTCTCGTCTTCCGGCGAAAGCTCGATGAACCCCAGCCGCACCATATCCTCCACCAGTCCGTGAACGTCCCGCTCGACTACATGAAAGAACGCGTTGATGAGATTCGATTGAAGCTTCATCGACAACCGGCCGACCATTCCGAAATCGAAGAACGCCAGCCGCCCGTCGGCCATCACTCTCAGGTTGCCCGGATGAGGATCGGCGTGAAAGAAACCGTCCTCGAGAAGCTGTTTCAAGTAAGTTCTCGCAAGCAGCTTCACTACCTCGTGCGGATTCTGCCCGGCGGCTGTTAGCTGCTCGGTGTCCGTCACCTTAAAGCCGTCGATGAACTCCATCACGATCAAGCGCCGCGTCGAGAAGACCCCATAGATCTGCGGGACATAGACCTCTTTCCACCGCGCGAAGTTCTGCCGAAAGGTCTCCGCGTTGCGAACCTCTTGCTCGTAGTCCATCTCTTCGTGAACGGTGGTGTGAAACTCGTCAAGCGTGCCCTGCCAGTCCACACCTCTAACGAGGTTCGGGTAGCGTTCAAGTCTTCGGGCGATTCGCCGGAGAACGGATATATCGAACTCGATCTGGGCTTCAATATCCGGCCTCTGAACTTTGATAGCGACCGGCTGTCCCGTGCGCAGCGTCGCGCGATGAACCTGTCCCAGGCTCGCCGCTGCGATGGGCGCGTCTTCGAAGCCTTCAAAGATGTCTTCGATCTTTGCTCGAAGCTCGCTTTCGATGATCGCCCTCGACTGCTCGATAGGAAACGGCGGCACTTCATCCTGAAGCTTCGCCAGTTCTTGAATGTATTCGACGGGAAGCAAGTCCGCGCGAGTGGCAAGGGTCTGACCGATCTTGATAAACGTCGGCCCCAGCTTCAGGAGCTTTTCGCGTAGCGACGCTCCTTCCCTGCGGCGCAGCTCCGATTCTGCAGCCTTTCTGATTCGCCAGCCGTGCGTGTTGATTAGAACGCGCAAGCCGAAGAGGAAAACTGCCGCCACCACGCGCGCCAGTCGCAAATATCCTTTGAGCCCGATGTAAGGAAGTGGCTCGGGCGCCGGCGCGTTAACGCCGGTATTGGTGGTTGCTAATTTCGCCGGTAGCGCTGCGGGTCGGCCATCCCCGGGCTGAATGGATGTCGTTGCCGACGATTGAACCGCAGTTGGCTTTCGGTCTTGCATCAGTAAAGTGTACGAAGTTTGTTTGAGCAACGTTGCCAGTCAGATTCTAGCATGGGGCCCTGAGAGCGCGCCCTGGGAGCGCGCCCTGGGAGCGCAGGCATCCCTGCCTGCTTGGCGCCGCGCGAAAAAGAGAATGGCCGTTTACAGAAGGAAGCAGGCAAGGATGCCTGCGCTCCCAGGGCGGCGTTGAATTCACAATAGCTGGCGGCTATTATGCCAGCGTCTAACGTCGAACCGTGAATGAAAACCAAAGCCTCAACCGAAGAGCCAATAGCTGCCAACAGAATACTCGTCGGTACATCGGGTTTCGCGTATAAGGAGTGGAAAGGGACCTTCTACCCGGCTGATCTTTCCGCTAAGAAATACCTGTCCTACTACGCCCAGCAATTTCGAACTACAGAAATAAACAACACGTTTTATCGCATGCCGACCGCGAAGCTGTGCGACGGCTGGTACGCCGAGGTCCCCAATGACTTTTCCTTCACGCTGAAGGTAAGCCAGCGGATCACTCACTTCAAGCGATTACGTAACGTCGACGACGAAATGAACTTCTTCCTGGACAGCGCAGCGGGCTTGAAAGAGAAGCTTGGCCCGATCCTCGTCCAGTTGCCACCAAACTTCAGGAAAGATACCGACGTGCTCGAAGACTTTCTCGGCAGGTTCGCTTCGAAAGGGAAGCTCGCCTTCGAGTTCAGGCACGAGTCGTGGTTCTCGAACGATGTTTACGATGTGCTTCGAAAGCACAAGACGACTTTAGGTGTCGTAGAGAAAGAAGAAGGCGAAGGCCCCGGCACGCCTCGCGAAGTGACCGGCTCGTTCGTATATATGCGCCTGCGCAAGGGCGACTACTCAAAGGATGAAATGCTGGATTGGGCGAAGTGGATTCGCAGTCAGAGTGTGCCGGTGTACTGCTACCTTAAGCATGATGACCGCGCGCCGATTCTTGCGAAGGAGTTGGTTGAAGCGTTGAAGTCGACGTGAGTAGCGAACACGCGTGGCATCCGGGCATGCCCGGCGTCCTGGGTTAGAGTCTTTCACAAGTGCAGACTGAGTCCGTTATCTCAGGGCGGCCTTGAAACTGAACGGTAGCACATCCGGCACCACGCTAACTTCGGTCGTGAACTTGAAGGGATACTTTCCGCCGCTGTCGTAGACTAACTCCACGAAGAACGCTGTGAAGCCACTTGCCGGCTTGTTCACACGGCCCACATATACACCCGGCTTGTCCTCTTTAAGCGGTGTGCTGGTGTAAGCGTTGCCGATCGTGTCCACGCGAAAGTCGCGAGCCTTCGGGTTAGTCGCTTGCCACATGTTGACCTCGCGTGGCTTGTCTTTCACAGTCACTATCAATGTGCCGTTCTTCTCCTTGTTCCACGAGAACTGCGGGCGGGGTTTGTTGTTGATGATTGCTTGGTAGAACGCGAGCAGGCTTTCGCGCGCGTCTGTGCCTGCGAGGTTGTGCTTCGAGTTCGGCGTGTAGCGCAGATACTTTTCACCTTGAAGCGAGTCGAAATAGAACTGCGAGTTGTCGGGCAAGAAGAACTGATCGCCCGAAGCGTTCACCAGATACTTTGGAATCTTGAGCCGGTCGCGCTTGCGATAGTTGTACGCGTCTTCGATCGCGAGGATGTGCTGGTATTCAGGAGTCCCAATCTTGTCAGGGAAGAGCTTGTGATTGACGTAGTCCTTCAGCGACGGCGAGAAGAAACCGTACGCCTCGAAATGATGCCGAGTGATCGCCTCGGAGTTCAGCGCGTCGATTACGGTCGGCATGATGGCGATGACTCTCTTGTCGACCACGCCCACGAGCCAGGTCGTCCAGCCACGCTTCGAGCCGCCCGAGACCACGAAGTGATCAACTTTGAGCTTGCCGCCCGCCTCGCTTGCAAGGAACTCTGAAATCGTATCGAGTGCACGGACGCCGCTCTTCACCATTGCGAGCCGCACGAGCCAGGTGTCATCTCCGGTCTGCATTTGCTTCACCCGGCTGTAAGCGATGAGGTCGTCTTCGGAGCGGCCTTTGTCTTTGGAGTCCGAAAAGAAGAGCGGCTGATTCGGGACCATCCCAAGCTCGGCGACTGCTGTGTTTGTTTCCATCGCGAAGCTAGCGAGCCGATCCGAGATTTTTGCAGGCGCAGCGTCGCGGTTACTTCCGCCGCCGATGAACAGGAGCGCCTTGTTCGAAGTAGCCTTGTCGGGCTTGACGATCGTGAGCCAATGTTTCCACGCTGGGCGATCAACCTCGGCCGCGGTGCGCCAGGTCTGCGAAGTCAGATCGATAACGTATTGCTTGAACCCGGCGCCGGCCATCGTGTTGATGAGCTTCCACGAATAGCTCGAATCGGGCTTGGCTATGTAGCGATCAAGCGCTGTCTCCTGAGCTGGAGCCGCTCGTGCGTTCAGTGCGGGAGCGGACACAAGCAGAAGGGCTGATGCGATCACTACCGCGGCTGAGAGAGTGACGCCTCGATTCCTTGTCATAGTCGTTCTCCTAGGTTGTTGCAAGTTTCTCGTGTGCGATGTTTTGCGTGGTGGAAAGATAGATGGCGGCGACCGAAACTTCAAGTGATCGCGGCAATCTATCAGCTTTTGATTGCCCCTCTCAAGCGGCCGATCCCAGGTAATGGTTCAAAAGAGTGTTGAGCTGGCAATACGCTCTTCCGTCACAAAGTCACAAAGTCACGAAGGCGCACAAAGAAGGCTTTGTGTATACGTTCGGGTCTTCGTGTCTTGGTGGCGATACTCTTTCCCAACACACAATTCCCCCACTACCCGATCCCACCGCCGCTTGACCGCTTGGGAGCACTACAATACGCTAGTTGAGCACAACACTCTGAAATTTGAGGGGGAGTCATGAAGAAAGCTTTACTTGTGTTAGTGATCGGTCTTTTGGCGCTGGGCAGCGCTTGGGTTTTGGGGAACCGATACGCCGGAACAGCATCGACTTTGCACGAGCCGGGTACTGCAATGAGCAGTGTCGAGCTTGGAAAAGGGAAGGTGACGGTTCACCATGGCACACCCAAGCTCGGTGACAGGAACCTGGATGTGATGATCAAGCCGGGAGTGGCCTGGTTCATGGGCATGAACACCCCGACTACTTTCGAGACCACTGTGGCACTGGACTTCGGCGGTAAGAAGCTTGCGCCCGGGAAGTACGCTATCTTCGCGCGTCCCGACGAGCAACAGAATTGGACGCTGCTGGTGTCGTCGGCGATCGCGAGACCGCTCAAAGCGGATACCGTTGTGCTCGAGGCCCCACTAAAGTTTGCAAAAGATGGCGCCCCTCAGGACCTGCTAAAGATTACGCTCGAGAGAGCAGGCGATGGAGCTTCCATGGTTGTGGCCTGGGGAACGTACCGATTGCAAGGCGGCTTCAAAGCGGCTTCCTAAGCCGATCCTGCGGTCAGGGAGAATCGTGATGCGTGATCCGAGCATCACGCATCACGATTCACGCATTACTCATCTTCCCGCTAATTCCTCGTACTGGTGACTTCGACCATCTTGAATTCTGCGCGTCCTTGAGTGTGTGCCTTATCTTTGAAGATGACTTCCGTGACGTATTTCGTAGGGCTGATGACGCGAATGACCATGTCATATTTCTGTGTGCCAAGAGCGGGATCGACGTCTTCTCCATACATCACGATCGCTTTCTTCGAATCGTCGTAAGGCCCGGCGGCGGTTACGTAGTAAGAGCCCATCGAATCGAAGTTGACCGTCGTGTATTTTTTATGGCGCCTGTCGAAACCGTGGATGATAAAGGTTTCGAATGCCATCGGACCTTCACCGCCCCTGGCTTCACTCAGTAGAAACCGGCCGCCCAGGATCATCTTGTTCTGGGATTTTCCTTTGAATGTCATAGGGGGTTATCCGGTTGCATCCAGAACTTGATCTCCAGGTCCCAGGATCCGACCAGCGCTTCCAGTTGTTTGTGCTCGGGCCCAGGTTTGGCGAGCTCGTAAGACGCTGCGGCCAGTTTCGCTTTGTCGGCGTCAGACAGTTTTTCCTGCGAAAGGGCAGTGACGGCCGAGAAGTTGACCGCGAACAAGAGCCAGATAGTCGCAAACCACATCATGCGTTTCATTTTTTTGATCTCCTTTGAAAATTTTCGACAGAAGTCAATTTGTCGCACATCGCGCTGTTTTTGAGAATTCCCCTACAGAGGGTTAAGCGCGAGGCGTATTCAACTAGCTGGCAGGGAATAGCCGGCTAAGCAGCCCGGTCCATTTCCCGCGAATTTCTTCGTCCAGCCGAGACTCTATACCGTAAGTTGCGAGCGTGAAATACAGGTAAGTTATCCCACCCATTTCTTCGAACGTCGCCGACAGCAATGCATCGTTCATGTTCTCGACCGTGATGCTCAAGGTCTTGGGAGGCAGGTTAATCAGCACTTCGCCGTTCAGCGTATCGCCTAGCGAGGTGGTCACCGAGTAGCGGGCTCCTTCTTTGGCGCCAGCAAATGAGCCGCTTGCGGCGAGTCCTTCCGCGCCGGTGAGTTTCTCCCACGCTTCAGTCAAAGCGCCCTGTATCGGCCGCATGTCGACGATGTTGCTGCGCGGCTTTCCGCTATGCTTCTCCAGATAGTGACGCAGAGCATGAAAAAACATTTCCCATCCGCGGGTCTTTCCGTCGTACATCCCTTCCCATTCAGGCGAGTCGGGGATTCCGGAGTCCACCAATCGAAGCAACGTCCGCCCGCCGCGAGTCTCCAGCGTGAACTCCTGAATCATCAGTGTCGTGGAAGCGGCCACCTCGTTGGGTTGGGAACAAAATTCCTCCTCTTTAGCTTCCGGCGGAAGATTTCTGATCCGTAAGCGGCGACCCGGCTCCCACGCTTCGATGTGGCTGTCACCCGCCTGACCTTCACCCCACGACACCCAATAGTTGCCGCCAACGCCTGGCTTGACGCGCGCTTCCTCGCACAACCATCGGGTTATCTCGTCGGCTTCGGTTAGGGCTTTCCAGACGGTTTCGATGGGCGCGTCTATTTCGATCTCGCGCTCGATGCTGCGAGTCTTAGCTTGTTCATCAGTCATCGCTTCTTTCTCCTCTGAAAATGTAGCGTAGACTGTCCAGTCTGCGCGCAGCCCCCGAACCAGACCGACCCCGCGCAGACTGGACAGTCTACGCTACATTTTCATCGTTTCAGGGCGTCGTCTCGGACGACATGACGACTCCTTTGAGTTTTAAGTCTCTGCTTGACTTCTGCCTTCGCTTGTTCTTCGGTTTTTGTGACTACAGGATGTGAGCCGGCGAAGATCCGGTAGCGGCGGCTGCCGCGCGAATGCTCTTGATTGTATTTGACGCTCAGACGTGCGATCTCTCGTGCGAGTTCCTCAGAGAACGCGTTGAAATCTGCGGGAGATGCGAAACTCACTTCGGTATCAATGGCGAGGGTCGCGAGCCGCTGATCGACGCTTGCTGCGCGCTCACGCAGCAGCGCAACGTCCCGGACCATTCGCCCTGCGGCGGCTATCAGGTATGCGCTGGAGAACTTGTCGCGAATGGAATCTGGATCGGCGGCGAGCCCTTCCAGAAATGCGTTGCTGATGACGAACGCGCGTGCCGTGATGCGAACCTGACGTTCAATACAGCCGCGCCGCTGGCGTTCTTCGTGCAGCTCGACGAATCCGGCTCGTTCGAGCTCGCGCAGATGATAGTTGATCTTCTGCCGGGGCATACCGAGCCGCCTTGCCAATCCCGATGCGGAGTCGGGCTCCGATAGGTTTTGCAACAACTGCCGGCGAATAGGGGAGAGCACGGCCGCCACTCGCTCCGGCGCGGAGATTACCTCGACGTGGTGTCCGGTTTCCGTCATCGCGCGCACAAGTATATTATTGACAAAACAATTTATCAATTGAAAAATTTCTTGAGATTCTGACCGTTAGTCCCGTAAGGGCGGTCCTCAGTGGCCGCCCCTCTCTGCGCTGAATGATTCCACCGCGCGGGAAGGGGCGGCCACTGAGGACCGCCCTTACAGGAGCGCGAGTGATCTGGCGTTTAACAGTTTCTTGGAATCCGCCAGGAAAAACGGAAGATCATCGCAAGGTCATCGTGTCCAGCTTCAGCAGCGTGTGCAGCAGAACGTTCGCGCCGTTGGCGATGTCTTCCGGACGCGAATACTCCTTCGGTGAGTGACTGATTCCACCGATGCTGGGGACGAAGATCATTCCAACCGGGCAGAGCCGCGCGATCTCCTGAGCGTCGTGACCTGCGCCGCTTGGCAAGCGCCTGGTCGAGAGGCCAAGCCCCTTAGCGGTATCGTCAATCAAGTTTCTCAAACGCGGGTCTGTGGGCGCCGGTACGATATCGTTGGTCTCGGTGAAGTCAAAGGTCGTCTCGGTTGACCGAGCTATCTGCTCCGCTTCAGCGCGTATATTCTTGTACAGCATCTCGACCTTGGTCGCGTCCAGATCGCGAAGTTCCAGACCGAGAACCACTTTGCCGGGGATGACGTTGTAAGCGCCGGGCGATGCTTGAATCTTACCGACCGTACCAACCTGCCGGCCGGCAACGCTGGTCACGATTCGATTGACCGCTACGATGAATTTCGCTGCTGCGAGCATAGCATCGCGGCGCTGGCTCATAGGGGTAGTGCCGGCGTGATTGGCGAAGCCTTCGATCTTCACTTCCCATTGCGTGATGCCGACGATGCCCTCGACGACGCCGATGTTGATCTTCTCGCTGTCGAGAATGCCGCCTTGCTCTATGTGCAGTTCAAGGTATGCGGCGATGTCGCCGCGCTTGCGCCTCACGCTTGCGAGTTTTTCAGGATCGCCGCCAATAAACCTGATTCCGTCGCGAATCGTCTTGCCGCTATTAGTAACGAGGTTGAGATATTGTTCAGAGATCTCACCGCTGATGGCGTGACTGCCGATCGTGCCGCCTTCTTCGTTTGCGAAGATAATGACTTCAAGCGGATGACGAGTCGTGAGCTTGTGTTCAGTCAACGTCTGTGCAACTTCGATTGCGCCCAGTGAGCCGACGTCGCCATCGTAGTTGCCACCTTCCGGCACCGAATCAATGTGCGACCCGATCACCAGGGGTTTCAAGGTCGAATCGTTTCCAGCACGGCGGCCTACGATGTTGCCGGCGGCATCGACGCCAACCACGAGTCCGGCGGCCCGCATCAAGCCCATCACATAGCTGCGCCCTTGCCGGTCAGCCTCGCTGTAGGCAACGCGGCTAACGCCACCCTGCGGGTTCTTGCCATATTGCGAAAGAGCGGTGAGGTGTTCGGCGATGCGCGCGCCGTTGACTCGCAAACTGGGTTGCGCCGCTATTACTGGGAGCGCAACCGCCGCCGCGACAGCGCATAACAGAGTCAGATTGAGTTTTCGTGGGTTCATCGTGTTAATCTCAGTGAAAGTGGGAAATCAAAGTGAAGACCCGTACAGGTCAACCATGCACGCACTCTACAAGGAGTCTTCGTGCGGCTTTGTGTCTTGGTGGCTTTGTGGCGGAATTCTTGCCACCAAGGCACCAAGACACTAAGCCGCACTAAGGGCGGCGCGCCTTCGCGGTGACTAATCACTTGAAGACCACTCGCAAGAACTTGCGGCTGCCCACCTGGATTAATGCTTCCTCTCCCGGGTGCGATCCAACTTCGAGCTTGATATCGCTCACGCGTTCGCCGTTGACGCGAACGCCGCCTTGCGCGATGAGCCTCTGAGCTTCTGACACCGAGGGTGCAAGACCTTCCGCGGCCAGCAGCTTGACCAGTCTGATGGCGCCAGCCGGTTTCTCGATGGTTGGCACATCGGACGGCATTTGACGATCCCGGAACATTTGATCGAACTGGTTGCTCGCTTCTTCGGCTTCCGTTTGTGAGTGAAAGTCAGCGACGATTCGACGAGCAAGGTCGGCTTTCAAGTCGCGTGGATGCTGTTCGCCGCGGACTACTGCTTCGCGGAGAGCCACGATCTCACCGGGAGTCGAATCAGTCAGCAGTTCAAAGTAGCGCCACATCAGCTCGTCGCTGATCGACATGATCTTGCCAAAGATATCGCGCGGCGATTCGGTAATGCCGACATAATTGCCGAGGCTCTTTGACATTTTTTGAACGCCATCAAGACCTTCAAGCAAAGGCATCGTCATGATGAGCTGCGGATACTTCACGGCGTAGGCTTGCTGAATCTGGCGAGCCATCAAAAGGTTGAATTTCTGATCGGTGCCGCCAAGCTCGACATCGGCTTCCAGCGCAACCGAGTCGTAACCCTGCGCCAGCGCGTAGAGCAGCTCGTGCATGCTTATAGGCGCTTGAGCTTGAAAGCGCTTTTTGAAGTCATCCCGCTCCAGCAACTGCGCCACTGTCGCCTTTCCCGCCAACCGAACAAAATCGTGGGCGCTGAACCCTGAGAACCATTCGTCGTTGAATCTGATTTCAGTGCGCTCGGGATCGAGCAACTTGAAGATCTGTTGCTTGTAGGTTTCAGCGTTCTCAGCGATCTGCTCGCGGGTCAGCGCTGGCCGAGTTGCTGAACGACCTGACGGGTCGCCGATCATGCCGGTGAAGTCCCCAATCAAGAAAATCACCTGATGGCCGAGTTGCTGGAAGTGCCGCATCTTGCGGATGAGCACGGTGTGGCCGAGGTGAATATCGGGCGCAGTTGGGTCGAAGCCTGCCTTAACACGCAGCGGCTTGCCGGTCTTCTGCGAGCGTTCAAGCTTGCGGCGAAGCTCATCTTCGGGGATGCAATCGACGGTTCCTTTTCGAAGGAATGTGATCTGTTCGTCGATGGTCATCGCTCCGCCTTCTTATTGGACACCGGCCAGCCGGGAAGCATTTCACACGGCGGCGATGTACCCTGCGTGGCTTACCGGAAAAACGCAAATCAGAATTGCTTCCTCGTTCGGGAGGGCGCGTCGAACAGCGGTTTGCAAGTGGGCAGCATTCTCTTGAACAATGCGTTGATCTAACTCCCAGTCAAACGGAGTATCGGTGAAAAGGATCGTTATCTGATCAGGCAGTATAGCGCCCTCAAACGAGCGATACTTCCCGGCGGCCGAAACTATAGAACAACCCCCGAATGCGTAGCTCAGTTCGTCGCTCAACTCGTCGAGAAGTCGCGCGTACGCGGGATCGGGCAAATCTGGAATAAAAATCTCAACGCGTACCCTTTCGAATAGCGGCAATCAGTTTCTCCTGGCGCTTAGGGAATGCTTTCACCCGCTTTAGAGCGGTCTCCCTGTCCACGATCTCCCTCCGAGGACGCTCTATCCTTATTTCACGCTTTACTTGCTTCACGGCTCTCCCTCCGCGCAGATTATCACTAATTCCCAAGCTCAGAGGCAAGCGTT
Organism: Acidobacteriota bacterium; assembly: GCA_038040455.1. Classification (GTDB taxonomy): domain Bacteria; phylum Acidobacteriota; class Blastocatellia; order UBA7656; family UBA7656; genus Onstottus_A. The sequence continues at coordinate 16,314 of JBBPIH010000068.1, forward strand.
CTGCTACGCGCCTCCGAACGCAAGGATAAGCCGAGAGCGACGGCGAGTCCGCGCGATCACAATGTTTGGGAGCGTACTGGCCTGGCAAGTGCCAGCCTTGCCTTCATTTCTTCTTGGCTTAGCGATTTGATCAGTTCATCCTTGGACAGAACCTGGTCGTACCATTCGCGCCTTATCTCTCGGCTTTTGATATCAGTTCCAATGCGCTTGAGCAAATCCCGAAAGTCGGGATTGAGCGTCAACTTGTTAATCGTATCCCAATCAACCGCATCTTCTTCTTGCGCTGGAAACACTATCTCCGTCGAGTCAGGGTCGTCCACATCAATTTGAATGACCCCGATGCCGAAAGATGAAGATAAACGCTCAAGCTCGTAATTGAAGTCTTCGTCGCTCGATATGTCCGCCGCGACTATGTAGCCTTCATTGGCCCACGATGAGTTAGACACCGCCTGAAAAAAGGCTTCGCGCAAGTTGGAGAAGTTCAGTTCGCGTTTTAGCTCAAACGAGAAAAGTTTTACAGCTGGGTTACCCATCAGCGAACTGACTTCAATGACTTCATCCTTCCAATCGTCAAAGGGAAAATAACAGCCCACGATATCCGGATGAACCCACTCGCCAAATTCCTTTTTGCCTGACTTGTTGTGGCGAATAGTCTTCAAATATGCCTTGAGGTAATGAAAGCCGAAGTAGACGACGAACGGATGCAAGTCTCTTTCGAGATACGTACCTCTCTTCGGGACGATTGGTGGCGGCGCTGTATCGAGCGGTCTTTTACCCTTGGTCTCCAATAGTGAGCGGAGCACAAACCTCTTCGGTAGGGAATCCGTCTTAGCAAAGACAGTCTCGGGGTTATCGCGAACATCAACGTAGAGCCGCGCTCCGATTGTTCGCGCGGGGGTCTTGCCCCGCGAGCCAACTTCTCCATCGTATCCTTTCGCTTGAGCTATCTGCCAAATCTCGTCAGGGGAGAGCGGCCTCGTCTCCTCCTCCAGAATCTTCTGAGCCAGTTGCAGAAACGTTAATGACATTTTCGACGTTTACGAATCCGCGAAGCGCCAAACTCGTTTTTAGTTGAAGGCCATCTTCGAAATTGTCGCGCAAATATGCCTAGTATCCAACCGGGACCCCCCCTGACCTCGGGTCAGAAGCTCCCAATCTCATCCCATTCTTCGGGTCGATCATCACGCCTTCCGCATCACCCATGTTCCGAGCCCTCTCGGCGAAGATGTGCCCTTTCTTTTCAAGCGCAGCTCGAGTATCGCGGTTGATTCCGAGCGGCTCACAATCGATTCGGTCCGGCATCCACTGATGATGGAAGCGGGGCGCATCGATCGCCTGCTGAATGTTCATACCGAAGTCGATCACATTCACTATCACTTGCAAGACGGTGTTGATGATCGTCGGACCGCCCGGGCTTCCGATTGCGAACCACACCTTGCCATCCTTCAACACGATCGTCGGAGTCATCGCCGAGAGCGGACGCTTACGGGGCGCGATCGCGTTGTTCTCGCTCTGGAGCAGTCCGTACGCGTTGGGAACGCCCGGCTTCGAGGTGAAGTCGTCCATCTCATTGTTCAGCAGCACTCCGGTTCCGCGAGCGGTCACGCCCGAGCCATAACCGCCGTTGAGTGTGTAGGTGTTGCTGACGACGTTGCCTTCTTCGTCGATCACGGTGAAGTGTGTGGTATCGGTTGACTCATAGACGGCGGGTTTACCTGCGCGGACTTTCTCGCTGGGCGTCGCGCGTGCCGGGTCAATGGTCTTCGCGAGATCAGCCGCGTACTTCTTGGAGATCAAGCCCTCGAGCGGCACTTTGACGAAATCAGCATCACCCATGAACTCAGCGCGGTCGGCGAACGCTCGCCGCTGGGATTCAACGATTAGATGAATCGTGTCCGATGAACCGGGCCCGAGTTCGGCGAGGTTGTAATGTTCGAGTATGTTCAACATCTCGAGCAGAGCCGCGCCACCTGAAGAAGGCGGCGGCATCGTGACAACCTCGTAACCGCGATACGTGCCCTTGAGCGGTTTGCGAACGGTCGGCTCGTATTGCTTCAAATCATGTTCGGTGATGAGCCCACCGTTGGCTTTCATATCTTCGACAATCATCTGGGCAGTCTTGCCTTCGTAGAACTCACGCGGACCCTTTTCTTTCAGGCGCGCTAGCGTCGCAGCCAGTTCATGCTGAACGAGCCGCTCGCCTTCTTGATAGAACTTGCCGTCACGGAGAAAGATTCTATTGCTGTCGGGGAACTGGGCGAGAAGCTTCTTCGTTTCTGCCCCTTGCAGGTTGCGAGCGAGGTGATGACTCATCGTGAAGCCCTCGGCAGCGAGCTTGCGAGCAGGCTCGATCACGTCGCTCCACTTCAGCTTGCCGTGACGCTGCAACGCGAGCGACAGCCCGGCAACTGAGCCCGGCACGCCTACGGCTTTGTAGCCGACCGTCGATGCTCCCTTGATCACGTCGCCCTTCTTGTCGAGATACATGTCTCGCGAGGCGGCAAGCGGCGCGCGCTCACGATAGTCGACGATCTCGGTGTCACCGTTCGCGCGGCGAATCATCATGAATCCGCCACCACCGAGGTTGCCGGCCGCCGGCCACGTGACTGCAAGCGCAAGCCCGACCGCTACGGCTGCGTCAATCGCGTTTCCGCCGCGCTGCAAGATTTCGACGCCAACGCGAGAAGCGATCTCGCTTGTCGACGCAACCATTCCGTGCCTCGCGCGAGCGGGTTCACGCGATGCTGCGTGCTGCGTCATTGGCAGCGACGCGGCGGACAGGAGGGTCAATATTACTGCGCAAGCTCGCTTCTTCATTTGTTTCTCTCCCTATCGGAAACCGGTATGGGCGTCCCTCTGTGGGCGCCCCTTTTTTCGTGAGACGCTTACGGAGCTAGGAGGGGCGCCCACAGAGCCTCCATGCTCGTAGTAAACGAGCCAATGAACTTGTCGAAACCACTAGTGGTTTCTAAGGAGGGACGCCCATACAAGTTATCGTTTTCACGTTGACTGGCTACCAGTCATCTGCGGGCTATCGATACATTCCCACGTACCACACGATCAACTGCTGCCCGGCCAAAAGAGCTATTATTGCCGCCGGACCGAGAAAGACTCCAAACGGGATTTGCATTTTCATACTACCACCGCCAAGCAAGATGAGCAGCACGCCGACCAGCGAACCGAGCAGCGATCCCAAAAAGATCGTCAGCAACGTGAGCTGCCATCCAAGAAAAGCTCCGACCATCAGCATCATCTTCACGTCGCCCAATCCCATTCCTTCGACATGCCTCAAGCGGTAATAAGCTTCGCGCACAAGCCACAAGCTGCCACCGCCGACTGCCGCGCCTAACACGGAGGCGAACACGGACACCACCCAGGCCGGCGCGCTCTCAAGGCCGAATAGCTTCGGCGTGTGCGATAGTATCCACGGATCCGGAGCAATGGCACGCAACACCAGAAGCAGCACCAGGCCCGGATATGTAATCGCATTGGGAAGAAGCTTGTGGCGCAAATCGATGAAGACCAGCGGCACGATCAATGAAACGAAAACGATGTCGACCACCATCGGCAACCACGACCCGTTGCTGATTTGATCCCGGTGAGTTAAGAACAGCAGAAGGTAGAGGCACGCGACCAATAGTTCAACTGCCGGATAAATCGGCGAAACTCGCACACGGCAGCTTCGGCATCGTCCTTGAAGCAGAAGCGCGTAGCTGATGACGGGAATGTTGTCATACCACTTGATCTCTGCGCCGCAAGCCGGGCAATGGGACCCTGGGAAGACAATGGACTCGCCCAGCGGCAGCCGATGGATGACGACATTGAGGAAGCTCCCGAATAGCAGGCCAAAAATGAAAACAACGACGCCAACGAAGTAGGGCGAGAGATTTTCCATCAGCACCTTTCTCGCTCGCTGAATACGATCGGGTGATTAAAGCGATTGCGCGCATTAACTTTCTCAATCACTCAGCGCAATCTGTGTGATCTCTGACGAATCGGTGGATTGATCCAATCGATCATCTGGATTAAATTAGCGCAGCGCAGTATTGTCAAGCTTTGGCCATTGCATCAGCATACAACTCGATCGATAGTAATTCTGATGACGCGCTCCGATGGCCGTCACGCGTTCGAAGGCTCTCATGAAGATCCTCCAGGTTTGCTCGGCTAGCGAGATGGGCGGCGGAGAGGTTCACGTCGCCGGCCTCGTGCGCGGGCTAGCCAATCGAGGGCATGCGATATACCTCGCGGTCAGACCTGACAGTCCTCTGCGGGACGCGCTTGCGGGTGTTATTGCGTCATGGCACGAGATGCCTCTTCGGAACTCGCTCGATCTTCAGTCCGCGCGGGCGATCGCAGCGCTTGTTGACGCGCACGGCATAGAAATCATTCACGCGCATATGGGGCGCGACTACCTGGTGGCTGCGCTCGCCTGCAAACGAACCAACGGCGTCAAGCTGGTTCTGACTCGGCATCATTACCTCCCGCTCAAGCGCCACGCGCTTTATCGATGGATGCTGCGCGACGTTGCGGCCGTTATCGCCGTGTCGGACAGCGTGCGCGAGTCGGTGATTGAGCGCCTCGGCCTTCCAGATGAGCGGGTCCACACTGTGCCGAACTGGATCGATCCCGAGCGCTTCAAGCCCATCGAACGCGATGCCGCGCGAGCGATGTTCCGCCTGCGAGCTAACATTGTCGTCGCGTGCATTGGTCAGGTGACGCCAGCAAAAGGGCAGGAAGAATTCGTTCGCGCGGCCGCGACGATAGCGCGCATGCGGTCGGACATCGAGTTCTTGATCGTCGGAGAAGAACGCGAAGAGGAGGGACCGTTCACCGCTCACCTGAATGTGCTGGCCACATCGCTCGGTGTTGGGGAGAAGCTTCGATTCACGGGGCGAGTCCGTCATATCGCTGAGTTGCTTGCGGCCGTGGATGTGGTCGTCGTCCCGTCGTGGGACGAAGGTTTCTCGCTTGTGACAATCGAAGCGATGGCCGCTCGTCGAGCAGTGCTTGCGTCAAATGTCGGAGGCATGGCCGGAATAATCAAAGACAACGTAACCGGGTTGTTGGTTCCGCCGCGGAACGTTCATGCGCTTACGGACAAGCTGCTATGGCTGGTGTCGGACGCTCCGCTTCGCGAGCGGTTGTCCGTGCAGGGGCAGCGTGATGTTTATACGCGTTTCGGCAGGGAGCAGATCATCGAGCGAATCGAGGCGATTTACAATCAGGCTATTGGGGAAGGGAACAGTGATGCGTGAAACGTGATGCGTGATGGTGATGCGTGATGCGTAGTGCTGTTTAGGAAGGGTCTGTTCGCAGGATCACAGGTTGGGAAGGGCGGTTTACCCCCGCCTTTCTTGATGTACCGTAGACTGTCGAGTCTGCGTTTGAGTCATCCGCAGACTGGACAGTCTACGGTACATCGACAAGAGCGCGGGGTAAACCGCCCTTCCCGACCTGCGATCCTGCGAAACGGCGAAGTGAACGTTGATCTTCACGCATCACTTTTCACCGTCATTCTTTTCCTCGTCCTTTCGCATTTCCCACAGTTTCAAATTCTTAAGGAACTCATAGTGTGCGGCGAAGCGCGCAATGCTCAGGCCTGCCACTCCGTCGAGCAGGCCAAGCTTGAAAATGTAAGACCGGAGGAAAACAGCGAGCGGCGAAACAAATAACGAGACTATCGACGCCCGCTTGCCTTGTGAGTAACTTTGTTGCGCGGCTAGAGTCGTGTAGCGATCCATCCTCAGATGATGCTCGGACGCGTCACGAACTGTGTAGTGCAGTATATTGCCGCTCATCCTTCCCACCTTTCCATCTACCTCGAGAGTCTCGTGAATGTAGTCGCCTCGCCAGCGAGCGCGCTTTCGATGGTAGAGCCGCAGCTTGGTATCGGGACGCCAGCCTGAATGCTTTATCCACCGGCCGAGATAAAACGTGAGCCGGGGCATCCGGTATCCTGCCGCCTCAGGCTCGGCGCCGCGCTTGAGTTGCTGTATCTCGCGGGCCAACTCTTTGGACACTCGCTCGTCAGCGTCGAGGCTGAAGACCCAATCGTTGCTTGCTTGCTCGGCGGCGAAGTTCTTTTGAGCCGAGTAGCCGGGCCAGGGTCTGGCATAAACTCGATCGGTAAAGGTTCGAGCGATTTCAACCGTCCGATCACTGCTCTGAGAGTCGACGACGATGATCTCGTCCGCCCACGCGAGGGATTCGAGCGCTGCGGCAATGTTGTGCTCTTCGTTGAGCGTGATAACCGTAGCCGTGATTTTCATTGAGCCCGGGTCATTTTGTTTGAGTTCATCAGAGTTCGCAAGCGTGCGCAGGATTTCTTTTACTCCCGGGAGAGGAGGTCGGTATAATCAGGGCAGCTTGTAGAATCCTGGGTGAACAGGCTTAGCGTGGTCGGAGGCGTTATGAGCAAAGACCTGACACACAAACTGAATGGTTCGCAAGATGAAAAGTTGGACCGCATCATCAGCGCGGTTCAGAGGATGGAAACTGAACTCAGTAGTGTAAGCACGCGGCTGGATAGTCTCGAGACTAAAGTTGAGGAACGGCTAAAAGACACTCGTCCAATGTGGGAGGCCGTGCAAGGGCAATTGACCGAACTCCGAAGCGAGGTCAAAGCTGACCTTGGCGAACTCCGAAGCGAGGTCAAAGCTGACCTTGGCGAACTTCGAAGCGAGGTCAAAAGTGATCTGGTCGAACTTCGAAGCGAGGTCAAAGCTGATCTTGGCGAACTTCGAACCGAGTTCAAGGCTGACCTTGAAAAGTTGCGGAACGAAATGGAAAAGGGCTTTCGACGACTCGGACACAAGATTGCTTTGCACGCTCATACTGTGGAGGACCTTCACGGAGATTTGAGAGACCATGAAGAGCGGCTGGACAAGCTAGAAAAGATTGAAAGCTAGAGTTCGGGCAGATTGAGCCGCTGGGGGACTCTCGGAGACCGCGCCGCTTCTAGTGCGCTTCTTGCGGCTCTTTTCGAAACCGCTGATTGGTACCTTCATCGATGGCGCACGAGTCGAGAAAAACCTATTCGACAAGGCTGGACCCTTTACTGGCAGAAAGAAAACAAATGAACATCAAGCCCGTGGCCAGATTGCTATACGGTTTCTTTGCCATTGTTTTCCTGATAGTGGGTGCAACGGTTCTCCTGTTACACACAGGCATACTACCCGATGGCGTTGAGGACATTGTGCTGGGGTTCGGGAACGGCGATCTGAACGCTGTACATCTCATTCAGGAGCTCGGCTCCGTCCTCGTATTCGTCGGCTTGATCACTTTCTGGTTCATCCGCCACTACGAACAAAGCAAAACGTTTCACTGGGCAATGACTACTTTTTGGAGTCTGTTTGCACTTGTGCATTGGTTTGATGTAGGACGGCCACGTGAATCGGTCTGGGGTCCCCTAATCAACACATTACCATTCCTATTGTTCCTGTTCGTTGGCCTGCTTCGCGCAAGATCCGATGGAAAGATAACGGCTGAGGCTGAGGTACGAGAAGAACCGGTCGCGAGTTAAACTTCTTCCAAAAGTGCTCACCGATGCGTTGAGAGTTGAACCGACGCTTCCGGGTTGAGTCGACAAGGGTCTGTGATTTGCCCACCTGTTCGTTTTCGGGCGTCTCTTGCGGTGACAGATAACGTTCGCTCGTCGAGATGCACGAGTCCGCACTCAAGCTCTCTCAGGCGGCCTTTTAATATTTCTACCTCACTCCGCAATAGCGATGTTTCGGGATCGCGGCTGGGCTGACCCGTCGACATCCGTTGTGAACTAATCGCCTGCTGCTCTAGCCTTCTTAAACTCGATTCGATTGTGTTCAGTCGCATTTCCAGCGTGCTTATTCGCCGGTCAAGATAGCCTGTATCCTGCGCGCCTTCACTCGCGGCGCCGGAGGGAGGCCTCTCCCGAAAACCTGCCACTGCCGTTCCTAACAGCGCGGAAAAAACTATTACCGAAAGCACTCTTGTTATACCTCGCATTTGACTCCCTCCCGATGATTGACACGCTGCTGAAAAACCAACTCGGATACTATATATAACACGGGTCTGCGCTCCGTCGCGGGTTGACGTGCTGGCGGGGTTGCGATATGACTAGGCTACCAGCGGATCGCAGTAAGAGCCTTCTACAATCCGAAATCCCGTATCCGCAGTTCAGCCGGTGGAGGTTTAGTATGCCAGGAAGCATCGCATTTAATTCCAAGACATCACGCGTAGCTTGTGTCGCTTTGGCGTTATGGTTCTCGCTGTCGGCGCCGCCTGAAACCGTTCGCGCAGCCGGTGGCGATCAGAATCCGCCGGCCGCGCCCCAGACCGGGCGCGCGGTTGAACTGAAAGACTATTATCGCGTGGAGAGCATAGGCAACCCAGCCATTTCTCCGGATGGTCGTTGGGTGGCATTCGTGCGAACTTACATTGTAGAAGCGGAGAACCGGCGGCATAGCGAAATCTGGCTCGCTCCGTCCGATGCCTCCGCAGCGCCAAGACGGCTCACGAATCCGGCCGCCAGTTCTTCGAATCCGCGTTGGAGTCCCGACGGCAAGCTGATCGCTTTCAACTCGCGCCGCAGAGGGGCGGTCGCTGAAGGAGAGGAGGCAAACTCGATATGGTTTCTGCGGATGGATCCGCCGGGCGCTGAGCCGTTCCAGATTCAAGGAGTGGTGGGGACGCCCCTTTTCAGCCCGGACAATCAATGGATCGCCTTCACCAAAAAGACACCGCCCGCGGCGAGAGTCCCGAAACAGTACGCGTCAGATTTCGAGCGGCAGATTAACGAACGCTTCAAAGGGCGCATGTTCGATTGGATGGATTACCGGTTTGATGGGCGAGGTTACTTGCCGGACCCGCGCAATCCGAGGGCGACACCGCCCGAAGAGCTTTACCTCGTGCCGCGATCAGGGGGAATACCCAAACAGATCACCCATCTTGGCGTGAATGTTCAGTCGGCCGCCTGGCGTCCCGACGGCGGCGCGCTGGTTGTTGAGGCTAACGCTCATCAGCGCGACGAGTACACGTATGAGCGATCCGACTTGTGGATCGTGAGTGTCGATGGTCAGATTAAGCGCCTGACCGATGATGGCTACAATCACAGTTCTCCTTCGTTTTCACCCGACGGGCGTTTCATCGTCTTCCGCCGCCAGCAAAACTTGAGTGCGGTGATTGCGGCGAAACAGAATCACGGCGCGCCGGTTGATGTGTACAGGATGCCAGCCGAAGCTGGTGAGATGAAGAACCTGACTGCGAGTTGGGACCTGCTACCCGGCAACACCGTGTGGAGCACGGATGGCCGCTTCATTTATTTCAGCGGCGGCATTGGCGGCGCCGCGCATTTGTTTCGAGCCCCAGCGGCTGGCGGCGCGGTTGAACAAGTCACGCAAGGCGAGCGCGGCTTAAACGGGTTCAGCATCTCGGCAGCGTTCGACCGTGTTTCGTATGCGGCAACTGATTCAACTCATCCTTCTGAAGTCTTCGCTGCTCGCCTGGACGGTTCGGATGAAAGGAAACTTTCAGGTTTCAACGAACCTTGGATGAGCGACCTGAACTTGAGCCAGGCGCAACGAATTCTCTATCCGAGCAAAGACGGCACCGAGATTGAAGGCTGGGTGCTGCGGCCGCGGGGCTACGACCCGGCGAAGAAGTATCCGCTGATCCTGAGCACCCACGGTGGACCGCACGGCGCCTACGGCAACGACTTCTCGTTTCAGTTTCAATTGTGGGCAGCTAACGGCTACGTTGTGCTCTACACGAACCCGCGCGGTTCGACTGGTTACGGCGAGAAGTTTTTGTGGGGTACGTGGGGCGGCTGGGGAGTTCTTGATTACCAGGATGTGATGTCCGGAGTAGATTACGTCTCGAAGCGGTATGCCGTCGACGAAAAGCGGATGGGCGTGACCGGGTATTCATACGGCGGGTTCTTGACCGATTGGATCATCACGCAAACAACGCGGTTTTCGGCGGCGATTGCGGGCGCAGGTATTTCGAACTGGATTAGCGACTATGGCACCGCTGATATTCCGCGCACGAAAGAGAGTGAGTTCTTCGGGCCGCCCTGGGAGCCTAAGAGCAGGGACTTGCTGGTCAAGCTGTCACCTATCACCCACGTGGCGAACGTCACCACGCCGACGCTGTTTGTTCACGGTGAATCAGATTTGCGAGTGCCGATTGAACAGGCGGAGCAGATGTACACAGCGCTGAAGAAGCGCCGCGTTCCAGCGATGTTCATCCGCTATCCCGATTCATATCACGGCGGCTGGACGCCGTGGAACACAGTGCATCGGTACTATCAAGAGTTGAAGTGGTGGGATGAGCGCCTTGCCGGCGGAGCAGAGGGAAGCCGCGCGGCTTCTACCCCAGCGCAGGCTGAGTCGCGACGCCGGTAAGAGCTTGTGGAGGCAAGATCAGAGGGCTCCGGCGACCGTTGGACTAGCATAGGGCTAGAACAACCTAGTTTGTAGAACATGGTGTTTGTGTCCGCACGTACAGGTATCATAGGAGGTTACCTATGTACTGTCCCCGATGCGCAGCGCAGAATCTTGACGGCGCGAAGTTTTGTCGCGGGTGTGGAACAGACCTTGAAACCGTCGCACTGGCACTTGCCGACAAACTTGTTCCCGTCGAGCAGGGCAGGGAGAAAGCTGACGTAGCAAAAGCCGCGAACGTTTCGTTTAAAAAGCGAAAGAGCGGTGTGCGCAACACCGTCCAGGGAGGAATCCTACTGGGAACGGCGCTGTCGATAGGTATTGCCCTAGGGTTGTTCTCTAACCAGCCTCACTGGATCAGTATCTGGACTGTCTTCTTCGGATGGATGGCTTGCTGGGGTGCTATCTCGCTGGCGTTTGGCGTTGGCGCAATTCTGGAGTCGAGAATGATGTCCCGCCAAAAGGAGCAAACAGACAGTCGGATTGCAGCCCAGACGGCCCGTCTGTTGCGCGCCGATGATCCTGGCTACTCCCAGGCTATCTCTCCACTGAGTGTCACCGAACATACGACAGAACCGCTGCGCAAACAGGACGCAAAGTCACTTGAGGCAAGCTGAGCGGTGCCATATCGTACCTCAGGCGAGCAGTGCGTAGGGCGAGTCCGCTATTTCAACACATGATGAGGATCAGCATGATTTCCTGTCGTCGCATTTCTCTGTTGCTTCTCCTACTCGCCTCGACCGTCACCGCCCAGCCTCGAATCACCACGCCGAAGGAAGAGTTCGGCTTCAATTTCGGCGATGACTATCAGCTTGCCAACTACAAGCAAATCTCCGCCTATTGGCAAAAACTCGCACGCCAGTCCAACCGGATCATCGTGCAAGAGATCGGCAAGACCGCCGAGGGCCGCCCGCATCTGATGGCCGTTATCACGTCGCCTGAGAACCATAAGAACCTCGCCCGCTACAAAGAGATCTCGCGGCGGCTGGCCCTCGCAGGTGATCTCACCGACGAACAGGCCCGCGCGTTAGCCAAACAAGGCAAGGCCGTGGTGTGGATCGATGGTGGCTTGCATGCGAGCGAAGTCCTGGGCGCGCAGCAGCTCGGCGAGATGGTTTATCAGATGGTCAGCCGGACCGACGAGGAGACGATGCGCTTTCTCAACGACGTCATCGTCTTATTCGTTCACGCTAACCCCGACGGGAATGATCTCGTCGCCGATTGGTACAACCGTAACCCGGTTCCCGAACAGCGCAGCCTCGCCGGATTACCGAGGCTCTATCAAAAGTACATCGGGCACGACAACAACCGCGACTTCTTCGCCTCGACGCAACCCGAAACTGAGAACATCAATCGCGTTCTCTACCACGAATGGTTTCCGCAGATTCTCTACAACCATCACCAGAGCGGCCCGGCAGGAACGGTCGTCTATTCCCCGCCGCTGCGCGACCCGTTCAACTACAATCAGGACCCGATGCTCGTCCTGGGAATTCAAACAGTCGGCACGGCGATGCACACGCGGCTCGCGGCTGAGGGCAAACCAGGTGCGACGATGCGTTCGGGCGGCCCTTATGACGGCTGGTGGAACGGTGGCATTCGCAACACAGCGGCATTTCACAACATCATCGCGCTGCTCACGGAAATGATCGGCAGCCCGACGCCGATGCGGATTCCGCTCGTCATGCAGCGGCAGTTGCCGACGAGCGACCTCGCTTATCCGATCGCGCCGCAGGAGTGGCGCTTCAGGCAGTCGATCGAATATTCAATCACAATGAATCGAGCGGTGCTCGACATCGCTTCTCGGATGAAGGAGAACTTTCTCTTCAACATCTACCGCATGGGCAAGAACTCGATTGAGCGCGGCAGCCGCGACACGTGGACTGCCTCGCCGCATCGCTACGCCGCGGTTAGCGCCAAGATGGACTCTGGCAGAGCGGCCGCCCCGGTGAGCGGCGCAGGACGTGCCGTCGCAAACCCCGAACGCGATGCGGCCGTCTGGGCGGAGCTGCACAAACCGGAGCTTCGCGACCCGCGCGGGTTCATCATTCCTTCGGATCAAGCTGACTTTCCCACCGCAACGAAGTTTATCAACGCGCTGCTCGAAACGGGCATCACCGTCCATCGGGCCGCCCGCGACTTTGAAGTGGCCGGCAAGAAGTATCCGGCGGGCTCGTATGTGGTGCTGACCGCGCAGCCTTTTCGTCCCCACGTGATGGACATGTTCGAGCCGCAAGACCACCCGGACAACATTCCGTATCCAGGCGCGCCACCGACGCCGCCTTACGATCACGCGGGATGGACCCTGGCGTTTCAGATGGGCATCGAGTTCGATCGCATCCTCGAAGGCCTCACCGGGCCATTCGAGAAGATTAACGCGTGGAATATCAAACCCCCTGCGGGCAAAGTCGCAATGATCAAGGGCACGGCAGGTTATCTCACCAGTCATCGCGTGAATGATTCGTTCATCGCTCTCAATCGGCTGCTGGCGGCGCAAGAGGAAGCGTACTGGCTTCAGCGTCCGATGACGATGAATGGCCGCACCTATCCGGCAGGCGCACTCTACATCACCGCCAGGGGTTCAACTGTGCCGCTGCTGCAAAAGATCGCCGTCGATCTCGGCGTGAGCTTCGATGCGACGGCTGAGAATCCATCGGCAGACGCAGTGAAGCTCAAGCGCCCGCGCATCGGTTTATGGGATCAATATGGCGGCTCTATGGACGCGGGCTGGGCGCGCTGGATTCTAGAGCAATTTGAGTTCGCGTTCGAGCGAGTCTTTCCGCCGGCGCTCGATGCAGGCAATCTCAATGACAAGTACGATGCGCTGATCTTCGTCGACGGCGGCATTCCAGGCGCGGCTGGCGGCGGGCGCGGTGGAGGTGGCGGTGGAACCACAACGCCGATCGCCAATGTTCCGCCAGACTATCAAGGTCAGCAGGGCCGCGTGACCGCTGAGCGCACACTGCCTCAAATCAAACGCTTCATCGAAGGCGGCGGCACGGTTATCGCCATCGGGGCATCGGCAACGAATCTCGCAACGTATCTCCAACTGCCGATTGAAAACCATCTGGTTGTGAACGGGGCGCCGCTCTCGCGCACGAAGTTTTATGTGCCCGGCTCCGTGCTCTCAGCGCGCGTTGACATCACACATCCGCTTGCTTACGGGATGACCGAACGAACCGACATCTTTTTCGACAACAGCCCGGTCTTCAAGCTTGGCGCGAATGCCGTTTCCGCGGGCGTCAAAGCCGTCGCCTGGTTCGACGGCAAGGCTCCACTTCGCAGCGGATGGGCCTGGGGACAGCAGTATCTCGATGGCGGTTTAGCGGCGATTGAAGCTCCGGTCGGCAAAGGCAAAGTCCTGCTGTTCGGCCCTGAAATATTGAAGCGCGCCCAGCCACACGGCACCTTCAAGTTCCTATTCAACGGAATCTACTGCTGTCGTGCTGCGATAGCATAAGTTTTGGGGTACGAGAAGCAGATGACTCGAAGACTCGATTACCGCAACAGCGTGCTTAAGGCGTACCCAGAGGTCTACACCCCGGCGGCGCTTGAGGCATTGGAGGTCCTGGCGCCGCTCAACCGTGACCGGCGCGAGCTGATGGCAAGACGCATCGCGCGGCGACTGACGCGGGAGCGCGGCCGGCAGCGCATCGCCTTCCTCGACCCCCAGGCGCTGATCCCGCGCACGGGCATCCGGGTTCAGGACGCCCGCGACGGCAAATTCGAGGGGAGCGAGATCCCAGCCGATCTGAAGCGCCAGTGGATCCAGGGCACTGGGCCCGTCGCCAGACCGAGGGCGAGCACCCAGAGCGGCCTGCGCAACGCCGCCTACGCGCTCCTCTCGGGCGCCGACGGCTGGATGTTCGATGGCGAGGACGCCCTCGGTCAGGTCGATACCATGTCGCTGGACAACCAGCGCAACCTCCTGCTCGCGATCGCCAGGGATCCGCGCTTCCTGCGCGTCGCCGAAGAGGTCGCCGCCGAGATGAACCAGTGGGCGCGGGGCTTCTTTGCGCGGCCCATCGTCGCCGACTGGCGCCAACAGCTCGACTTCACCACCAAGATCTTCCGCGCGCGCGGCCTGCACCTCGACGACCGCCATGTGCGCGAGGTGGACGGCACCGGCTTCTCCGCCTCGATCGTCGACCTCGCGCTCTACGTGGTCAACAACCACCAGCGCCTGCGCGACGCGGGGGCATCGATCGTCCTCTATTTGCCGAAAATCCAAACCGCCGAGGAGGCGGCGCTGTGGAACGACCTGCTCGCAGCGCTCGAGCAGCACCTCGGACTGCCGGTGGGCACGATCAAGGCCTACGTCCTCGTCGAGCAGATCGAAGCGGCCTTCCAGCTCATGGAGATCCGCGCCGCCCTCGGCCGCCACTTCGTCGGCTTCAACACCGGGCGCTGGGACTACATCAACAGCGTCGCCGACGCGATGGCATGGGACCCGGGCTTCATCAACCCCAACATCGACGCCATCGGCATGACCTACGGCTACATGCGCAACTACGAGGACCGCGTGCGCCGGGCGGTGAACACCCCCGACAAGAGCGGCCGCTGCGCTCTCTGGCAGGGCGGGATGGAGCCCAACATCCCGGTCGGCTCCGAAGCGGGCGTCGCCGAAGGCATGCGCAAGGCGAAGGCCGGCGGCGTGCGCGAGCAGCGCGCGGGAGCGAGCGGCAAGTGGGTGGCGCACTGGAAAATGGTGCACATCGTGCGACCGGTGTGGGAGGAGGTCGGCGCAGACAACCAGCTCGGGCGCGAGCTTCCGCCTCTCACCTACAGCGGGCAGGACGCCGACGCTCTGGTGCTGCTCGAGCCGGCGCCGCGCACCGTCCGCGGCGCCCGCGACCTGCTGAGCGTCGCTCTGCAGTACGGCAACGCGTTCGCCCAGGGGTTCCAGGCCGCGGCGCTCAAGCCGGCGGACTTCTTCGGCGACGACGACGTGCTCTACTTGATGGAGGACATGGCGACCGGTGAGATCCGCGTCAGCATCCTCTGGGAGTGGCTGCAGAAGGGCGCGCAGCTTACCGACGACGATCCCGCGACCGGCGCCCGCGCCGGCGACACCTTCGACGCGGTGCTCTTCGCGCGCCTGCTCGCCGAGGAGTACGAGAAGCTGCTTGGTGCTCGTGACCGCGACGTCCACGACGACTCGAAGGCTACCACGCTGCCCATCGCGCGGGAGATCGTGGCGACCTACGTCACCAATCGCGTCAAGCCGCCCTGGTACATCGATCTCTTGAATCTCAACCTCGGCATCCACGACCTCGCCACCGCCAGGTCTCGCATCCAGGCCTACGTCGAGGCCTTTGAGCGGGACGGGACGCGGATAACGGAGAACCAGGACTTTGTCGTCTGAAACAAGGAGCCCCGTCATGAGTTCGTTCGAGCATGAAGTCGCCGCGACCCAGCAGTGGTTCGACAGCCCCCGCTTCGCCGGGCTCGTCCGCCTCTACACCGCGCGCCAGGTGGTCGAGCAGCGTGGCACCATCGCCCACGACTACACGGTGGCGCGCGAGGCCGCCGCGGTGTTCCACGACCGCCTTCGCCAGCTCTTCGCAGAGCGCCAGAGCATCACCACATTCGGTCCGTACTCGCCTGGGCAGGCGGTGGCGATGAAGCGAATGGGGATCGAGGGGATCTACCTCGGCGGCTGGGCGACCTCCGCCAAGGGCGGAACGAGCGAGGACCCGGGGCCCGATCTCGCGAGCTACCCGCTCAGCCAGGTGCCCGACGAAGCCGCGACGCTGGTGCGCGCCCTGCTCACCGCCGACCGCAACCAGCACTACCTGCGCTCGCGCATGCCCGAGGCGCAACGCGCCACGACGCCGGCCCACGACTTCCGGCCATTCATCATCGCGGACGCCGACACCGGCCACGGCGGCGACCCTCACGTGCGCAACCTGATCCGTCGCTTCGTGGAGGCCGGCGTACCGGGCTATCACATCGAGGACCAGCGCCCGGGCACCAAGAAGTGCGGCCACCAGGGCGGCAAGGTGCTCGTGGCGCAGGACGAGCAGAACAAACGCCTGAACGCCGCCCGCTTCCAGCTCGACGTCATGGGGGTTCCTGGCATCATCGTCGCCCGCACCGACGCCGAGGCGGCCAACCTGATCGACGGCCGCGGCGACGAGCGCGACCAGCCGTTCCTCATCGGCGCCACCAACCGAGACGTGCCGGCCTACAAGGCGTGCTTCCTGGCGCTGATCCAACGTTTCTACGAACTGGGAGTCCGCGAGCTCACCGGCCACCTGCTCTACGCCATCGCCGACGACGAGCACGCCTTCGCCACCGACTGGCTCGAGCGGCGAGGCGTCCTGCGCCAAGTCGCGGAGGCCGCCGCGATCTACCGGGAGGGGAAGGAGACCTCGCTCAACGCCACGTTCGACGGGGTCGCCACCCGCTTCCTCGAAGTGTGGGAGGACGAGGCCCGCCTCCAGACCTTCGGAGAGGCCGTTGCCGAGGTGCTCGAGTTCCGCGAGAGCGAAGGCGAGCCGCTCGAGACGAGCTGCGACGAGTGGCAGCGCTTCGCCGCGCGCTCCTCGCTCTACGCCGCGCGGGAGAAGGCGCGAGAGCTCGGCGCCGACGTCGAGTGGGACTGCGAGACGGCTAAGACGCCCGAGGGGTACTACCAGGTGCGCGGTGGCATTCCGTACGCCATCGCCAAGTCGCTCGCCGCGGCGCCGTTCGCCGACCTGCTCTGGATGGAGACCAAGACCGCCGACCTCGCCGACGCCCGCCAGTTCGCCGAGGCGATCCACGCCGAGTTCCCCGACAAGATGCTCGCCTACAACCTCTCGCCGTCGTTCAGCTGGGACACCACCGGCATGAGCGACGAGGAAATGCGACGCTTCCCCGAGGAACTCGGCAAGCTGGGCTTCGTCTTCAACTTCATCACCTACGGCGGTCACC
>JBBPIH010000069.1:0-33437 GCA_038040455.1 Acidobacteriota bacterium
CGGAGCAGTTGCGCGGCCAGCCCGCTGATGCTCGCAGTGATGTGTGGGCGCTGGGTGCGGTCCTCTACGAGATGGCGACCGGGGCGCGGCCGTTCCAAGGCCGGACAGGATTCGAATTGAGTTCCGCAATTTTAAGCCAGCCGCTGCCCCTGCTGTCCGGGACAGTTCCGCCAGAGCTGGCGGCCATCATCGGGCGCTGCCTGGAAAAGGAGCCCGAGCAGCGCTACCAACGCGCCGGTGAAGTGCGCGCGGCGCTCGAGGCCATCCACAGGGGCGCGGTGGCTCCGCCGGAGACGCGGCGCTACCGGCCGGTGCGGCGGCGCTGGTGGCTGGCCGCCGGTGTCGGCGCGGCTGTCGTAGTTCTCGTCTTTGTCTTCCTGGTGTTTCGTCTCACTCGATCTGAGGCGCCGCCCCAAGCTCTGACCATCAGGCCCCTGACGAGCTTCGTGGGGATGGAATGGGGAGTTACCTTCTCGCCCGACACCAGCTTCATCGCCTACGGGCACAACCGGTACGGGCATATGGATATCTTCGTCCTGCCCACGGGTGGGGGCGATCCCGTTCGCCTGACGGACAATCCGGCCGATGAGCTCACCCCGCGCTGGTCGCCCGACGGCCGTTACATCGCCTTTGTCTCCGACCGCGGCGCGGGCACCAACATCTATTTGAGCCCCCCGCTCCCTGGCGCCGAGCGCAAACTCGTGGAGACGAACATTCCCTGGCTGGAGCGCGCAATCGATGCGTTGTTTTCGCTGGGCGCGATCCCGTGGTCGCCGGATGCGAACGAACTGCTGTTTTCACGCCTCGAGCCGTCAGGGGAAATTGCCATTTGGAAAGTCAACCTGCGCACCGGAGCGGAGACACGGGTCACAAAACCACCGCCGGGCGCCTTGGACCTCTACGCCAGTTGGTCGTTTGACGGAAAACGAATCGTCTTCACGCGCGGCACTAGCCTCTGGCTGATGGACGCTCAAGGCGAGCCCGAACAGCTGCTCGGCGACCAGTATCTGAATACGGAGCCTGCCTGGTCCCCCGACAGCCAGCGGGTGGTGTTTCACTCGAATCGGGGCGGCCGCATGAATCTCTGGGAAATTGAGATCCGCTCGCGCCGCCTCCGTCAGCTGACCACTGAGTCTGGAAACGCGATCCTCCCCACAGTTTCCCCTACGGGACGGATCGCCTACACGTCCTACAGCCACCAAGTGGACATCTACTGGGGACAAGTGGATCGGCCTCAAGAAGAGCACCAGCGGCTTACCTCACATACGTTCAATCATTTTGGAGCCCGGGTATCGCCGGACGGTCAGCAGGTGCTCTACCAATCCGATCGCACCGGCAACTACGAACTCTGGCTGCACGACCGCCGCACCGGCGCCGAGCGTCAACTCACCGACCACCCGGCCACGGATGTCATGGCGGACTGGTCTCCCGACGGGAAGCAAATCGTCTTTCTCTCCGGCCGGGAAGGAAGCGTGCAGGTTTGGGTCTTGGAAGTGGAAAGCGGCCGCGTGCGACGCCTGAGCCAGAGAAGCCGCTCGATTTCCTTCGAGCCTCATTTTAGCGAGCCCCGGTGGTCACCCGACGGCAAAGCGATCGGCTTCTTCGGCGCGGGTGAAAAGGGAGAAACGTTTTGGGTGGTTGATCCGCAAGGCGGGAACGAGAGCTCGCCGCTTTCCGGCGTCGTGGGGTTCGACTGGTACCGCGACAGCCGCCATCTCCTGTACACCCGGCCGGCAGCGGACGGATCGGGAGTCTTGGAGATGCGGGTGGCCGACATCGAGACCGGCAAGGAGGTGCTCCTGCTGCGCGGCCCCTCGGCTGAGATGGTGGTATCGCGCGACGGCCGCGGCGTGGCTTTTCTGCATTCGGTCAGCCATTTCAATATGCAGCTCACCCTGCTTCGCCTGGCACCGCCCGCTTCGCCGGACGGATTGCCCCGGCCGCTGGGAAAACTACAACAGCTCACCCACGGCGGGAGTACGTTTCATGTACACAATGGCGGCTGGTCGCCCGACGGCAAAGCCATTGTCTATACGCGCGACCACGACAGCGGCGATGTCTACGTCATCCAAAACTACCGCTAGTTCGGTTTTATGCTGCGAGAGGTGACCCGATGAAATCGTTGATCAGTGCTGCCAGGCTCCTGCCATTCTTGGCCTTCTGTCTACTCGGCGTTTCTTCAACCTGCATGGCGCAGCAGAAGACAGGAGCGACGTTCCAGGCTCCCGGTGCGACTCTGTATTACGAGGTTTTTGGCTCGCGAAAGGGAACGCCGTTAGTGGTCGTCAAGGAACCGGAAGAATTCGTGCGGGCGATGGAACAGTTTCTGAGCGAACCGCGCGCCATCTCGGCGCAGAACAGGCACAAGCCGTCCGCGCCGGTACTCGGCCCCGTCAAAACAATCGAGGTGAACGGAGTCCAGTTGGCCTATGTCGAGCGCGGCCGTGGCGAACCGGTCGTGCTCATCCATCCTGGTTTCCTGCACGACTACCGGACGTGGTCCACGCAATTGCCGGCGTTCTCCAGGCGCTATCGGGTGATCGCCTACAGCATGCGGTATCGGTGGCCGAACACGCCGTCGGGCGATGGCTCTGACCTCTCTCCCTCTGTGAACGCGGCCGATCTGGTGGGGCTCATCGAGGGGCTCAAACTCGGGCGCGTCCATTTGGTCGGCCATTCAGGCAGCGCAGGCCTGGCACTGCGCATGGCGCGCGACCGCCCGGACCTCGTTCGCAGCTTGGTTCTCGGCGAGCCCGGCGCGCAGGCTTTCGCGGCCGGGAATCTGGAGGCAAGGCCGCTCTATTCGCCCGAGTTGATAAACGACGTGCGGCAAGCCTTTGAACGAGGGGATATCGAAGCTGCGGTCCAAATGGTCAGGGAGACGGTGCTCGGCAAGGAGAGAGCCGCGGACCCGGGGCCGGCGTGGGTGCGGCGAATGCTGCTCGACAATGCCTGGCAGCTCAAACAACTGTGGACGCGCGGCGAGCGGCAACCGCCAGTCACGTGCGAGGAGGCCCGGCGCATCAAACTTCCCACGCTGCTGCTGGGAGGTGATCGCAGCCCTGGAATTTTTCGACTGGTGCTTGACGAGCTGCAAAAGTGCCTACCCGCCAGCGAACGCGGGGTGCTTCCCGAATCCTCCCACGGCCTCGAATTGGAGAACCCGGCTGCCTTCAACAAAATCGTCCTCGGGTTTCTCACGCGGAATTCCCGCCCCGCCCGCCGCTGAAAGGTCCGGCGCATTCCGCGGATCTCTTCGGGCATGTTATTTCTCAAGAAAGAAACCGGCCAGAGGCCGGCGCTATATTACCCGCCGACCAGCAGAGCGGAGCGGGCGCTACATCCGGTTTTTCGACATCTTCGGCGGCTGACAAGCAACGCTAGCTGAGGCTCACCAGGTCGGCGGTGAAAAATGAATGAGCGGAGTTTATTGGTCGTGCGTTTTGTGCAACGAGTGTGACGATCTTGCGTATAGATCGAGCCCTGCGATTGACAAGATAAGATATCCGGACTTGAAATGCTCCGGACGACGGAGTTCCCACTATGCGTTCGAAGGGCGCTAGCAGCGGTCGAGTGACCGCGCCGATAAACTGAACGAATCCGTTGCCGGACCGCGCGCCCATCAGTCCCAGCAGGAACTCTAAGGCGATCAGGCCGTAGATGAGGTAGAAGAAGTAATCGACTACCTGTGAAATCCGGGCTGCAGTTCTGCCGCGCCCCAGCTCCCGTTCAGTACCCGCCGCTTCACGCACGGACTCTTGCTTTAATTCGTGAGCCACCTCAGCGACCTCGGCCGATTCCTTTTGGCTCCACTCGCGCAGACTCTCGCTTGATGCGAGCGTTCACATCGTCATCAATCGAGGCCTTGACCTCCTGATGCGAAGCGAGTCTGCGCTCTTCGTCTAACAACACATTGCTTTTATCAACGCCTTCAGTCATGGACATAATTCTCCTTCCAAACCCCTGATCGATCAGGCTTCTCTTAAAGCGACTTCAGGTATTCGACCAGATCGTTCTTTTCTTGCGCCCCGAGTCCCGACTTGAAGAAGCTGTTGTAGTGCTCGACGACATCGCCGAGCGTGGCAAACCGGCCGTCGTGATAGAAGCCGCCCTTGGTGTGCGAGAACAGCCCTTTGAGCGGCGATGTGCGATAACGAAGGTCCGGTGAGCGCGCGGATTGAAAATCGTCGATGCCGATCTCTTCGGCAGTGTGCATGTTCCAGCCCGGCTCCGTGAACAGCGGCGGCACGTGACAGGTTGAGCACTTCGCTTTTCCGTTGAAGATTGCCTGGCCGCGAGTGGCTGCAACACGGTCGAAGCTGCCGTCAGGCGGCGTAGGCGAAGGGATGGCAAGTTGATAAAAGTGAAGCGCCGCAAGCTTCGCCGTAATCAAATCAGGACTGCTCCGAACATTCGCGGAGCCTGCTTTCGCGGCTACAGGGAACTTGACCGGATCATTCAACCTCGGATCAAAGAAAGTTCCCTGGCCGTGCATCTCGAGGTTCGCGACGAACGCATTCCAGTACGTGGTTGAGCCAAAACCGGTAGAGGTGCCAAGGTTCACGCCCGCAAGACCGAAAGCCGGTGGAATCAATGTCGCCGCGGAGCCGCCGTCGCTGCGGAATCCTTTGCCGTCGAGGAACACCTGCGCATCGAACTTTCCTGGTCCCCAGCTAGCTAGTACTGACTTTAGCCCCACTTCACTCACTCCCAACAAACCGATGATTGCGCTCATATCGGGAGCGAGGCCGACAATCGCGCCCACGTTCAGGTCGCGATTCGCCCAGCCGTCTAATCGGCTGCCTATGCCCGGCGCGACCGAGTTATCGACTGTCGAATGACACAGCGCGCATTGAATGCCGATCGTGCGCAGCGTTCCACCAGAGTTGAAAAAGCCTGTCAAGCCGACCACCGCATTGAGCTTAAGCAGAGCAAGCGTGGTAGCCGGATCGTCAAGGTCTACCTGACCTCTTTTCAGTTGCTTTAAGAGTTTGTTTGGAAGCGCATCGGCATCAACTTTCAACCCGACTGCCAGAGCAGTCCTCGGACTCACGCCCGGACCGACGCCTCCGAACTTCGAGCCCTGAATGGCCTGATGCAACTTGAGAGTGTCGCCCCAGAAAGCTTCATCGCCAAAGGTGTCGAAGCGAAATATCTGACGCCCCTGGTCTATCATCTGCTGGGCGTTCGCGCTGATCGGATCAGCTTTGGCAAGCGCCCTTTCCTTTTGAGCGTGAGCTCTGTCCGCGAACATTGCGAGCATTGCAATGGCGGCTACGAGCGTTACTGACAAAGAAATGACTCTCTTTGTGCGTGCAGGACTAACTCGGCTATCACTTCTGGCTGACATAGAACTTACTCCTTGATTATCTAAGATTCACTTGTTTCGCTCGGCGCCCGCGCCTCCGCGATACATTCAATGCTCGCGTCCACTCTGGCTTTGCCTTTCGGCATTCCGGTTACTGCTCTAATCGGCTAACATTAACTATTAGCGATGAAGTATTAGTCACTACGGTATTAGTATACATACTAATACTAAATTGTAAAGGGGGAATCAGATGAGCGGTCCGAACGGATATAAGGGACTACAATTCGCCTGCGAGTGTGTGTCGGCACAGACTGGGTACAGTGATCCATGGGCTAGCATCTCGCAGAAGAAGCTGCTCCCGGACGGCACAAAGGAAGATATTATAAACTCGGTAGCTAAGGAGCCGAGGACGATAGCACAGCTTGCGAAGGAACTCGATCTTTCACAGCCAAGTATTCATAGACACATCAGCGAAATGATGGCGAGTGATCTTTTGCGTGAATCAGAAGAGTGGGAGAGGAAGTATCCCACTGAGCGCTATTATGAGCCGAACTTTCCTATAGTGAAAGCGGATGAACGTGCCAAGTTTGAAGCTATTTGCCAGGAGATGGCCGAGCGTGTGGCTGACTTGTTTGAGAAACGGCGCAAACAGCTCGAAATCGCTTTCGGTAAGACCGGCCTGGCAGATCGGGGATGGATGTTTGCAGGTATTACACAATACCTTTACGCCAACGTGCAACGCAACGCGCGCGTGTTGCTCGAACAACGTGGCACCCTTCCGCCGCGCGAAAAACACCGCAATGGTGTAGAGTGGATTTTCTGGGCAGAAGAAGCAGACGCAAACAAATAATAAAGATCGGATAAGCCTTTCACCGCGAAACTAAGTAGCGCAAGACTGCGGAACCACTGTGCTATGCCCGTCTGCCACCCAAGCAATGAGCCGCAATCGGCCTAACAGCATTTGGGACAGTCCTTCATCCGACAAGGTCATCTCGATGAAGGCTTACAGAAACTTCTGAAAGCTCGTGAACTCGACCCGCTCTCTTCAATCATTGCGCGGGGTGTGGCATCTGTTTACTACCAGTTTGCGACACAATCCGCAACGACCCTCGATTCGCGGACCTGCTGCGGCGAATGGGCAAACTGAGTAGGCTTATCGAGAGATACCAACAGATTGCGGCGCTTCGAGCAAGAAGCCTTTGCAGCATCGGCGCTCTCTCATCCGAACATTCTCGTCATCCATGAAATCGGCACAGAAACGACATCCACTCCATCAAGGTATGCTGACGGCTTCGCAAAAGATGATGAACTGTGCCCGATTCCAACGCGAAGCCCAGTGCTCGCGTCGCTTAATCACCCGAACATTACACTATCTGTTTGCCTTTAAGCTTCACTGACAATGACAAAAGGAAAATGGAAATGGAAAATGACTTTTCTTTACCTGCTTGCCAATTCTATTTTCTCCCACCGGCTCGCTACCTCTTGAACATATCCAGCACCCACTTCGGCGGATCGGGCTCCTGATCAAGTTTCATCTTCAATCCAAGACTCACCGTCCATCTGTGCATCCACGACGGTCCCTGCAAACCGATATAATCGTCTCTCGTCTGATAGGCCTTATCCTCCATCGCTTGATCAAGCGTGACGAAGCGATAACCGCGGGCCTCCAATCTCTTCAACAACTCGTCGAGGCAATCGGCATTGATGTCGTTCGCATGAATCAAAAGGATCTGGCTGATCTCTCGCCCGAACATCTCTCTTGAAAGCCGCTCGATGAACTCGAACTGGCCGTCGTTGTATTCCAGATAAGCCTTGCGAAGCCGCTCCATCAACGCCGTGTCCTTGTTGCGCCGGGCGTCAGAGTAAATCTGATTGAAGATGTAGTCCGAATTCTCAATTGTAAATGGCGCGACCTTGTAGCCGCGTTCGCGCAGGAAGCTCTCAAACGTCGCTTTCACTTCTTTGTTCGGGCCGGTGTTGGTGTAAGGATGCCGGAAGTAGAGTTGATAAGGCTGCCGCTCGTTCATCAGCCGCCGAGTGATGACCTCACCCTTGATAACATCGTCCTGGTACTTGAGCAGCGGAGTGTTGAACAGTCGAAGATGAGAAAACGTGTGATTGCCAAGCGTCATTCCCGCATCGACCCATTGCTTGAGCACTTCGATGCGAGCGTCGATCTCACCCGGCGTGTGCAGCTTGCCTTCGTTGACGAATCCGATGGCCGGCGCCCGGTGAAGCTTGAGCGTTCGGAGCAGCTCAGTGGTGTTGCGTCTCATCGTGGCAACATCGCGGCTGAAGGCCTCGGGCAGATCATCAAAAGTGAGCGCGACCGCCCGGCGAGGCTCGATGTTTTGGGCGTTCGAGCAAGGAACAAGCAGCAGCGCGAGCAGCACCAGCAAAAGATGTCTCATCGTTTCTCCGGGAACTAAGATATCGAGTCCTGCTACTCGACACAATCTCTAACTGCGCGGAAAGGGCATATTTTGTAGATGCATCTGAAGCATCGGCATATACCAATATATGCTTGCATATAGATGTATATGCCTCGGAACCCGCTACAATCTAAGTGAAACCATGTTAGCCCGCTTCTGCTGATCAACCTAAGAAGAGGCTATTTGCGTGAAGCGTGAATGAGGCTGTAAGAATAAAGCTATGAAGACAAAATTTGAGATACTGCTCGCAGGCACTTGGCGCGCGTCCGTTCCGCATCTCGACCGCTCCCGTCGATGCCATCATCAGTGGCGGCTTCAAATGGTTGTGCGGTCCTTATGGCACAGGCTTCTGCTGGATGCGCCCTGAATTGCGCGAGTCGCTCGAATATAATCAGGCGTACTGGCTTTCCGTGCTGACCGCCGAAGACTTGCAAAAGGAGCAGGCCGAACATAAATTGCGGGACGATCTCGGCGCTCGTAAGTATGATGTTTTCGGCACGGCGAACTTCCTCAATTTCAAGCCATCGGCTGCGGCGTTTGCATACTTGCTTGAGCAAGGGATTGAGCGGATTGAGGAACATAATCAACGACTGGTCTCGCAAATGATTGATAGATTAAACCCCGAAAAATACGACTTACTTTCGCCGCGCGAAGGAGATGCCCGTTCAACCCTCGTCTTTATCTCGCACAAACAACCGAGTCGTAACGGCAAAATTTATGACGCGATGATACAAAGCGGCGTACACATCGCCTTTCGGTCAGGCAAGCTTCGCTTCTCGCCGCATCGGCATAACACGGATAAGGACATAGACCATGCGCTTTCCGTTCTAGAGTTTGCAGGCTCGTGATCTGTTCGAGGTTATTCAGCACTGCAAAAGGGGTAAGTAGCCCCACTTTACGAGACAGCGTGGGCTAACAAAAGGCGATGCAGCTGACGAAGCGCGGAGTCTTTCAAGGGAACAACGGAAGAGTTATTGAGTCGCGCTTTGCAGCTGATCGCCGGTGTTAGCGTACCCGAGACGCGACTAGAAAACCACAATGACTGCGCAGAGGATAGGCGCCTGTGTTTGAACAAGCCTTCAAGAATATCGACGACGTCCTCTGGAAAGAGGCGGGATGCACGACCGAGCTCGACTACACCGAGCAGACTTCCTGGCTGCTGTTCCTGAAATACCTCGATGGACTCGAGCAGGATCTCGCCGATGAAGCGGCGCTCGATCGGAAGAAATACAGTTACATCCTCGACGCCACTTACCGATGGGAAAGCTGGGCAGCGCCCAAGGGTAAGGACGGCAAGCTCGACCATAACAAGGCGCTCACCGGCGACGATCTGCGCGACTTCGTCAACAACAAGCTTTTCGCTTACCTGCACGCCTTCAAGCAGAAGGCCAGCGGGCCGAACACCATCGAATACAAGATCGGCGAGATCTTCGGAGAGATCAAGAACAAGATCCAAAGCGGCTACAACATGCGCGAGATCATCGACCACATCGATGAGCTGCGCTTCCGCTCGCAAGCCGAGAAGCACGAGCTCTCGCATCTCTACGAAGCCAAGATCAGGAACATGGGCAACGCCGGGCGCAACGGCGGCGAGTACTACACCCCGCGCCCGCTCATCCGCGCCATCGTCCAAGTCGTGCAACCCAGGCTCGGCGAGCGAATCTATGACGGCGCATGCGGCTCGGCGGGCTTCTTGTGCGAATCGTACGAATACCTCAAAGCGACCCACCCCAAGCGCACCACTGCTGAGGACCGTAAGCTTCAGGAGCGGACCTTTTACGGAAAAGAAAAGAAGTCGCTAGCCTACGTCATCGCGATCATGAACATGATCCTGCACGGCATCGAAGCGCCGAACATCCTGCACACCAACACGCTTACCGAGAACCTCGCCGACATTCAGGAAAAGGACCGCTACGATGTGGTGCTGGCGAATCCACCCTTCGGCGGCAAGGAGCGCAAAGAGGTCCAGCAGAACTTCCCCATCCGCACCGGCGAAACGGCGTTCCTGTTCCTTCAGCACTTCATCAAGATGCTCAAGGCCGGCGGGCGCGGAGGCGTGGTCATCAAGAACACCTTTCTCTCGAACACCGACAACGCCTCGGTGAGCCTGCGCAAGCTGCTGCTGGAAAGCTGCAACCTTACACCGTGCTCGACTGCCCCGGCGGGACGTTCCAGGGCGCGGGCGTGAAGACCGTAGTGCTCCTCTTCGAGAAAGGTGCGCCCACGCGCAGCAAGGTCTGGTTCTACCAACTCGATCCCGGCCGTAACCTGGGCAAGACCAACCCTCTCAATGACGCCGATCTCACCGAGTTCGTGAAGCTGCAAAAGACCTTCGCCGACTCGCCCAAGAGCTGGAGCGTGGACACGAAGAGCATCGACCAGACAACTTTCGACCTTTCCGTGAAGAACCCGAACGGCGGCGAGGAAGTGACGCACCGCAGCCCGCAGGAGATCATGGACGAGATCGCCGCGCTGGACGCCGAGAGCGCGAAAGTTCTGGGGAATATCAGGGCGCTGCTATGAAGAAGGGCTGGCAGATAACGACGCTGGGCGAAGCGTGCGAAGTCGTGAACGGTGGCACACCCAGAACGGGCGTGCCTGAATACTGGGACGGCAGCCATCTATGGATCACGCCTGCCGAGATGGGCAAGCGAGTCAGCCCTTACGTCAGTGATACCGCACGCAAGATTTCGGACTTGGGTCTTCGTAAAAGCTCGGCGCGGATGTTGCCACCTAACTCAGTGATTCTCTCGTCACGTGCTCCAATCGGGCACTTGGTCATTAACACCGAACCGATGGCGACGAACCAAGGCTGCAAAGGGCTGATTCCCGGCAGCCAGCTCCAGCACAAGTACTTGTATTTCTATCTGAGCAGCATCGTCGATCTGCTGAACTCGTTAGGAACGGGCGCAACCTTCAACGAGCTGTCTGGCGGCAAGCTCAAGGAAGTCAGGATTCCCGTGCCTCCGCTTCCCGATCAGCAGCGCATCGTCGTAATCCTCGACGAAGCGTTTGAGCGCATCGCCACCGCCAAAGCCAACGCCGAAAGGAACCTCCAAAACGCCCGCGCCCTGTTTGACGCGGTCCTCTCCTCAGCCTGCTCCGGTGAACTCACTGAAAAATGGCGCAATTCCCACCCAGACGCAGAACCCGGCTCTGAGCTGTTCTCTCGCATCGTCCGCGCGCGCCGGCAGCGCTGGGAGCAACAGCAGCTGGCCGCCTACGAATCGAAAGGCATCCAGCCTCCGAAAGATTGGCGAGAAAAATACCAATCACCCGCCGCGCCGGATAAACGTAACCTCCCCGTCTTGCCCAAGAGCTGGGCGGCGCTTTCCGTATCAGAAGCAACACATCGGCTCACCTATGGGATTACGGTGCGCCCCAAGTACGTAGATGACGGAATACCAATTATTTCCGGAAGAGAGATTCGTAGCGGAGAAGTCGACCTAGAAATTGCGAACCGAATTTCTCAACACGACTACAACGGCCTCCGCGAGAAATGCAAGCTTCAGTTGAACGATGTGCTCTTTGGCAAGACTGGAACCATCGGTACTGTCGCACGTGTTAAAGTAAGAGCACCTCTTTGTGTATCTCAGAACGTCGCCGTGCTTTCACCAATAATTCGCGCAGATTACTTCGAGCTTGTGATGAGGTCACGCATCATAAAGCAAATGGCGATGGCGTCAATAATAATCGCCGCCATCCCCGACCTTCAACTTCGTTTCATTGAGACGTTCCCGATCCCACTTCCCCCGGAAGAGGAACAAAATGCCATCGTCAAGAAGGTCCACGCCTTCCGCGATGAAACCCAGCGCCTCGCCTCCCTCTACGAGCGCAAGCTCGCCGCGTTGGAGGCGTTGAAGAAGTCGCTGCTGCACCAAGCCTTCACTGGCCAACTGTGAAACGCACATGAACGAAGCCGAGACCAGAGCTGAGCACATCGATCCCGCTCTTGCGGCGGCAGGCTGGGGCGTCGTCGAGGGCAGCAAGATCCTCCGCGAGTATCCGATCACGCCCGGCCGCATCGAAGGCCACGGCCGGCGCGGCAAGTCGCACCACGCCGACTACGTGCTGGTCTATCGCAACCACAAGCTGGCCGTGAACGAGGCAAAGGCGTGGGACAAGCCGCTCACCGAAGGCGTGGCTCAGGCCAAGGATTACGCGGCGAAGATGGCCGTGCGGTTTGCCTATGCCACCAACGGCCAGGGCATCTACGGCG
This sequence comes from Acidobacteriota bacterium, assembly GCA_038040455.1. Taxonomy (GTDB): domain Bacteria; phylum Acidobacteriota; class Blastocatellia; order UBA7656; family UBA7656; genus Onstottus_A. Next base: position 11,960 of record JBBPIH010000069.1, read on the forward strand.
TCGACATGCATACCGGCAAGGAAGGCGAGCTGCCGCGCTACGCCACGCCGGATGAACTCTGGGCGATGACCTTCGCCGAAGCCAACGCGTGGCGCGATCGCTTCGCCGCCGTGCCGTTCGAGGATAAGGGCGGCTCGCATCCAAGTCGCTACTACCAGGACATCGCCGTCGAGCGGGTGATGGAGGCCATCGCGGAGAACGGGCAGCGCATCCTGCTCACGCTCGCCACCGGCACGGGCAAGACCTTCATCGCCTTTCAAGTCGCGTGGAAACTGTTCCACAGCCGCTGGAATCTTTCTGACTGGAAGGAGGGCCGCGAGCCCTCGCGCCGCCCGCGCATCCTCTTCCTCGCCGACCGCAACATCCTCGCCAACCAGGCCTACAACGCCTTCTCCGCTTTCCCGGAGGACGCGCTGGTGCGGATCGCGCCGGGGGACATCCGCAAGAAGGGCAAGGTGCCGAAGAACGGGAGCCTGTTCTTCACGATTTTCCAGACCTTCATGAGCGGACCGCCCAAGGACGGCCAGCCGTCACCCTACTTCGGCGAATACCCGCCGGACTTCTTCGATTTCATCGTCATCGACGAGTGCCACCGCGGCGGCGCGAACGACGAGAGCAACTGGCGCGGCATCCTCGAATACTTCGCCCCGGCGGTGCAGCTCGGCCTCACCGCCACCCCCAAGCGCCAAGACAACGTGGACACCTACGCCTACTTCGGCGAGCCGGTCTACGTCTACTCGCTCAAGGAAGGCATCAACGACGGGTTCCTCACGCCGTTCAAGGTGAAGCAGATTTCCACGACGCTCGACGAGTATGTCTATACGCCCGACGACAAGTTGATCGAGGGAGAGATCGAAAGCGGGAAGCGCTACACGGAAACCGACTTCAACAAGATCATCGAGATCAAGGAACGGGAAGCCCACCGCGTGAAGATCGTCATGGAGCAGATCAACCAGAACGAGAAGACGCTGGTGTTCTGCGCCACGCAGGATCACGCACTAGCCGTGCGCGACCTCATCAACCAGATGAAGATACGCTCAGACCCGAACTACTGTCAGCGGGTGACGGCCAACGATGGCGCGCTCGGCGAGCAGCACCTGCGCGACTTCCAGGACAACGAGAAGACGATCCCCACGATCCTGACCACATCGCAAAAGCTCTCAACAGGCGTGGACGCTCGCAACATACGCAACATCGTCTTGATGCGCCCGATCAACTCGATGATCGAGTTCAAGCAGATCATCGGACGCGGCACGCGGCTCTACGATGGCAAGGACTACTTCACGATCTACGACTTCGTGAAGGCGCATCACCACTTCAGCGATCCGGAGTGGGATGGGGAACCGGTCGAACCGGAGCCGAAGGAGCCCGGGTATGAGCCACGTCCACCGAGTCCGCCAGAGCAGATTGTTGAGCCCACTGAGGAGTACCGCAGACGGCAGACAATCAAAGTGACGCTCGCCGACGGCAAGGCGCGCACCATCCAGCACATGATGTGCACGACCTTTTGGCATCCCGACGGCACGCCCATGTCGGCGCAGCAGTTCATGGAAATGCTGTTCGGGAAGCTGCCCGAGTTCTTCAAGGACGAGGCCGAACTGCGCGCCCTCTGGAGCTCGCCGGACACTCGGAAGAAGCTCTTGCAGGGTCTCGCCGAGAGCGGGTTTGGCGGAGACCAACTGGCCGAGATGCAGAAGATCATCGATGCGGAAAAGAGCGACCTGTTCGACGTACTGGCCCACGTGGCCTATGCCTTGCCGACGGTCACACGCGAAGAACGCGCCACGAGAGCCAAGCTCGACATCAGCACGCATTTCAACACTAAGCAGCAGGTCTTTCTCGACTTCGTGCTGTCGCACTACGTCAGCGTCGGCGTGGAAGAACTCGACCAGGACAAGCTCACGCCTTTGTTGCGGCTGAAGTATCACAACTCCATCGCCGACGCCGTGGCCGACCTGGGCAGGCCGGATGAGATTGGGCGGGTCTTTGCTGGCTTCCAGAAGTACCTGTATCAGCAACAGGTCGCAGCATGACAGGCGAGAGCATGAAGCTGGCTAACAAGGCGTTGCACGCGACGGCCGCTGCTCGGCCCGTTGGTGAGCGTACGCGTTAGCCTAGGGCTGGTTGGTGCTACACATTTGTTGGAAAATGCACTATTGTCTTCAACCTAATTACTCGATCAGGAGAGTCTCCATGAAAACCGGATTCCGTCGCTTCAGTTCCCTGCTTACTGTTCTGATGATCGTCACGCTCGCTCTTCCGGCGCGTTCGCTGGGCGCCGACAAGCGGATGATCACCGAAATGGACTTGTTCAAGTTTGTGTGGATCGCCGACCCGCGAATCTCGCCCGACGGCTCCCGCGTTGTGTTCGTGCGCGTGTGGGTGAATCAGAAGTCCGACCGCTACGACACCGCGTTGTGGATCGTGCCAACGAGCGGCGGCCCCTCGCGGCAGATAACCGCCGGACCGCGCGACGCTTCGCCGCGCTGGTCGCCCGACGGAAAGACGCTGGCGTTCATCCGCTCACCTGAACGAGACGGCCGGCCGCAACCGGCGCAGATTTGGCTTATGTCGCTCGAGGGAGGCGAAGCGCAACCGTTGACCGATACGCCACGGAGCCCGGCCGGTTTTGAGTGGTCGCCCGATGGAAAGACGATCGCCTTTGTCAGTCGAGAGGACCCCAGCAAAGAGAAGGACAAGCCAAACCCCGAAGAAGCCGAGCCGAAAGACAAAACGCCCGAGCGCGTTAGCGACGTGCGCGTAATCACGAAAGCGGTCTATCGCGCGAACGGCGGCGGCTACCTCAATACGAAAGTTCACGCGCACATCTGGACGGTGAGTCTGCCTGCCGCGCCAGGCGAAAAGCCGAAACCGAAGCAAATTACCAGGGGCAACTTCGATGAAGGCAATTTGAGCTGGTCCCCTGACGGCTCGCGAATTTACTTCGTCGCCAGCCGCGTGACCGAGCCTTACTATGAACCACCGCGCACCGATTTATATTCGGTCTCGCGCGACGGCGGGGACGAACGAAAAGCGTTGAGCTTCGACGGCGGGATGCGCGACTACACCTTCAGCAACGATGGCAAACGGATCGCATTCGGCGGTGCGCAAGGGCGCAAGCCCGTCCTGTCCTACACGCAGCCCGATCTCTTTGTGATGAACAACGAACCCGGCGCCGCGCCGAGGAACCTCACGGCCAACTACGATTTCGACATCGGTGGAGGCATCGGCGGCGATCAGCACGCACCTCGAGGTTCGAATCCCGGCGGGGTGATCTGGAGCAAAGACGACCGCTCGATCTACGTCAACGTCGCGGAACACGGGGCTGCAAATCTGAAACGCATCGACGCGGCGACCGGCAAAGTAGAAGCTCTCACCAGCGGCAATCACGAAGTCATCAGCTACACCGCGACGCCCGATGCTTCAAAGATGGCGCTAGCGATCTCGTCTTCGACTAAAATCGGTGATCTGTTCCTGCTCGATACCGCCGCGGGCAAGCTGACTCAGTTGACGCGCGCCAATGATGAACTGTTTTCGCAACTGAATCTCGCCGACCCTGAAGAAATCTGGTACACGAGCTTCGACGGCAAAAAGATTCAAGCGTGGATTCAAAAGCCGCCCAACTTCGATCCCTCGAAGAAGTACCCTTTCATACTGGAAATTCACGGCGGTCCGCATTCGGCTTACGGCCTCACGTTCACGCATGAGTTTCAGTGGATGGCTGCGAAAGGCTACGTTGTGCTTTACCCCAACCCGCGCGGCAGCACGTCGTATGGTCAGGACTTCGGCAACATCATTCAGTACAACTACCCGGGCGACGACTACAAAGACTTGATGGCCGGCGTCGATGAGGTTGTCAAACGCGGCTACGTCGACACCAGGAAGATGGGCGTGACCGGAGGCAGCGGCGGCGGCGTGTTGACAAACTGGACGGTCGGCCACACGACTCGATTTGCGGCAGCGGTGTCTCAGCGATCAATCGCAGACTGGGCGGGCTTCTGGTACACGGCGGACTTCTGGCTGTACATGCCGACGTGGTTCCGAGCCGCCCCCTGGGAAGATCCCGAGGATTTCGTCAAGCGCTCACCTATCACTTACGTCAAGAACATCACCACACCGATGATGTTCATCGAAGGCGAAGCGGACTACCGCACGCCTCCCAATGAAGGCGGCGAGATGATGTTCCGGGCGTTGAAGTACCGCAAGATTCCGACGGCGATGGTGCGCTTCCCGAACGAATCGCACGAGCTGTCCCGTTCGGGCGCTCCGTGGCATCGCATCGAGCGTTTGCAGCACATCCTGAACTGGTTTGATAAGTATCTTCAGGATAAGCCGATCAAAATCTACGACGTGGAGTAGACCGCTGCAAGGACACCCTCTGGGCACGCCTTGTTGCGATGCCCTGCCAGGCGCGGTTAAGATAACCCTGCGAAAGAGGAGATCAAGATGGTTACCTCCGTGAAGTTCACGTCCGCTGATCTAGAACTGATGCCCGATGACGGCAAGCGCTACGAAATCATCGAAGGAGAACTTTACGTGTCCAGACAGCCGAGTGTGGAACACCAATATGCGTGCAGCCGGTTGTGCCGTTTTCTAGACGAGTGGAACGACAAGAGCGGCGTGGGAGTTGTGCTCACGGCTCCGGGTTTGATCTTTGGTGAAGGCGATGATGTGGCTCCCGACGTTGTGTGGGTCACGCGAGAGCGCCTGGCAGGTGCGACGGACAAAGCCGGTCATCTCCTTGCCGCGCCTGAACTCGTGATCGAAGTGCTCTCACCCGGCAAGACCAATGAGGACCGTGACCGCAGGGTCAAGCTTAAGCTTTACTCGCGCCACGGTGTGCACGAATACTGGATTGTGGACGCCATGCTGAAGCAAGTCGCAGTCTATCGCCGCAATCGCGACCGGCTCGTTCTTGACCGCACTCTGTACGTTGATGACACGCTAGAATCTCCACTGTTGCCTGGTTTTTCGTGCAAAGTCGCGAAGCTGTTCCTTTCACCGCCAGGGTGACTTGATTCACGAACCGGTTGGCGAGGCTTTCTAAGGGTCTCCGGTCGTTGGAACGTCAAAACAAGCGGTCCCGACGACTGCGCGCGAGTTTGATTGAATGCATCACATTTGCGGCTTGCATCCTAATCTCCGGCTGTCATCCAGCTCCGAACAAGGAGACACCGATACTCTCGAAGATCGACCACCTTGTCTTTGCAACACCCGATCTCGCGGCTGGCATAGAGCAAGTCGAACGGCTCCTCGGTGTGAGCGCGGCGCCTGGAGGTCAGCACCCGGGCTGGGGCACTCGCAACGCGCTGATCGGGTTGGGTGATAACACATACCTGGAGATCATTGGACCGGATCCAGACCAGCCGAAGCCCGACCGGCCGCGGCGCTTCGGCATCGACGAGCTTCAAGCGCCCCGGCTGGTCACGTGGGCCGCGAAAGGGACGGACCTCGAAGCAATCGTCGAGAACGCGAAGAGCCAGGGTCTCGACCTGGGTCAAGTACAGCCCGGAAGTCGCCGCCGTCCAGATGGCGTGCTGTTGTCGTGGCATCTCACCGTCTCGCCCACGTTGAATGAGGGTGGAAGCGTCCCATTCTTCATCGACTGGGGAGAGACCCAGCATCCAGCCGCGAGCCTGCCTAAGGGCTGCGTGCTGGTCGCTCTTCGAGCTGAGCATCCGGACGCGATTCGGGTCCAGACTGCGCTTTCCAATCTCGGGTTGAACCTCCGCGTAGACGCAGGGTCCGCGCCCACCATCATCGCTACTATCAAAACACCGCACGGCGACGTCGAGCTCCGCTAAAGGCATCTGATTAAGAGCAGTGTTCTTGTTCTCAGCTCTACTGCTCTGATATTCTCCCGCGCGGCAACTCATCTCTGATGGCTCTTCAATCAGGCACACAGCTCGGCGCATACAGAATCGTTGGTCCGCTCGGCACAGGCGGGATGGGTGAGGTTTACCTTGCCCAGGACACGAGGCTCGACCGCAAGGTCGCGCTGAAGCTATTGCCTGCGGAGGTCGCGTCTAATCAGGACCGCATGCGGCGGTTCATCCTGGAAGCCAAGGCCGCCGCCTCGCTCAATCATCCAAACATCGCCCACGTCTATGAGATTGGCGAAGCAGATGGCCAACACTTTATCGCGATGGAGTTCGTCGACGGCCTCACGCTGCGCGAAAAGATTCATCGGGAGAGGACCGAACTGCGAAAGCTTCTGAAGTATTTGCAGCAAGTTGCCGAAGGACTATCAAAAGCCCATGCGGCGGGAATCGTGCATCGCGATCTGAAGCCTGACAACATCATGATTGCCCGCGACGGTTATGCGAAGATCTTAGATTTCGGACTGGCGAAACTGATCGAGCCGCAAAGTCCAAAAGGCTCGGAAAGTAATGCGTCCGGCGAAACGGCTACTGCTATCTTGGCGCAGCACTCAACGCCGGGAATGGTAATGGGAACAGTCGGTTATATGTCGCCCGAACAGGCGCAAGGTAAGATAAGAGAGATTGACCATCGCTCGGATATCTTTTCTTTCGGCTGCATTCTCTATGAAGCAGCGACCAGACAGAAAGCATTTGAAGGCAAAGACCTGCTTGATTCGCTGCACAAGATAGTGCATGCGCCGACGCCGCAGATCAAAGATTTCAACGCCGCCGCGCCCGTTGAGCTGCAACGCATCGTGCGGCGTTGTCTGGCGAAAGACCCGGAAGAACGCTACCAGACGATCAAGGATGTGGCGATTGAGCTTAAAGAGTTGCGCCGTGAAATTGAGGACGCGCCCGAAGTTCATCGCACCAATCCGCCGTCTTCAAGCGCGGTCGCGCAAGTTTCAACGGAAGGCGAGCCGACGGGGATTAATACGATTGCTAAATCAACCGCGCCGACCGCCGAAGTTAGCGCCGCAGCATCCACGCAAACCTCCTCCAGCGCGGAGTATCTCGTAGGCAGTATCAAACGCCACAAAACACGCGCGTTTTTGATTCTTTCGTTGCTGGCTATTGCAACGCTTGCCGCCGCTTTCGGCGTGTACAAGTTCCTCAACAAGAACGAGAGCCGCCCGGCAACATCTTCTCAAATGAAGGTGATGAGGTTGACGAGCACGGGAAAGGTCAAGCGCGCCACCATCTCGCCCGACGGGAAGTATGCCGTTCATGTGGTGGACGACGCGGGGCAACAGGGTTTGTGGATCAGGCAAATCGCCACCGCCAGTAACGTCAACGTCCTTCCGCCCGCAGAAGCTGATTACTTGGGTTTAACCTTCTCGCAAGATGGTAACTACGTTTATTACGTCAGACGTGAGAAGGTAGGCGGCAAAGGCACAATTTATCAGATGCCCACGCTCGGAGGCTCTTCGAGGAAGATAATGGAAGGCGCGGACGGCGCGATTACACTCTCTCCCGACGGCAAGCGTTTCGCTTTCATGCGCAATGATTTCAATCAAGGGGAGAGCGCATTGATCGTCGCTAACGTAGACGGAAGCGGCGAGCGAAAACTCGCAACGCGCAAAGAACCTGAGGGGTTCGAGACTGAGGGTCTGGCGTGGTCGCCCAATGGAAAAGTTATAGCGTGCAGCGGCTATTTCGTTAGTGGCGATGATGCCGTTGGATTGATTGAAGTGGCGGTAGAAGATGGAAGAGAGAAACGGATTTTACCCCAAAAGTGGGGTTCAATTCGTAGCGTCGCGTGGCTGGGAGACGGAAGCGGTCTGTTGATGTCTGCGGCGGATAAATCATCCGGCTATTTCTATCAGATATGGTACGTCGCTTACGCGAGCGGCGAGGCGCGCCGGATCACGAACGACTTGAACAGCTATTCTGACGTGAGTCTGAGGGCGGATTCAAACACGCTGCTCACCGTGCAGGGTGACGCGATTTCAAATCTTTGGATTGCGCCGAACGGAGATTCGAGCCGTGCTCAGCGAATCACTTCCGGCAAGCATGACGGTAATATGGGAGTCGCGTGGACGCCGGACGGCAAAATAGTACACGCGAGCCGCGATTGGGATATTTCAATCTTGGACGCGGACGGAAGCAATCAAAAGCTGCTGACAATTGATGAGCATAATAATCGCTGGGTGTCTGTAACGCCCGACGGGCGCTACATTCTTTTTGAGTCTTGGCGCAAAAGCGCGAGCGCTACCGCCATCTGGCGTATGGATATTGACGGCGGCAATCCTAAGCCATTAACAGGTCAAGGGTGGGCTTCCGATCCGAAGGGTTCGCCGGACGGGAGGTGGGTCGTTTATGAATTAAACGCTTCGGGCAAAACGACGCTGTGGAAAACGTCTATTGACGGAGGCGAGGCGAAGCAACTGACGGACAAGGTTACAGAAGACCCCGCCATCTCCCCCGACGGAAAACTGATCGCTTGCTTCTATTACCCGGACAGGCAGAACGTTAAGATAGCTGTTATTCCGTTTGAAGGTGGAGAGCCTGTGTTTGAATTCGACGTTGACCAGAGCATCAGAGATAAGACGCCCGGCTGGACGGCGGACGGGCGAGCTGTAACTTATGTCCTTAATCGCGGCGGCGTCTCCAACATCTGGAGTCAACCACTCGACGGCGGGAAGCCTGTCCAGTTGACTGACTTCAAAATGGATAGAATCTTTGCTTACGACTGGTCGCGCGACGGCAAACAGCTCGTGCTTGCGCGCGGCACTATAAGTAATGATGTTGTCTTGATAAGTGATTTCAGGTGATGGCTGTGGAGACTGGCACACGACTCGGACGTTACGAAATCCGCTCGAAGATCGGCGAGGGCGGTATGGGTGAGGTGTATCTGGCGGAAGACACTCAACTAAAACGCTCCGTCGCGCTCAAGCTGCTGCCTTCTGATTTCAGCCAAAACAAGGACAGGCTGCGCCGCTTTGAGCAAGAGGCATACGCCATTGCCGCGCTTAATCATCCGAACATCGCCCACATTTACGAGATTGGAGAAACAGAGGGCACGCACTTCATTGCCATGGAATACGTCGAGGGCGAGACGTTACGCGAGAAGATTCATCGTGAGAAAACTCCGCTGAGAAAACTGCTCAAGTATTTAACACAAATCGCTGAAGGGTTAGCCAAAGCTCACGCGGCGGGCATCGTGCATCGTGATTTGAAGCCGGACAACATCATGATTGCCCGCGACGGTTATGCGAAGATCTTAGATTTCGGACTGGCGAAACTGATCGAGCCGCAAAGTCCAAAAGGCTCGGAAAGTAATGCGTCCGGCGAAACGGCTACTGCTATCTTGGCGCAGCACTCAACGCCGGGAATGGTAATGGGAACAGTCGGTTATATGTCGCCCGAACAGGCGCAAGGTAAGATAAGAGAGATTGACCATCGCTCGGATATCTTTTCTTTCGGCTGCATTCTCTATGAAGCAGCGACCAGACAGAAAGCATTTGAAGGCAAAGACCTGCTTGATTCGCTGCACAAGATAGTGCATGCGCCGACGCCTCAGATTCGAGACGTTAATCCAGATGCGCCTCAAGATTTGCAACGAATCGTCCGCAGATGTTTGGCGAAAGAGCCGGAGAAGCGCTACCAGTCAATCAAAGATGTAGCGATAGAACTCAATGAAATCCGGCAGGAGTTAAAGGACAAAGCCGAATTGGAGTATTCCGTCCAGCCGGAATCAATCGGCAGCGAACGGGTAAGCAGCTCGCAGCAGGTAAAGGTAGATAGCACTCAGCCTTTGACAGCCGACCAAACGCGGGCGGACATCGCACGTTCAACTTCAAGTGCCGAATATTTGGTAAGCGGGATTAAGAGTCATAAGAAAAGCGTCGGCGTAGCTGCTGTCGCGCTTCTGCTGGTGACAGGCGGAATTGGTTTCGCGCTCTATAAATTTTGGGGCAAGGCTGATAAACCTCCGCAGACGATAAAGATTGAAAGATTGACCACAAACGGCAAGTCTTTTAATGCAGCAATCTCGCCTGACGGCAAATATGTCGTGTACAGCATTGATGAAGGCGGGCAGCATAGTCTTTGGGTGAGGCAAGTAGCAGCGTCGAGCAACGTACAGATCATTCCTCCGGCGGAGGATGTTTATTACTGGGGCCTCACGTTCTCACCTGACGGCAACTACATAAACTTCGTCAAAGCCGAATTTGAGAAGAACGTAGCCTGGTCGCTCTACCAAATGCCCGTGCTCGGAGGCTCCCAGAAAAAACTGTTCACAAACGCGGAGGGCGGGGTAAGTTATTCTCCCGACGGCAAGCAGTTCGCTTTCATTCGCGAGGAATATCCGAGCGCGGAAGAAAGCTCGTTATTAATTGCTAATGCCGATGGCACGGGAGAACGAATACTCGCTTCGCGTAAGACACCTGAGACATTCCCTTCACGTGAACGGGCTCCGGCTTGGTCTCCTGACGGGAAAACCATCGCTTGCATTGTCGGCGACGAGACAACGGTCATCGGTCGGATGGATGTCGTCGAAGTGAATGTCGCGGATGGAACTATAAAACCCGTCACCACGCAAGGGTGGCAGGAAATCAGTCAAGTAGCTTGGCTGCGGGATAAAAGCGGGCTTCTCATCCTCGGATTAGAGAAAGCGCCCGCCTTCTATGCCAGACAGATATGGCGCTTCTCCTACCCGGAGGGCGAAGCGCGAAGAATCACGACTGACTTTAACGATTATATGAGCATGAGCCTGACGGCAGACTCCAACGCTCTTGTCACCGTTCAATCGAACACGATTTCTAACATCTGGGTTGCGCCGAACGGGGATGCGAGCCGCGCTGTGCAAATTAAATCCGGCGGCAACAATTATGAAGGAATAGACGGTCTCGCATGGACGCCCGACGGCAGGGTTGTCTACAACTCGGCGGCAAGCGGCGCAGGGGATATTTGGATTATGAACGCGGACGGCAGCAATCATAAGCAGCTAACAGTTGATGTGGGCGCAAACTTTCAGGCGAAAGTTACGCCCGATGGTCGCTACATAGTTTTCACATCAACGCGCAATGAGCAAGTAAATCTCTGGCGGATGGATTTGGATGGGGGTAATCCCAAGCAGTTGACGAGCGGCAACACGGACTACAGCGCAGATATCTCGCCTGATTCCCGATGGGTCATTTACGCGTCCTGGAGTTCTGGCAAGGGTTATTTATGGAAAGTCTCGATTGATGGCGGCAACGCCATGCAGTTGATTGACAAATATACGTCCAACCCGCAAGTCTCGCCCGACGGAAAATGGATCGTCTGTTCATATCGTAAAGACGACAATTCAACATGGAGATACGCGATTATTCCCTACGAAGGAGGCGAGCCGGTCAAGGTCTTTGATTTGCTCGGCAAAAAAGGAGATTTTCGCTGGTCGCCCGACCGACGCTCTCTTAACTATCTCCGAGACACACGGGGCGGTGTCACAAACATCTGGAGTTTCCCATTAGATGGAAGCCCGCCTAAACAGTTGACGGATTTTAAGACGGATCAAATATACAATTTCGCGTGGTCTCCGGACGGCAAACAGCTTGTTCTTGCGCGCGGCACGACGACCTCTGACGTTGTCCTGATCCGAGATTTTAGATGATTGCCAACGGAACAAAATTCGGACGCTATGAAATTTGCTCGCTTATTGGCGCGGGTGGAATGGGTGAGGTTTACCGTGCGAGAGACCCCAAGCTCGGACGCGACGTGGCGATCAAAGTCCTTCCCGCGGCTTTTTCCGCTGACGCCGAACGCCTGCGCCGTTTCGAGCAGGAAGCCCAAGCCGCAGGCACTTTGAATCATCCGAATATTCTTTCAATCTATGATGTCACCACACACGACGGCTCGCTTTACGTCGTTTCAGAACTCTTAGAAGGCGAGACACTGCGCGAGCGGCTAACCGGCGCGGCTCTCCCGCCGCGAAAGGCAATTGATTACGCGCTGCAAATCGCGCACGGTCTGGCGGCGGCGCATGAGAAGGGAATTGTTCATCGAGACCTTAAACCTGAAAATCTTTTCATCACCAGAGAAGGGCGCGTCAAGATTCTTGATTTTGGTCTGGCGAAGTTGATCGAGCCGACAGGTGAAAGCGCGGCGCAGACGGATGTGCCGACGCGCAGAGTCCATACCGATCCGGGCGCGGTGATGGGCACAGTCGGTTATATGTCGCCGGAGCAGTTGAGGGGGGCTACGGTCGATCCGCGCACGGACATCTTCTCCTTCGGTGCGGTGCTCTACGAGATGCTTTCGGGGCGGCGGGCTTTCCGCGGGGACTCTGCAGCGGACACGATCAGCGCCATCCTGAAAGAAGACCCACCTGAGCTTTCAGAGACGAACAAGAACATCAACCCCGGGCTCGACCGCGTGGTCAGGCGTTGTCTGGAGAAGAACCGCGAAGAGCGCTTTCATTCCGCGAGCGATCTAGCCTTCGCGCTGGAAGCCCTGTCGGGCACACAGGGCTCAGGCGCGACAACGATTGCGGCGGCCGTCGCGACCACCGAAGCGTCGCGGCCCGGACTCCACCGCAAACTGCTCGACCGGCTGGGGTGGATCGCGGCGGCGCTCTTCCTCGTCTCGACGCTCGCGCTCGCCGCCGTTTACTTCCGCCGCGCAGAGCCGCGCGCAGAGACCATGCGCTTCAACCTGCCCGTGCCGGAGAAGGCGACCTTCGGCGATGCGCACGCGCTCGCGCCCGACGGACGCCGCCTCGTCTTCGTGGTCACCGGCGGCGGGGGCGTGACCTCGCTCTGGGTGCGCGCGCTCGATTCTACTGTCGCGCAGGAGTTGCCGGGCACGGAAGGTGCTTCCTTCCCCTTCTGGTCGCCGGACAGTCGCTTCATCGGGTTCTTCGCGGGCAACAAGCTCAAGAAGATCGACGCCTCGGGCGGCCCCGCGCAGACGCTGGCCGAAGCGTCGGCTGAAGCGCGCGGGGGCGCGTGGGGAGCGGACGGGACCATCCTCTTCACCCCGACCTTTACGACGCCGCTCTACAAAGTCTCGGCGTCGGGCGGCGCGGCGGCGACGCCCGCGACGGAACTCGACGAGTCGCGCAAGCAGACCTCGCACCGCTGGCCCTCGTTTTTACCGGACGGTCGCCGCTTCCTCTACTTCTCGCGCTCTACTCAGAAAGAGGCGGAGGGGATTTACGTCGGGTCGCTCGATGCGAAGGAGAGTAAGTTTCTCCTCAACACCAGCCAGCTCGCGGCATACGCCCCCGCGACGGCGGGCGGCGCGACGGGACACCTGCTCTTCATACGGGACAAGACGCTGGTGGCACAGCCCTTCGACGCGGGCCGCCTACAACTTTCGGGTGAGCCTTTGGTGGTCGTGGAGGGCGTGTTGAACTTCCCCGGCGAGGGCGGCCCCACGGCCTACGCCGCTTTTTCCATCTCGGCGAATGGTCACCTGTCATACCTGACGGGCAAAGAGTTGCTGACTCAAATGGTCTGGTTCGACCGGGCCGGGAATTCTCTCGGGTCGGTCGGCCCGTCGGATAATTATCACGAACCCTGGCTGTCGCCCGACGGCAAGAGGATCGTGGTCGGGCGCGGAGACTTCCAGTCGAATGATATCTGGCTGTTGGACGTCGCGCGCGGCACGCCGACGCGGTTCACGTTCGACCCAGCGAACGACGTCTGCCCACTCTGGTCGCCGGACGGCAGCCGCATCGTCTACTCTTCGGGTCGCAGCGGCAAACGGGAAATCTACCAGAAAATCTCAAGCGGCGCGGGCAGCGACGAACTGCTCCTGCACACGGAGCACGACGCCTACGCCGACGACTGGACGACGACGGCGAAGGACGGCGAGTTCATCATCTACGAGACCGATGACCCGAAAACCAGATTCGACCTTTACGTCCTGCCGCTCTTCGGGGATCGCAAGCCTTTCCCGTTCCTCAACACGGAGTTCAACGAGAATCACGCGCAGTTCTCCCCCGACGGGCGCTGGGTGGCTTACGTCTCGGACGAGTTCGGGCGTGCCGAGGTCTACGTGCAGAGTTTCCCCGTTTCGGGCGGCCAGTGGCAGGTCTCGACGACGGGCGGCGACCAACCGCAGTGGCGGCGTGACGGCAGGGAGCTTTTCTACGTGACCCCGGACAAAAAACTAATGGCCGTGGCCGTAACGCCGGGCGCCTCTTTCAAGGCCGGCGCCCCCGTCACTTTGTTCGCCACGCGAATCCCGACGACCAGCCTGACCGACGACCGGAACAACTTCGTCCCAGCCGCCGACGGCCAGCGGTTCCTCGTCAACAACCTCGTGGAGGAAGGCAACACGCGGCCCATCACACTCGTCTTGAACTGGGCAGCCGATCTAAAGCGATGAGCATCGACACGGGCACACACCTCGGTCGCTACGAAATCCGCGCGAAGATTGGCGAGGGCGGGATGGGCGAAGTTTATCTGGCAGAAGATGCGCAGCTCAGAAGACGAGTAGCGCTGAAGATTCTTCCTGCCGAGGTTGCCTCTAATCAGGATCGTATGCGGCGCTTTAATCAGGAGGCGACAGCCGCGGCCGCGCTCAATCATCCCCACATCGCACACATTTATGAAATTGGTGAGAGTCAGGGCACTCACTTCATCGCGATGGAGTTTATCGAGGGAGTGACACTGCGCGACAAGATTCACCACGACAAAGCTCCGCTGGCCAAACTTCTGAAATACCTTACGCAGGTTGCCGAGGGTTTGGCCAAAGCACACTCGGCAGGCATCGTCCATCGCGATCTCAAGCCGGAGAACATAATGGTCACACGCGATGGCTACGCCAAGATTCTTGATTTCGGGCTGGCAAAGCTAGTCCAGCCGCCAACGCAAACAGCATCGGGCGATCAAGCCTTGAGTGAGGTTGCCACAGCGATGATGCAACAACATTCACTCCCTGGCACGGTGATGGGTACGGTCGGTTACATGTCACCTGAGCAGGCGCAAGGCAGAATCAGCGAGATCGATCATCGCTCGGACATCTTCTCGTTCGGTTGCATCCTCTTTGAAGCAGCTACGCAGCGGAAGGCATTCGAAGGCAAGGATACGCTCGACTCGCTGCACAACATCGTGCACGCGCCGACGCCGCAGATCAGAGAGGTCAATCCCTCAGCGCCCGACGAGTTGCAGCGGATCGTGCGGAGGTGTCTGGCGAAAGAGCCTGAAAAGCGATACCAGTCAATCAAGGAGGTAGCCATCGAGCTCGAGGAACTTCGTGAGGAGATGCGAGGGCCATCCGAGCTTCACGATTCAGTGCATCAGACCGCGAGTGGCGCCAAGGCGACAACGAGCGGCCAGACTGGAATACACGAGACAATGACTATGGGTCAGCAGTCAGGCGCGAGCTCAGAGATCGAAAGGCCGCAGCAGACTTCGAGCGCGCAGATCATTCTTAACGAGCTAAGGCGCCATAAGAGGGGCTCGGTCTTGGCGCTCATTGGATTATTTCTGATAATCGGCGGCGCCGTTTTCGTCTGGCAGAGGTTCGCCGGTCAGAAGGCGGCCGGGCCGGCGCGAACGATGAAGATCATCAGGTTGACCAGCGGCGGCCGCGTCAACAACGCGGTGATAACCGGCAGCACTTCGATCTCGCCTGATGGCAAGTTTGTTGTGTTCGCGCTAACCGAGGCGGGTCGACAGAGTCTCTGCATGCGGCAAGTTTTGACCGGCAGCAATGTTCAGATCGTGGCGCCGGCCGAGGGTGAATTTCTTGGAACAACGATTTCACGCGATAGTGAATTCGTCTATTACGTCTGGGGTGATAGGGACAACCCACGGGCCGTCCTCTTCCAGGTACCCGTCTTCGGCGGCACGCCTCGCAAGGTTCTGACGGGCATTAACAGCCCGATCACGTTCTCTCCCGACGGCCGGCGTTTCGCCTTCGTTCGTTACTCTGAGGACCAGATCGGAGGCTCACTCATGGTCGCCAACTCTGATGGCAGCGGCGAGCGCACACTTGTCACACGCAAGGGCAACGACATCTTTTATAGTGATGGGCCTTCATGGTCGCCTGATGGAAAGGTAATCGCGTGCGCCGCCGCAACTCTTAAGGGCGGCTTGTCTACGACCGTGGTTGAGGTGCCAGTCGAAGGGGGAGCGGAGAAACCGCTCACCTCTCAAAAATGGCTGTTAGGTCTTCACAGAGTCGTCTGGTTAGGAGATGGCACCGGCCTCATCCTGACGGCGGATATCCAGGGGACGTCCGGTACGCAGCTCTGGTTTATCTCCTATCCGGAAGGTAAGGCCCGTCGAATTACAAATGACCTGAACGGTTACGGCACCTTTAGTCTGGGCTTGACGGCGGACAACAGTACGATTGTAACGTTGCAGGAAGACCCGTCAATGCAAATCTGGACTACCGCTGTGAATGAGCCTTCAAGCCTCCCCCGTCAGATTTCTCACGGGAAGATCGATGGAGCCCGTGGTCTGGACTGGATGCCTGACGGCAAGATCGTTTACGTCACGGAAGCGGGCGATAGTCCCGAGATCTGGATCATGAACGCGGATGGCACCGGGAGCAGACAACTGACAGCAGACACCTATTTCAAAAGTGACCCCGCAGTTTCACATGACGGCAATTATGTTTTCTTTACCTCCCTCCAAAGCGGCACGCCCAATATTTGGAGGATCAATGCCGACGGCAGCAACCTTATACAGATAACATCGGGAGATTCCGCCGACTACGCTCCGACCTGCTCTCCCGATGATCAATGGATCACTTTCATATCAACGCGATCCGGCAATTCTTGCCTATGGAGAGTCTCGGTAGATGGCGGCGAGCCGGTGCAGTTAACCGACAAGCCTGCCACACGCGCGTTCTTTTCGCCTGACGGAAAACTGATCGCGTGCGGCTACTTCGTTGAAGGAGCGAAGCCACCCTGGAAGATAGCTATCGTTCCCTTTGCCGGTGGCCAGCCCGTCAAGCTCCTTGATATGCCACAGAGCGGTAATTTCTGGGCGGGATTCTGGTGGACATCTGACGCTCGCGCATTCTTCTACGCGGATACTCAGAATGGTGTCGCTAATCTTTGGAGTCAGCCCGTTGATGGCGGGAAGCCGGTGCAGATCACCAACTTCAGTTCAGAGTTCATATCCAACTTCGCGCTATCGCGGGACGGCAAACGCATCGCTCTATCACGCGGCCATTCAACTAGCGATGTGGTGCTGATTAAGGATTTCAAGTAAAGCCCATGACCCTCGCCGCCGGCACACATCTGGGTCGCTACGAAATCCGCTCGAAGATTGGCGAGGGCGGGATGGGCGAGGTCTATCGCGCTCATGACCCAAAGCTGAGGCGCGACGTGGCAGTCAAAGTATTGCCGCCGCTGTTAAGTACAGATGAAGAGCGCCTGAGGCGTTTCGAGCAGGAAGCGCAAACTCTCGCGAGTCTCAATCACCCGAACATTCTCTCGATCATTGATGTTGATGCTCACGAGGGCGCACCCTATGTCGTCTCTGAACTGCTGGAAGGAGAGACGCTGCGCGAAAAACTGAACGGCGCGCCGCTCCCGCAACGCCCGGCGATTGATTACGCGCTCCAGATCGCGCGGGGCCTGGCTGCCGCGCATGACAAAGGGATCGTACATCGAGACCTCAAGCCGGAAAATATCTTCATCACCAAAGACGGCCACCTCAAGATATTGGATTTCGGTCTGGCTAAATTGCTGGCGCCGGAAGCAACCGGCGCGGTCGAAGAAGAAGCGCCGACGAGACGCGTCAACACTGGCGCGGGCACGATTATGGGGACAGTCGGCTACATGTCTCCCGAGCAGTTGCGCGGCCAGACAGTAGATCACCGCTCGGACATCTTCTCGTTTGGAACGGTGCTCTACGAGATGCTTGCCGGTCAGCGTGCTTTTCACAAGGACTCTGTAGCCGACACGATGAGCGCGACGCTGAAGGAAGAGCCTGGCGATCTGTCAGCGACGAACACAAGTATTTCTCCAGCGATTGAAGGGGTCGTGCGTCATTGTCTGGCGAAGAATCCTGAGCAGCGATTTCAGTCGGCGCGTGATCTCGCCTTCGCCCTCGAAGCGCTCTCGAGTGTAAGCGGCGGCTCCTCATCGACATCAATTGCTCCCATTGCGGTGCGGCCTTTTAGTCGCGAGCGGCTCGCCTGGATTGTGGCAGGCGCGATGTTCCTCGCACTTCTCGGGGCAATTCCATTCATCGTTTCCTTCTTCCGCCGCGCGCCCGCAGAGGCACCCGTCATTCGCTTCTCCATTTCGCTCCCGGAGAAAGCGACTTTCCCGTTAGACGTTGAAACGCACAACCTGAGCGTTTCGCCGGATGGTCGCCACCTCGTATTCGTTGCGACGGCAGAGGGGCAGAGGAAGCTTTGGGTGCGCCGGCTCGGCGCGCTGACGGCGCAGGCGCTACCCGGCACGGAGGGCGCCTACTCACCATTCTGGTCGCCGGACAATCGCTACATCGCCTTCTTCGCCGGGGGCAAGCTCAGGCGTATCGAATCGTCGGGGACGTCGCCGCAAACCATCTGCGACCTGTCGGGAGAGGTCGACACGACCGGGACGTGGGGGCGCGACGGGGTGATCCTCTACGGGGATCAGGTCAA
Source organism: Acidobacteriota bacterium (assembly GCA_038040455.1). Taxonomy (GTDB): domain Bacteria; phylum Acidobacteriota; class Blastocatellia; order UBA7656; family UBA7656; genus Onstottus_A. Next base: position 30,424 of record JBBPIH010000069.1, read on the forward strand.
CGATGAGCAGAGAATCTATCGCGTCGCCGCAGCCGGGGGCGCGCCGACCCTGTTGACGAAGACCGAGCAGTTCGGCTCTTACTGGATGCGTTTCCTGCCCGACGGTCAGCACTTCCTCGTCTACGGACGTAATAACCAGAGTCCAGAGGCGAGGGGCATTTACGTCGCCTCCCTCAACTCCGCGCAAACCAAACTGCTGCTGCCGACTGCCCGCACCCGCGTGGAATACGCATCGGGTTATCTGCTCTACACGCGCGAGGGGACCCTTTTGGCGCAGCCTTTCGACGAGCAGAGCCTACAGCTCTCAGGCGAGCCGTTTACGGTAGTCGAACGTTTGCCCTATTTCGACAAGACCGGCTGGTCCGAGTTCTCCGTCTCAGAAAACGGCGTGCTCGCCTACATGACTGAATTGTCGACTACGCGACTCGTCTGGTTTGATCGCAGCGGGCGCGAGACGGGGCAAGTAGGAGCACCAGGCCCGTATGGTCAGGTGCGGCTGTCTCCGGACGGTCAAAGGCTCGCGCTGACGATCAGCGACCCGCGCACGTTCTCGGGCGACTTGTGGATTCACGACCTCGCGCGCGACACGTCCACGCGCTTCGCCTTCGGATCGACTGACGACAGCGACCCCGTCTGGTCCCCGGACGGGCGCCGGATGGCATACTTCTCGTGCTGCGAGGACAAGTCAACACTCTACATCAGAGGTATAAGCGACACGGGGAAAGGTGATGTACCACTTGCGCCGGGATTCCATGGGCCAGTTGACTGGTCTCCGGATGGGCGGTTCATCCTTTTCACGCAAAACCCTCCTGAAACGAATCGCGATCTCTGGGTCTTGCCGGTGGACGGTGGTGACCGAAAGCCCTTCCCCTTCCTTCAGAGTCAGTTCCAGGAAGTATTCGCGCGCTTCTCCCCGGACGGACGCTGGGTCGCCTTCGTCTCAAACGAGACGGGGCGCGACGAAGTCTACGTCACGCGTTTCGACCGACCCGGCGAGAAGTGGCGCATCTCCACCGCCGGGGGCACTGGCCCGTGCTGGCGGCGCGACGGGAAGGAGCTATTCTTCCTGGCTACGGACAAGAGCGTGATGTCCGTCGCGGTCAAAGGCGGCGCCACCTTCGAGTTCGCCGCGCCCGCGCCCATCTTCCGAAACGATTCGATCGTGAACGACAACTTCGACGTGACCTCTGACGGCCAACGCTTCATCGTAAACAGCAGCGCCGCGCAGGCGCAGAACACGCCGTTCACCGTCGTGGTCAACTGGACCGCGGAGTTGAAGAAATGACGATGACGACAGGCGCTCAGCTTGGGCCTTACGAAATTCTCTCTCAGCTCGGCGCGGGCGGGATGGGAGAAGTGTATCGCGCTAGAGACACACGGCTGAACCGCGAGGTCGCCGTCAAAGTCTTGCCAGCCTCGTTTGCCAATGATGAAGACCGGCTGCGGCGCTTCGAGCAGGAGGCGCGCGCGACGTCGGCGCTCAACCACCCGAACATCCTGACCGTCTATGACATCGGCACGCACGAAGGGGCACCTTACATCGTAGCGGAACTGCTGGAAGGCGAAGAACTGCGAGAGCAAATGAACCACGGCGCGATCGCTTCGCGCAAAGCTATCGAGTACGCGACTCAGATAGCGAGTGGACTCGCGGCAGCGCATGCCAAAGCCATAGTTCATCGCGACCTCAAACCTGAGAACATTTTCCTCACCGCAGACGGACGGGTGAAGATACTCGACTTTGGTCTCGCAAAGCTGCGGCCTCAGAGCCGGGCGCTTGCGTCGGGGTCCGACGTTCAGACGCAGAAAGCCCTCACCGATCCGGGCGTGGTCATGGGCACGGTAGGTTATATGTCGCCCGAACAGGTGCGCGGGCACGAAGCGGATCATCGCGCGGACATCTTCTCCTTCGGCGTGATCCTCTACGAGATGCTGAGCGGGCAGCGGGCGTTTCAAGGCGAGTCGCTGGCCGAGACGATGACGGCAATCGTGAAAGAAGAGCCGCCTGACCTTATTGAGATTAACAGCAAAGTCCCCCCGCAGCTCGATCGCATCGTGCGGCGCTGTATAGAGAAAAAACCAGAGCGCAGGTTTCAGTCAACCAGCGATCTTGGCTTCGCGCTCGAAGCGTCGTCTCTTTCCTCCGGTTCGAATCAGACGCTGTCGCTGAAAGCCTTGCCGGAAGGCGGAACGGAAAAGGCCGGGGTAGTTTTCTTCAAGCGCGAACGGTGGCTGTGGCTGGCGGTTAGCTTGCTGCTGGCGATAGCGGCCTTGGTTTCGACGCTGCTCTACGCGCGCCAGCCGTCGCCGGAGGCGCAGGTCGCCCGCTTCCCAATCAACCTGCCCACAGGGACAAACACAGCTGCAATTTCTGCTCCCGTGCTGGCCTTATCGCCTGATGGCCGCCGCCTTGTCTTCAACGCATCAGATGCGGCAGGGAAGAGCCAGCTCTGGCTGCGCCCGCTCGATTCCTTCGCGACCCAGCCGCTGTCAGGCACGGATGGCGCTGCTTATCCCTTCTGGTCACCGGACGGCAGGCACATCGCCTTTTTCGCCGACAACAAGCTGAAGAAACTGGACGTTGGATCAGGCGTGATCGAAACCATCTATCAGCCGGGTGCAGGACAAGGCGGCGACTGGAACCAGCAGGGCGTCATTCTCTTTAGCGAAGGAGAGGGGACGGGTCTTTCGCGGGTCAATATGGCGGGAGGCAAGCCGGAAGCCGTTACCGAACTGGATGCGGCACACGGAGAAACGAACCACAACTTCCCCTCTTTCCTGCCCGATGGTAAGCATTACCTGTTTCATATCAGAGGAGGAGACAATCCGGGTATCTACGTCGGTTCCCTTGATGCCAGAGATCGCAAGCTGCTGATTCCTCTGAGTAAGGACGGTGCTAACGCCACACGGGCTGTCTGGTCGCCACAGGGGTACATTCTGTACGCGCTCAACCGCACGACGCTGCTGGCGCGGGCGTTCGATCCCGACCGCCTGGAACTGCAAGGCGAGCCGTTCCG
>JBBPIH010000070.1:0-32358 GCA_038040455.1 Acidobacteriota bacterium
TGTGTCCATTTAATTCTTGACACCAACTGCCGCTTCATAGATGGTCTATGCGGCGTGGCAATGCGATTCTTACGAACTCATAGACCACCGATGACACGGGTTTGACGGATTCGCACTGATTTGGTACCCATCTGATCGCCAGGCTACGGCCGTCGAGTCGCTCTACGGAGAGGCCGCATAACCCCGGGTCTGAGCGTAGGATAATCGTGAGCGATGTAACGGTGAAGATAACAGTCTTTTATGTTGGTACGAGTCTCCTCGCGCCGCTCGGGCGGGCTGAATCCGACATCAATGCTCAGCACGGACTCGGTCTCCAGGTCGCGACCTGCAACTGTGGCGCGCCGCTCACCGAGGCCGAATGGAATTCGGCTGAGAGTGATGTGGGCGACAGCGATCTGGTCTTTGTCATACACGTGACCGAGGGAGAAAACGCTGTCAGAATCGCGGCGGCCCTCGATCGTTATCGCAACCGTCATAGCGCTGTAATCGCGTTCAATTGCATGCCTGAGCTCATGCGCCGGTTGCGGATGGGCAAGCTCGACTTCGGCAAACTGATGAAGCCGCGCGCGTCGCGCGATCAAGCCGCCTCCGAGACATCGGGCCAGAGCATAGCGAGGAAGCTCGCCACGTGGATGGCCGACTTCGTAAAGGGCCGCACAACAGCGGACGGCAGCGGCGAAGCACCGAAGCGAGTAGGGCCCCCAGCGAACGCCGACCAGTACGTCAAGCTCATTGGCCGGCTGCCTTCGATTCTGAAGTTTGTTCCGAGCGCCGGCAAGCTCCGCGATACTAAGAACTACCTTCTGCTCTTCGGCTACTTCCTTCAACCAACACCAAACAACATTCGCTCGATGCTCCTGTGCGCGATAACGCAGTACGTGCCCGGAGATCATCACTCGATCAAGATCGAATCGGCGGAAGCGATGCCTGTGATAGGCCTCTTTATCACCCCGATGCGCCAAAACTGTTTGAAACATTCGAAGCCTATAAGAAGTGGTACGAGCGAAAGCGGCGGCGCGCACTTAATTGTGATGAGACTATCGGACTGCTATTGATGCGACCGCAGATCGTCAGTGATGCGCGGCGGCACTACGATGGATTGATTCGAGCGATAGAGGAGGAGGGCTTGAGCGTGATACCGGCGATCTCGACTTTCATGCCTTACGGGCAGCCGGCACCTCCTCCTTCGCCTCTTCGACAAAGAACTTCCGGCAAGTGGGATCGAGAGGGGCGCCCACAGAGCTTCCATGCTCGTAGTAACGAGCCAATGAACTGGCGGAACGGGTTTTTTTCAGCATAGGGCTAGAGTTCGGGCGTCGGCGTTCCTATTGAGACAACAGGTCGCCGCAGATTCTACAATGAGTCCGTCGCTTGGCATTGAGGTTGCCGCACCCGGCACATCGGTAATACATTTTGCGAGTGAACAGGCCGGTTATGAAGCCGCTGAGGATGAGGATCCCTCCAAGCACGGCTATGGTCAACAGAGTGTCTGCGAGACCCTTCATCTATTGCTGATGGCCGCTCGGCCTTTGGTTGTGATCGCGTAGAAGTCGCTGCCGCGCTCTTCAAGCAAGCCTTCTCGGACGAGTCGCGCTACGAGATCGATCACCTGCTCGCGAGCCTCGGGATCGTTGCCGCCAGCTTCAAAAAGCGTGTGCAAGTCCAAAGTGTCGCTGTTCATCTGAGCGAATAGATTCAAGACTCTGCTCGTCGGTTCATCCATTTCGAGTCACCTTAGATTAGTAGCGGAGCGTCCAGCCTGTACAAGCTCAAATGATAGCAGCCTGGCCCATAATATAGGAGACTCCAACCTTTCAACCTCAGCGGCCGGCAACTTATCTGACAAGTCACTTATGGCCATGGTAGATTACGTCCATAGTAACGGGCGGGGATAAGCGTCTGGCTTCCTGGGTTCCCAGCTTAAGCTGTTCAAAACGGATCCCGATGGAGGAAGTCGGAATGCTATTCAAGACCATTAGCGCAGCCGTGTTTGGCATCGACGCGTATGTTGTGGATGTCGAGATCGATCTGACCCCGCGATCCGGCGACAGCATGATGCCGGTGTTCACGATGGTTGGCTTGCCCGATGCGGCTGTTCGCGAAAGCCGCGAGCGAATACGCGCCGCGATAAACAACTGCGGCTTCTTCTTTCCTATCCATCGAGTGACGGTGAATCTGGCCCCCGCCGATGTGAAGAAAGAAGGGTCGAGTTTCGACCTTCCGATTGCGATCGGAATACTTGGGGCGAACGGCGATCTCAACCGCGAAGAGCTGAGTGATACGCTCATCGTTGGCGAACTGTCACTGGACGGCCGCGTTCGTCCGATCAAGGGCGCACTGCCGATTGGCGTGGCCGCGCGCGCACTTGGCGTGAAGCGACTGCTGGTGCCCGAGGAGAACGCGCACGAAGCTGCAGTGGTGAGCGGACTCGACGTCTACCCGGTCGCTACGCTTAAAGGCGTTGTTGAGTTGCTCAACACTCAGGAGCCCCCTCTTCCCTTGAGTATTGATACCGAAGCATTATTGACGAACCTTGATCACTACTCGGACGACTTTCGTGAAGTACGCGGCCAGCCTCATGCCAAGCGCGCGATCGAAGTAGCGACTGCCGGGGGTCATAACATCTTGCTTATCGGCCCGCCGGGCTCTGGCAAGACGATGCTCGCGAAACGCATTCCGACGATTCTTCCACCTCTGGAGTTCGAGGAAGCCATCGAATGCACGAAAATTCACAGCGTCGTCGGGCTCACCGAAAAGCACGGACTCATTACGACGCGTCCTTTCCGCTCACCACACCACACTATCTCCGATGCAGGGTTGATTGGCGGCGGGGCAGTGCCGCGACCGGGTGAGGTGTCACTCGCTCACAACGGGATGCTATTTCTGGACGAGCTGCCGGAGTTCGAGCGCAACGTGCTGGAGGTGCTTCGTCAGCCGCTCGAAGATGGCAAAGTGACGATCAGCCGGGCATCAATGTCGCTGACCTTTCCTTCAAGGTTTATGCTCGCCGCTGCGATGAACCCGTGCCCTTGCGGCTTCTTCAACGATCCCACTCGCGAATGCAAGTGTTCGCCGATGCAGATACAGCGCTACGTGTCGAGAATATCGGGCCCGCTGCTCGACCGCATAGACATTCACATCGACGTCCCTGCCGTGAAGTTTAAGGAACTGGCAAGCGAGACCCCCGCCGAGAGCTCGGGTGAGATACGCGAGCGAGTAGTGAGAGCCCGCCGGGTTCAGTTGGAGCGTTTCAGCGCCGAGCGAATCTACTGCAACGCGCAGATGTCGCCGCGGCTTATTCGCAAGTATTGTGCGATCGATTCCGCTTCAAAAGGGCTGTTAGAGAACGCGATCACGAGGCTGGGGCTATCGGCTCGTGCTTACGATCGAATTCTGAAGGTGAGCCGTACACTCGCCGACCTTGAAGGTAAGGAGACGATCGAGTCGCAGCACGTGAGCGAGGCGATTCAGTATCGCACACTCGATCGAAACTTTTGGGCGTGAGCGGCGACCATCGCACTTGGGTAGTGTCTTAACCCGCACTTGCGTCTGCTTGCTGAATGCTCTATAAACGCGACGTGCTAGCCGTAAACTCCACCGGACACCGAAGCCGCGGCTGGGGAAAGACTCATGCCTCGTGCCCATAGTCGACTGGCGGTCCGGCCAGGTCCAAATCCGAACCTGGCTGCGATCAAACAAGCGCTATCAGTACCTGACCCTGGTGAAGATCCCGCTTGGCCATCCGGTGCGCCTATGCTTCACGTACGGCGCTAGCAATTTCATCAAGCAGGTGGTCTGGTCGAGTGAGTACCGGCCTCTTTGCGAGTGGCCGCCAAAGTACGTGAATGCCCTCACCGACTGGTGGGACGCCTACCGTTTGCCCGGAGAGCGCGACTCAGAACCCGGAGGTTTGATGGCGGACGAGCCCCGGTTGTTCCTTGGCGAGAGACTGCCCGACGCCTGCATTCGATGGACGAAGGACGTTCGACTCCTCTATCGGAGCAAGTCGTCGCGGCGCCGGACCTCGAACGTGAGGGACGAAACTTAGCGTCTCGGCAATTCTTGTTCGCTCCTGATTTTCCACGATTAACGGATCTAACGCGACCGACTCACACGTCTCGGAATCGCACACCTTGAGTGTATCGTCCGCTAACGAGGAGACGAATACTCGGAAGGTGCGGGAGGAGGGGGTCCCAGTGCGCGGCTTCACTAGTTACTAACTCGAATCTTCAATACAACTCGAGAAGGTTAGCCTACCAGAACTTCCACCAAGGCTTCGCTGGCGTCGCCTTGCGCGCGGCTATGCGAGAGGTGAGTTGATCGCGCTCGTGTTCGAACTGGCAGGCTTCGGCGGACTTGCCCATCTTCCGTAAATGAACGGCGAGCGCGTCGACGTGGGCGAGGGTCTCTTCGTGGTCGTGGGCTTTCTCGCGGCGGGTGAATTCGAGACCGCGGCGGGGGAGTTATTCGCATCCTTCAACGCTGTTCTCGGGAGCCGTGTCCCGTTCCAGGTCGGGCCCGGTCTCGATGCCCTGTACGTCGAGGAGGGCACCTCACCGCCAGCGGTCCCGATCGTGTTGGCGGGGCCGGTAAGCGCGACCGAAAGAACAGCCGCTGGCGCTAAGTCCACTCCCAAGCATTGCCCGCTCTTCAGGTGCCGGACCCCGAAGGTTTGTCCTCACTCCCCAAGACCGCACGCCTGCGGTCGGGCGTCACCCTCACGCTCCAGACCGTTCCACTGTGGCCTCTATGTAAGTTGCGCCTGCGCGCACCGGTCGAAGAGAACTCCTCGCCGGTCAACCCGAATCTTAGCGCTGCCATCAAATGTCACGATGCGCAAGCTGCACCGCTGATACAAGTCCGCCAAATGTCAACGATCTCAAGTGACCCCTGTGCGCAGCCCTTCGGCCACAGAGGCACCGAAACAGAATGAATGAACCATCCAGTTCATTGATATTTCTGATTAGCACCGCCGTGTGTAGCAGGATCGTAGGCCGATCCGTTGTCCATGGGGCGCGAAGGGGCAGGCCCGCTACCCAATGCTCGTGCCCGCTACCTTGTGGCTGTTGATACTTCCGCCGTGCGCCCGCCGTTAGGGGCTCGGCAGGCTCATGCTCGCTGCGGCCGTCTTCTGGTTTATCTAGCAAAGCGGTCGCTTAGCGCTGGTCGAAGTCGGCAAGTGATCGAGACTAGACCGACTATCTGCTCGGCGCGTCCGACGCTCCGTCCTGCCAGACGGGTGGCAGTGCAATACCAGTCGACGCGGCATCCTGCTGCTTTACCTCGAAGACTGACGAACCGGGGACCTCGTTCTTACGGCTCTTCACCTTCAAGTGCAAGAAGGTACATCCGGTCACCGCCCATTCCGACCCATACCTGACCCGACGGGTTCGTGACCAAAGAAGAGGGATACAAATCAAGACCCTTTGGGAACCGCCATATCACCTCACCGGTGCGAGTGTCCTCAATCACTGCATCTGGGTGTTGCGGGACTGATCGCCACCGATAGCACTTCGCTCCTGTCTGAGCGGACTCCGTGTTATTCTTTATAACCTCGATACAATCGCCGCGTTGTAAGTCCCAAACCAAGATCCGGTCCGATGATCGCGAGGTGATCTGTCGGTTATCTCTTGAAAATGTCAAGCTCTCTACCGCATTCGCGTGCCCCCGAAGGCAGGCTAGCTGCTGGTGACTTGCGGCGTCCCACACTCGGACAGTCCTGTCGTCGCCACCAGAAACTATTCGCTTGCCATCGGGAGAGTAGGCCACGCATCGCACTGGCTTCTTGTGCCCCCGGAGTAAGGTTGACCCCCCGCCTTCGATATTCCAAATCATCACCGTACCGTCCGCGCCGCCTGAAACCATCCGCGTGCCGTTCGGAGAGAACGCGAAACAATTCACTCCACCCTCTTGGCCGCGATACGGGCATTGACTTGGGCTAATGCCGCTGACTACTGCCCCCGTTATCCTCTGACTCTTCAACGTGTCCCACAAGAAAACCTTGTCGGACCCAGCGGGGGTCGCCGCGAACCACCGGCCATCTGGAGAAAACACCACTCGATTGATCTCATGCTGGTCACATAGGCAAAGCAGCTCTTCGCTGCGTTCGACATCCCAAACCCGTATCGTGAGATCGAATGCCTTAGAAACAAGGTGGCGACCACTCGGAGAAAACGTCACATCACGCACCTCATCTGTGTGGCCGCGAAGACACGCTAATCGCACGCCGCTGACCGCGTCCCAAACCTGCACGGTCTTGTCCCAGCCAGCCGAGGCAATGAGCCGACTGTCTGCAGAGAACACGATCTTCCACACCCAACCATCATGGCCCAGGAGACGACATGGCGTCTCAGTGCTGCCCAAGTCCCATAGCCGGATAGTCTGGTCTCCTTCTTTTGACCCAGATACAATGCGCGAACCGTGCGGAGAGTGTGCGACGCACGACACGCTATCGGTGTGACCCTCGAGGCACGCCAGTTGTTTACCTGTCTCCACCTCCCATACACGCACGGTTCTGTCATTCGCCCCAGAGATGATCCTCACACCGTCTGGCGAGAACGTCACGCAGATTCCGCCATATTCATGACCCAGGAGGCAAAGCAACTCGCGCCCACTATTCACGTCCCACACGCGGATGCTGTTGTCTTCTCCTCCAGAGACGATTCGACTGCCGTCCGGAGAGTAGGCCACGCTGGACACGCCACCATTGTGGCCGTCCAGGCGGATCACTTCCTCTCCAGCTTCCGCGGACCAGACGCGTATATACGATTCCCAACCGGCAGAGGCGACGTGCCTTCCGTGCGGAGAGTAAGCCACAGAACGTATGCCACTACCCTCTTGGCCATGGTGGCGTATCAGTATCCGCTCTCGGGATAGGACATCCCACACCTGCAAGGTTCCGTCGTCCGCACCACAAGCGATGTGGCGGCCGTTAGGAGAAAACGTCACGCTCTCGATTGAGCCGGTTTGGCAGTGGAGACAAGCAAGTTCAAGCCCAGTGTCAATGTCCCATACCCTCACAGTCTTGTCTTCCGAACCGGAGGCAACTCGGGAACAATCGGCCGAGCATGCCACGCTTGTCACTGGGCGATCATGACCGCGGAAGCACGCTAACTCCTTGCTACTCTCGACGTCCCACACGCGCACGGTCTTATCCCTCGCGCCAGAGACGATCCGTTGACCGTCTGGGACCCACGCGACGCTGGTTACCCACCTAGTATGGCCGGTGAACACAGCCCGTTGGCTACCACCAAGCCGCATATAGGGCGGACGGAGAGAACGAACCCAGCGGAAGCCGGGCGTCACCTCTTCCTTTGCTGTCCGCCACGCCTCCAGCAACTTGTACAGTTTCGGCCCGGGCCTTGACCACGGACCTTCGCTCGTCTCGTAATGAGTCGCGGCCTCAGGACAGTCGTACCACCAACAGGTATTCCAGAGACACTGGAACAAAGCCTGTGGATACTCCTCGCGGTGCCGCGCGATGAAGTGAATGTCGCGGCGGAGCGCCTCCTCGATCAGCCGAAGCAGTGCGCGAGACGGGGCGGTCGGAGGGATCGCACGGAGCGCCTGCCCGAAGTCGGTGGCCAACTCGAATACTAGGCCCGCTGCGCACTTGGCCTCTAAGAAATCAAGATGGCAAAGCGTTCTCTCCAGACCTTCCCACTGCTCAGCCTGAATCAAATGATGCGGCAGCTCTGCAACCTTTCTCCGCGTCGGCTGTCTGGCAGGCTGGGATGCCGGTGTTGAAGGTGCAGCTTCTTGCCAGGTCGGAAGACTCTGGAAATAGTTAGCCAGAAAGCGATGCCACTCTTGATACGATCGCCCGGAGCTTGGCTCTTCAGTGCCATCGGCGTCGCCCACGTAGCATTGTTGTGCGGCCAGTTTGAAGCTCTCGAAAAAGAAGTCGTAGCGCCCTTCTCGCCTCGCCAGAAATGATCGCACCTGACGTAGGAAGAGATTAACCGTATCTGCTGCCGCTTCTCGCCCTTCTTTCGTTTCTTCGAATCCGAGAGCTTGAATGAACAGACTCGTCAACTCGTCAACCGAAAGGCCGCGACGCGCGTGAGCGAGCAAACCAAATAACAGAGGCACGGCGCGCTTTGGATCAATCGGCGAGTAAGCGGGATCATTCTCCAAACGTGCCAGCACTTGCACGAACGCCGAGACCGGATTGTCGCCAAAGTCGCTGTGTATCTTCGCCGCGAGGTTGCCGTAAGCTCCGAACACGCGAAGCTCGGATAGCACGACATTCAGATAGAGCGGGTTTTCGGCTCCGCGCAGATTGATCAAGGTTTCCAGATGCGCGCCGTCCAGCTCCTTCAAATACTGCGAGAGATAGGCGCGCACCAGCCGCCGCCGGTGATCGAGGTCCTCAAACGGCTTCACTTCCGAGAGCCTGACCTGGTTGCCTTCGCTGAATCTTCCGTAAAGCTCTTCAGCTGATGCGTCGCCTCGTTTGAAGCTCACAATAAGCTTGATGTTTTCAGGCAGTTGTCGCGGGAGCCAGCCGACATCCGTTAGACCTGACTCAAGCTGATTGAGCGCATCTATCAGGATCACGGTCTTGCCGCGTTTGCCGATAGCCTCAAGCAACGCGGGCCACTCGTTGCGAAGCTTGATCGGGTCGAGCGGAATCTCTTCGTCAAGCTTATGGTCGACCTCTTTGATCTCGTGAAGCAGCAACCTGAGCAGCGAGTAGACTGTCGTCGTTCCATCACTCTGGCCGATGAAGCGGAAATGAACTGAATGATCGGCACGGCCTTCGATTCGTGTGCGATAGCGCTCAACCCAGTTCGCGAGCAAGGTTGACTTACCCATGCCGCCCGCAGCCGTAAGCACAAAGAGCTTGTTCGAATCGCTCTCCACGTAATAATCAAGCTCGGCAAAATCCCCTTCGCGCTTGATGAACCCTTCGCTCGCGCCAAACAAGAACTGTTCTTGCTGGTCTATCTCCTTTTGTAACTCGCCTTCTTCCTCGACTTCTGCATGCTTGGGAAAGCGCGTCAGGATAGCTTGCTGTAGGTCGTGCTGAATGATGCGCGCGAGATCTGAGCCGGAAGGGAACTGGCCTCTTGCCTCTTCGAGAGACCGGAACTCGGCCAGTCTCCCGCGAGTCAGAGCCGCATTGTAACCATCAGCCGCCGATTGCTTTTCCTCAGGAACGCTTAATTCTGTGTCGGTCAGATCGAGGTGGGCAAAGCGATTCCACTGATCACGCCAGCGGCCAATGCTAGTCTCTTCCACCGAAGAGCGCTCCAACGGCATCGCCAGTTCCGGCGTTCGAAGCTCATCTCGCCAGTCCGCGCGATAAACGAGACGCCGATGCTCGGCGGCTGCGGGGCGGATCAATTTTCGAAGCGCGCTCAAAGCCCTCCGCGAAAGCTCGCGCTGATGGAACTCGCGATCGGTTTCGTCCTCCGGCCCGAAGTGATCCGAATAGGTGCAGCGCAGTTGGCGCAACGAGCCGCGAAGGTCTTTCAAATAACGTGGATCGCGAAAGTAGAAGAAGGCGCATTCAGACGGTTGATACTCGATCAGTGTGTTGCGGTCCTCGGGATCACGAGAGGAAAAGGGCTTCAGAATCGCGTGCCGGATTTCCAATTCAGTTACTGAGGCCGCTGGATGGAGGGAATCACGCAGGCCAGGGAACTTATCGAAGGTGTCCTCAGAGATGCCTTCTTCTCCGGGCGTCCACCCGTGGCGTTGACCCAGAAAGCAGATGAAGAACGGACGGCAGCCATCGATCCGTTCCAGACAGACCTCTACCGCTCGCTTGCTCGAGGCATCCGCTTCGGTGACTCCCCAACGCAGGTCGATATCAACAAGACGCAACTTGCGCCGTTCGCACCAATCCTGCAACTCGGGGAACACGCGTTTGACGAGGTAGTCACGTTCAGCGTGCATGTCGTTGAACGTGCTGCTGACGAAGATGTGGACCTTTTCCCAGCTAATCGGTTCGCGATGCGCCTCTACCATAAGACGGACCCTCAACCAAAGTCACAGAACGTGGTTCCATTTCTTGTTGTTCGCCGCGGTCTCTTTTCCAGACGCTGCAAGGGCGACCGGAAAAAAAGCGGAGCCATTCTATCATTAAACCCCCGCACGGATGATTGAAGATCAGAATCAGAAAGAATTTGGCTTCAGGCTACGCTTGGCCAATCTCGAGACATCCAAATCCAGGGGTTTTAGTAGCGAGGCACAGACGTCAAAACGAGCTCCTACGCCCCTCAGACGCCTAATTGCTTAAGCAAGCCACTCGGCTTAGAATCAAATCACTGGAGTTCCCGGATGAAGCTCAAAGCTGGACGCGCGTCGCTAGTCGCTCTCCTGACGGCTGCGTTTTTGATATCGCTCTTTCCGCCCATCTATGCCGACTCGGGAACGAACCAGTCGCAGCAGGCTGGAAACTCTTCCCGGCCTCGCCGCGGCAAGAACGGCGAGCCGGTGACTAAGAACGCTGATAATCAAATGCCTAAGAGCGCGGATCAGGAGACAGCTCCAGAGCCGGGCTCGCCGCAGGACTCAAAGCCCGAGACTTCGAAGCCTGCGTCGCCAGCTCAACCGAGCCAGCACCAGCCAGCCGCAGCCGGCGACAAGAGTTCGCAAACCACCGGGCGCACCGAAAACACGACTGCCACCCAAGACTCCCCCGAATCGCAACAACAGCGTGAGGCTCCACCTTTTGACCGCCCGCCGATTGGTGCCCAGGGACGGTCTGGCGGTGACTCGTCTGGCAGGGGTGAAGCGTCAAGGCCGAACAGGCAGCGCCCGAGCTACTCCGGCACTGACTCGTCCGTTGGCGGCGACGCTCGCGGTCAGACGTCAAACCGGCCTCAGACTTCAACTGTTGACGGACGCGACCGATTTCCTGAGTCGTCGAGTGGGCGTGACATTGATCCAGGGCGAACAGAGCGCTCCGGTGGCCGTCCGCCGGTGCTCCAACGTCCGGCCGACTCTCGATCGCGCGACGACGGCGGTTCTCCAGCCGCACGGCCGCCTGTGCTTCAACGTCCGACCGACTCTCAGCCGCGCGACGAAGGCGAGTATTCGGACCGCAACGCCGGAAGACGACCCGCCTCCGGCCAGCAGCCAGAGGCCGGCACCCAGCCAGCGGGCGGCGAGGACGAGGTCATCAAGCTTGAATCGACCCTGATCAACCTTCCGTTGCTTGTTAGCGATCGGTCGGGGCGTTACGTGCCTCAATTGAGCGCACGTGACTTTACTCTCTACGAAGATGGCGTTCAGCAGAAGATTGCTTCATTCGGTACCGAGGAAGTGCCGTTCAGCGTGGTGCTCCTGCTCGACGTGAGCCCCAGCGTTCAGGGAAACATTGAAAACATCCAGGACGCCGCGATTGCATTTGTTCATCAGTTGCGCGCCCAGGACCGGGTTATGGTGGCGTCTTTTGATCGCCAAATTCACTACCTGAGTAACTTCACCAGCGATCGCCGCGAACTTGAGGGCGCGATTCGCCGAGCGGATACCGGCTCTGGAACCAGCGTCTACGACGCCGTCTACGAAACACTGCAGCGCAAGCTTCGCAACCTCGAGGGACGCAAAGCGCTGATACTTTTCTCAGACGGGGAGGACACGACCAGCAGCCGCGCGAGCTACGATGATGCGGTCGAACTGGTAACCGAATCCGATGTTCTGGTTTACGGCTTGCGCTATCCGGGCAATGGCGGCCGAGGGGGTGTTCGAGTCGATCCCTGGCCCCGGAGTCCCATACCCGGCATTCAGCTTCCGTTCCCGTTCCCTTGGCCGTTTCCGCGCCGCCGCCGAGGGCCGTTCAGGTTGTCGAACCTGGGGGCGACTGGAAACACCGCGGCGCCGGCGCCTGGAGCTCAGTGGCCTAGACGAAATGGCAGGGGCGGCGGAGATTTCATGGCGGACATCACTTCTGCGGGCGGCGGACCGGTGTACGACGCTGAAAAGATCGGCGACTTGAGCCGAGTGGCGCAGAGGATCGCCGAAGAGCTTCGCCACGTGTACGTGATCAGCTACTACCCGACAAATGCGCTTTCAAACGGCGGCTACCGATCTGTTCGCGTGAGCCTCAAGGGACGCGACGACATCGCGGTGCGTCATCGCCGCGGTTACAACGCGCGACCGAACGGAAGTGGCAGGCCTACGATCTAGTCGCAGGTTCAAACCGCGCGTAATCCGATCGACAGTAATCAAAGTTCTGCTAAGTGAGCGATGGCGCTTACTGCGTGCTTTGCCCCGAGCCACTTTCCTCTCAGTTCTACTTCGCGCTATTCGTCCGCAGATTGCGGAGATTGCGCAGATTACACAGATCACAGACATGCAGAGTTCGGTATGCATTGGGTTCCCCCAATCTGCGTAATCTGTGTCATCTGTGGATTGCTTGGTTTGCCCGGGATTTCTCTACTCCACCGGCACAGTTCGTCTGGAATACGGAGGCCTTATTCTAACCGCCTGATCCTATTGGATACCTGAATGGGTGACATGACCTTTGTTTGACTGGCCTTTCCCGCTTGTACGAGAATCGATGCATCTGTTCATTTCAACGTTGCGGCCAACATTCCGCGTGGATGCGTTGGCCGCGATTACATAGTCGTTCTCGATCCAGTTTAGCGGAGGTAAGGCCATGAAGATTTTAGCCCCCACGAATCGGCGCGGTATAAACTGCGCTCGTTCACTCTTCCTGTGTGCATGCGTACTTCTCACGGCGACCGTGATGCTTCGCGCCCAGAGCACCGCGGTTCGCGTGGAGACTTTTTCCTTGAAGCCAAACGGTGAGGTCGCGGTTGAGAATCCGCGCGGCGCAACTCGCGTTGAATCATGGGACTCTCAAACGGTGCGCGTCGTTGCAGAGAAGAAGGGTCCGGCTGGAAGCTCTATCGAGCCAGGGGAACTTGTTCTCATGGGCGCGCAGAACTCGATCATCGTCCAGTGCAAGCAGGGTGCCGGCCGGATCGATATAACGCTGTACGTGCCCCACACCGCGCAGCTACAAGTGACCGGCGGTGTTTGGCCTGTCGATATCAGCGGCACGCTCTCAACCGCGGTCATCGATACGACGAGTGGCAACATCGCGTATCGCCTTCCGCCCAATGATGACGCCCGTGTCACGATACGTTCAGCGTTAGGAACCGTGCGTTCGACCATTCCGCTTACAGCCGTAGAGCGCATCGGCACGCGTAGCCTCAAAGGGCAAATCGGAACCGGCGCGGCGCAAGTAATCCTCAACAGTCAGAATGGGAATGTAACGCTCACGCCGGCGCCGCACTCGGCAGCGGTTGCTCGAGTCTCGAAGACGGATACGCTCTCGGCCAGGACGCAGCCTTCGCGGGGCGTGACACCCGGGGAGTCAGAGAGCGACAGCCAGAAAAGCGCCGCCCAGCGGCCGGGCGGGAGAACGACGATCAAGCCCGATCCAGCACTGCAGGACGATTCTGGCGTTAGCGACCCAGGCGCAACCAACCGGGCGGCTCAGAGCAATGGTTCTGTCGTCTTCGCCGGGAGCGACCGAAGCGACGACTCCAGTACGACGACAACGAGTGGTCCCTTCACTCGGCCGCGCCTCGAGCGAAAAACGAGCGGTGGTAATTCCGGCCTAAAGGTCCGCATAATCCCTTCGAATGGGCAGCCTCGCACTTCGCGGGATGCTGCTGGATCAGTCTTCGATCAAGCAAATGATGAGGAAGACGCGCAGGCAAGCCGGTCCTCTACGACCGGGTCGTCCTCCGGTTCACAATCGTCGAATGCCGTGGGCCGCAACTATCCCGCAAGCGGCTCCGTTGAAATCGGTGGAACCGATCGCGCTGATGTCGGGACAAGCAAGGCGCGAGTTGGACCTTTGGAGCGTGACCGTCAGACGAGAAATACAAGCGGTGGGAACTCCGGCATGCGAGTGAGGATCATCCCCGCGGATTCACCACCCGGCCCGGCGCGCGATGCAAGCTCGGTCTTCGATCAACGCGATGACGGACCCGAAGCGACTGCGTCCGGCGGCACAGCTACGCGGAGTTCATCGCGAACAGGCTCAGGCCAGAGCGCTCGCTCAGACGATTATGTGCCGACGGGCGCACGGCGCGCGGATTCGACTGCGAGAACCGATGACGAGATCGCCTCAACGAAGTCGCGTGCGGGCGTGCCGCCCGTATTACAGAGGAGCCGCGCGGAAGATTCATCAAATGAGCCCTTGACTAACGAAACCGGGGCGACGGCAAAGAGCCCTGATGAAGACGCCATCGTGCTCAAAGCGGCGCTGGTAAACCTGAACGTTTCGGTGACGAACCGGGCCGGGGTTGCGTTAGCGAACTTGAAGGCTGAAGACTTCGAAGTCGCGGAGAATAGCCAGCCACAGAAGATCGAATTCTTCCAGGCGACGACCGCGCCCTTCAACCTGGTATTGGTCCTGGATCTTTCGGGCTCAATCAAAGACAAGCTGGACGTCGTTAAGTCTGCCGCTCTGCGGTTTGTTGAAGTCTTAGGCCCGCACGACAGAATCGCGGTAGTGACCTTCACCGACGAGATTCGAGTCGTGTCGCAGTTGACCAATGACCGCGACGAGTTGAAGCGCCGGATCAAGGCAGTCGACAGGTCGCAAGGCGGAACGGCGTTTTACGAGGCTCTGTGGTTTTCGCTGCTGGACACGCTTGGTGGAACGCGCGGCCAACGCAACGCGATAGTGGTGATGACCGACGGAGTGGACAGCTCGCTCGACCGCTACAATCCGATGGAGAGCCGAGTGTCGTTCAATCAACTCGCGCGCAGGCTTGAAGAGTCTGACGTGATCGTCTTCCCGATTTACCTGGACACGGAGTACGAAGAGGTTTTTGAGCGGGGCAACAGTTCGTCGGAGGCTTATGCCATTGCTCGCGATCAGCTCGAGCGAATCGGGGAGTTGACCGGGGGGCAGATTTTCAAGGCCGAGAAGGTGGGCGATCTCTCGGGAGTCTACAAACAGGTCGCTGCCGCAATTCGTACCGTGTACAGCGTTGGTTACTATCCAACGAACGCGGATCGAGATGGAACGTTTCGGAGAGTCAGGGTAGGCGTCAATCGAGCGGACGCTGCAGTGCGCACGCGAAAGGGTTACTACGCGAAATAGAGAGTGCGTGGCGCGTGATCGGCGAGGTTGGAAAAGGCAATAACAACACAAAGGGCTAGTGGGGCATGATCACAGGTCGGGAAGGGTGGCTCGCCCCCGCTCTTCCTGATGAAAACTCGTTCTCAAGCAAGATCGGGGGCAAGCCGCCCTTCCCGACCTGTGATTCCTGCCAGCATCTTTCTGCCTTCGGTTGTTATGTCTGCTCACCCGGCCGTCCCTTTGGCCTCTGATTGGAAGCGAGAGTCTTCTTGCGCATTCTTATCGATCCGGGCGTCACTTCTACAAGTTCATCTTCGCGTATGAACTCGAGCGCTTGCTCGAGCGACAGCTCGCGGAAGGGCACGAGCCGCATCGCTTCGTCTGCCGAAGAAGCGCGCATGTTGGTGAGCTTCTTCTCCTTGATGACGTTTACATCCATGTCGACATCGCGAGCGTTCTCACCGATGACCATTCCTTCGTAGACCGCGGTGCCCGGTCTCACGAACAGCTCGCCGCGTTCTTGAAGGTTGTAAAGCGCGTATGTCGTAGCCGGTCCGGGACGGTCCGCTACCAGGGCGCCGCTGATCCGCTGCGAGATCGTCCCTTGCCATTCATCCCATCGCGAAAAAATGGTGTTCAGTAAGCCGGTGCCTTTCGTGTCCGTGAGAAACTCGCTGCGGAATCCGATCAGCCCGCGCGAGGGGATTTCAAATTCCATTCGCACGCGGCCGGTCCCGTGATTGACCATCTTGGTCATCCGGCCCTTTCGGCGGCCCAGTGCTTCTGTCACTATGCCGATGAAAGGCTCAGGGCAATCGATCACCGCAAGCTCGATCGGCTCCAGTAGTTGACCGTTTTCTCGTTTCGTAATGACTTCCGGCTTCGACACCTGTAGCTCATATCCTTCGCGCCGCATCATCTCGATCATTATCGCGAGCTGCAGCTCGCCGCGGCCTGACACCTTGAAGGTGTCCATTGCTTCGGTCGACTCGATTCGAATCGCCACATTGGCGAGCGCTTCCTTATCGAGACGTTCCCTGACCTTGCTGGAGGTGACGAACTTTCCTTCGCGGCCCGCAAACGGCGAGGTGTTCACGCTGAAGAGCATAGAGATCGTCGGCTCATCAACTGTGATTCGCGGAAGCGGCTGCGGGTCTTCGGCTGAAGAAACGGTCTCGCCGATGTAGATGTCTTCGATGCCGGCGAGCACTACTATCTCGCCCGCTTGAGCGCGGTCGATGGGCACTTGCTTCATGCCTTCGAAGGCAAAAAGCTTCGTCACCTTGGTTTTCTCGACACGGCCGTCGAGCTTACAGATAGATATCTGATCACCAACCGCAACGGCGCCGGAAAAAATCCTGCCGATCGCGAGCCGTCCCACGTAGTCGTTGTAGTCGAGGTTGGCTACAAGCAACTGCAGCACGCCGTCTGTGGGCGCAGCCGGCTTTGGAATCGTGCTAAGGATTTGATCAAACAGCGGGCGCAGATCGGAGCCTTCATCCGCCAGTTCGCGCTTTGCTATGCCGTTCCGCGCTACGGTGTAGATGACTGGGAAGTCGACCTGCTCTTCGGTGGCATCCAGATCGATGAACAGATCGAAGACCTCGCTGACGACCTCTTCGGCACGCGCGTCCTGCCGGTCGATCTTGTTTATCACTACGATCGAGGGCAGATGTTGAGCGAGAGCTTTCGAGAGAACGTACCGCGTCTGCGGAAGCGGCCCTTCGCTGGCGTCCACCAACAGCATCACTCCGTCGACCATCATCAGAACGCGCTCGACCTCGCCTCCAAAATCAGAGTGGCCGGGCGTGTCGACGATGTTGATCTTCACGCCGCCGTAATGAACCGACGCGTTCTTTGCCATGATAGTGATGCCGCGCTCGCGCTCCAGGTCCATCGAATCCATCATGCGTTCGACCGTGGCTTCATTAGCGCGAAACAGCCCTGACTGTTTGAGCATCGCGTCTACCAGGGTTGTCTTGCCGTGGTCGACGTGCGCGATGATTGCGATGTTGCGAATGTCTTCTCGTGCCTGCATGTTGCCCTCACTGCCCTACGTCGAAACAATTATGATAACAGAAGACGTAGTTCTCGCAGCAGAGATTTCTTTTGAAGACGATCCTGATATAATTTTGCCAGTATTGAACTCGCTTCGAAGAAAGGAAGTCAAGCACTGTTGGAGCGCATACTAATCAAGCGGCAAGGCAGTTACTTGTACGCGAGATCATTCAGAATAGTAGTGATGCTCTTGACGCTTATCTATGGCGGACTCGGAGCAGTGCTGGCAATCATTACCGAATCAGATCTCGACGACGTCCTGGATGAGATAGTCTTTCCGATCCTGGCATTCATTCCCGTTTTGATGATGTGGGTTGGCTATGCCGGAGTGCTATGGGCCTTCAAACGCGAGGCGAGCCACACGATCGAGTTGAATGAAGGGGGAATCAGGGAAACACGCGCAGGTCGCGAGCATCATTTCATCCCCTGGGCAGGGGTGCGCGAGATCGAGATGACCGCGGACCTGTTTGGCGGAATGAGCCTCAAGGTTAAGGGTGCGTTTTCGGAGATTGCTATATCAAACGTTGACCTCGAAATCACCCATCCGATGAACATTGCGAAGATGCATCGAGCTTTGAGCAAAGCGAACGAGATGAGCAAGCTATTTGCCAAACTCAAAGTCGCCGCGCCGCAGGCGACTTTGCGGATGAACAAGCTCGCGCGGAGACGCCTGAACGAGTATGCGGTTGTGGATGGTTAGGACAGGAAGACGTTGCCGGGCGGAGCTTTTTGTACTGAGGCGTACTAACGCGCATGACAGTGCCGCGTAGAGTGCGGCTATTCTGCAGACGCCGAATTAGACATTCGCGACTCACCAGGGTCCTGATGTCTTCGTCTACAGGGACTGGTCGAGTACAGGCAAAGTCTACCGTGGCCTGCCATATATCTCCGCAAGGGACCATTCAACCTTCGGATTCCCTTGGTAACCTGTCACATTAAGCGAGAAAGATTCAGTTGTAAGCGGAGAAATCCCTTTGAGGACATTGAATTCTCGTGTCCACCTCTCCGCACCGTCCCGCTCAGAGCATCTTAGCCGAACGACGAATCTTTTAACTGTCCAGTTGGAACCGTTGTATAACTTACCGCTGAAATGCCCAATGTCAAATCCGGAAAGATCAGCGTCACCAGTGATCTTAAGGCATTCAAGTGCTGGTAATTGCTGCAGCGTAGCCTCTTCAAGCGTCTTCTCAACTTCTGGGTCTTTCTGTTCAACCTTTGAGCCGCCCTGGAGTATCCAGGTTCGTCCCGTCTTCTTGTCGATCTCGTAAATGACACCAGGCGCTCCGGCATTCGTAATCATGTATCTGTTGTTTTCCTGATAAATGTAGTAAGAAAGAACGCCAGCAACGGCCAGGATGGCAGTGACGACGATGATCGTCTTTTGCGTATTCATAAAGGTTCCCCTAGAGATCAAGCCCGCAGTCGGCAGGCTCGGAGTTTAGGCCGATTCCGAAGTCATAATCAATTTGGAATCGCGAAGCCGCAATCAATGGTCAGCCGGCGCGGACAATGCCGACCGGGGTCAGCAGCATTTGTTAGAGCAACGAGTCGGATCGCAATTCAGAATCGTAGGAACAACGGATGTTGTTGCACCAGTTTGTAAGGATGGCGGTGAACACATGGACATTTTTGTATTCCGAGTTTCCAAGAACTTCGGCACCGGTTCTCAGGTTTCCAGTAGAGCCCTCTTCCCCACCTGCGGCAAGCAATACTTGAATTGTGTGCCGCTGGGCAGGTCTTGATAACGTGCTCCACGGTTGCTGCCACTCGTCACGATGCTTGAAATAGTTTGCGAACGCGTCGATCGTCTGGATTTCAGTGTAGCAAGAACCTTTGATGAAATGACTTCCGAATGAAATGATGCTGACCTTGTTGCCCTTCGTCGTCAACAGATCGACGCCCGTTTCTTTCTTGCGGAATTTGTGCAATGCCATGACGCTCGACACGATTGAAGTCACATACGTTTGGCAAACGACGAATGCGGTTCCAAGGTGGGTCTCAATCATTTCTGTCTCGCTGTCGATAACTACATCGATATAGGCGCTGTCGGCAGTAATCTCGGCCTCTTCTAGGTTCTGTGCGCACGACGCAATGGCGTCACCAATCGGAGCGAGCGCGCGATCTACGGCTTCAGAGTTGCGATACAGGCTTTCAATGCGCAGCATATGCAGCGCGTATGGATTCACCCCATCGTTTGTCTTCATACCCTGCGGCCTGGTCGGCTAACTGAACAGTTCGATTGTTGACATTCTCCAGCCGGGCACGGCGGGTTCAGCATCGGCGATATCGCCGCGACGAAATAGTCTTGGGTTGTCTGGATTGTTCGCGTCGTAGGATTTGATAATATCGGGGCTCAGCAGATCAACGTCCCACACTACCAGCGTACCAGCAGAGAAGTAGTCCGCGCGTTTCATAGCCAACGCGTTTTCAGCATAGGCGCCGTAGTCATTCTCACTTCTAACCTCAACCGCAAAAACAGGCGCGCCTTCCAGGAACCTCATGCCAGCTGGAGGCCCAATATACCAGGCGACATCTGGGCTGAACGATCCTCGGTTGGGCAGATCAACGGTGAACCCGACATTGTCAGTGTAAGCGCGTCCCGGTGTTTTGCCTTCGTGCTGGCGAAGGCTAATGTAGACGGATCCGCCGACGCGATTAGGCATGTCCCCAGTTGGCGGCATCAGAATGATCTCTCCATTAACGATTTCCGCCTTCGCATTGTCGGGTAAGCTATAAAGGTCTTCAATTATCGCTCCAGCTTTTGTCGTCATAGCACAACCCCAGAGGCGCATATTAGCATAGACAGTGGAAATCAGTGCAGCTCTGATCGAGGTTAGTCCCGCTTGGCGATTGGCTGCAACCGAATGCTATACTCTGGCTCAACCCGCCGACGGGAAGAAGTTATGAGAGACAAGTATGAAGTCGTGATCGGGCTTGAGATTCATGCTCAACTCAAGACCGAGTCGAAAATATTTTGCGGGTGTTCGACCAGGTTCGGTGACCAGCCGAACTCCAACACGTGTCCGGTTTGTTTAGGTTTGCCAGGTGCGTTGCCCGTCCTCAACAGTCGCGTGATCGAGATGGCCGCCCGGGCCGCTCTGGCGCTGAATCTGAACATCAATCCGGTGTCGATATTCTCTCGCAAGAACTACTTCTATCCTGACCTTCCGAAAGGCTATCAAATCTCCCAGTACGACCGCCCATTCTCTGAGCACGGCCGGGTCTACATACCGACGTCCGAGCGGAACGAGTTCGGACATGCGGTAAAGTGGGACACCAGGCAGTTCGGGATCACGCGGCTGCACATCGAAGAAGACGCCGGCAAGTCACTACATGAAGGCATGCCTGAAACGACCAAGTCTTACGTCGATCTGAACCGAAGTGGTGTCCCGCTTGCGGAGATCGTTTCAGAGCCGGACTTCCGCTCGTCCTGGGAAGCCTATGATTACTTGCAGTACGTCCGGCGCACGCTGTTATACATCGGCGTGTGCGACGGGAATATGGAAGAAGGCAGCTTGCGTTGTGACGCCAATGTGTCGGTGCGACTGCGAGGCGCAGACAAGTTTGGAACCAAGGTCGAGCTGAAGAACCTCAATTCGTTCCGGTTCCTGCAGAAGGCGCTCGAGTACGAGATCGACCGCCAGATCGCAGCGATCGAAGCAGGCGAGAAGATCACACAGGAGACCAGGTTATGGAACGAGCGCGAGTCAAAGACCTATACGATGCGCTCGAAGGAAGAGGCGCACGACTATCGCTATTTCCCCGAGCCGGACTTGCCGCCGCTGGTCATCGGAGAAGATGTGATCGAGAGACTGCGCGCCGAGCTTCCCGAGCTTCCCGAAGCTCGCCGCCAGCGCTTTTCCGGTGAATACGGTTTGTCGTTTGACGACGCTGCGCAACTAACCGACTCGCGTGGTATGGCTGAGTACTTCGAGACAGCCGCGCGAGCTTGCGGGAACGCCAAAGCCGCTGCGAACTGGATTCTGAACGAGCTGTTGCACGAGATGAAGAATGCGGCTACGGACATTAGCGCATCGCCGGTCAGCGCTCACTCGCTCGCTGAGATGATAAAGATGATCGACAGCGGCGGTATCAGCGGAAAGATGGCGAAGGATGTGCTCGTTCGAATGTATCAATCGGGCGAATCGGCCGAAAAAATCGTCGGTGACATGGGTGGGTCGCAGGTATCAGACGAAAGTGCAATTCGCGCGTTTGCCGACCAGGCCATCACAGCGAACGCAAAACAGCTCGAACAATACCGCGCCGGGAAAACGAACCTTTACGGTTTCTTCGTCGGACAAGTCATGAAGCTGAGCGGCGGACGAGCAAATCCACAGATGGTCAATGAAGTCTTGAAGAAAGCGCTCGAAGGGTGAGGGGTTTTGACATTGATGAAAATCACGCCGGTGGTGTTCGCTCTAGCGCTGGTTGCTTTGGTGTTCGGCTCAAGCGCTTGCGGGAGCAAACCGGAAATCGACGACGAGGCAGCGGTGCTCGAAACCAGCTATGGCCGAATCGTGTTTGAGTTCCTACCCAGAGTCGCGCCCAAGCACGTCGACAACTTCAAAGACATCGCGCGAGAAGGCCTCTACGATGGAACCAGGTTCCACCGAATCGTGAAGCATAAGAACGGGATCTTTGCGATTCAGGGCGGCGACCCAAATACGATCAACGGTAATCCAGCTACCTGGGGGCACGGGGCGCAGGGCCAGCCAACCGTGCACGCGGAACTCTCAACGCTGAAGCATGAGCGAGGCATAGTCTCCGCGGCGCGCAAACCAAACGATGTCAACAGCGCCACCAGTCAGTTCTTTATCTGCATTGCCGCCGAGCCCGGCTTTGACGGACTATATTCGATCTTCGGCCGGGTGATCGAGGGGATGAACGTGGTGGACTCGATTGCGCGCGCCCCGACCGCAGCCAGGGGCGAGATGCCCATTGATCCGGTTATCGTCAACCGGGCCTACATTGTAAAACGAAACGAGATCAAGTAGAGGCCGCTATGAACAAGCAGGACATCCAAGACCTATACGAGTACAATCGATGGGCTAACACCAGGATTCTCGAAGCTGTTTCGAAGCTGACGCCAGAGCAGTTCACGAGAGACTTGCAAAGCAGCCATCATTCGGTGCGGGACACATTAGCGCACATCCTTGCAGCAGAGTGGATATGGCTTGAGCGGTGGAAGGGCACGTCGCCAGGCGCTTTGTTGAACCCAACCGATTTTCCTACGGTCGAATCGCTCAAAACGACCTGGTCGGAAGTTGAAAGAGACTGCGGCCAGTTTATAAACGGACTGAGCGGCGAGCTACTCGGTACGGTGATCTCCTACCGGAACACAAGAGGGGAGGAGTGGGCGTATCCGCTCGGTCAGATGCTGCAGCACGTGATGAATCACTCCAGTTATCACCGGGGCCAGGTAACAACGCTGCTTCGGCAACTCGGCGCTGAGGTAATGCCAGTGGATCTCCTCGTCTTTATGGATGTGAAAGCGGGCCAGGGCGCCTGACCCGAAAACTGAGAATTGAAAACTGAAAACTGAAAACTGAGAATTGAAAACTGCGGAATTGCAATATCGCTTTCAGGAGTGCTCTGGCGTTTCCAATTCTCACTTCTCAATTTTCAATTCTCGTTCCCGAAGCGCCGAGGTTATCTACTTGAGTTAATTCTTGACAAGCTTTACACACTGGCTCAAGCTGGTAGCCGCTTGAGCTTATGCTCTCAGTAAGGTTATCGAATGCAACTTGCTCGTGTGCTAGGGACGGTGGTGGCAACGGTCAAGAGCGATTCGCTTGAAGGCCAGAAGCTGCTGGTGATTCAGCCGCTCGATGGCTCGCTCAACGAGAAGGGTCAGCCGATGGTTGCGATTGATTCGGTTGGCGCCGGCAAAGGAGAGATCGTCTTCTGGTGCCGGGGGCGCGAAGCTTCGTTCCCGTTCCTGCCCGCTGAAGTGCCGAGTGATTGCACGATAGTTGGCATAGTTGATTCGGTGTTTCTTGATTCGAGTTTTTAGATGTTGGATTTGGGTTAGCTCATTGCATCAATCCAGCCCCAAAGTCTAAAATCCAAAAGCTAAAATCGTATGATTCTCGCGCGAGTCATCGGCAACGTCGTAGCGACACAGAAAGACCACCGGTATGAGGGCGGGCGGATCATGGTCGTCCGTCCCACTAACCCTGATGGCTCGGACGGGGGCGATGAACTGCTTGCCCTGGACGCAGTGGACTCCGGAGTAGGAGATCTCGTTGTCGTTGTTCGGGAAGGCTGGTCAGCTTCCACGACAGCGACCGGAAGCCCCGGCGCAGCGATTGATTCAGCCATCATCGGAATCGTCGATACGGTCGAGAGCGACGCCTAGGCGTGTTTGAATGAGAGCTAGTTATGCAACTCATGCCGAAACAGGATCAAGAAACAGTTCGACGGTTGCTCGAAGCCGCGCTCAATAAGCTCGATGGAGAATCGGGCGGCGGCGAGGAGCGCTCGAACTCGATCTTGTTCTCCGAGAGCGATGCAGGGACGCCGGTGATTCTGGTGGTCATCGGCGAGTTGAACTCGAGTACGCAAAGCGTGCCCGCGCCAACCCTGCTGAATGTCGACCAGACTGGACCGCCAGCTACGGCCAGGTCCTCCGCGTCCGGCCACAACGAGACGCAAGGAGTACATCCTGGACTCGAGCGCTTTCCTTTTGCTGTAACGGACTCACGTCCTGCTGCCCCCAAAGCATGCTTTATGGAACCCGGACGCGCCTGTGTTAGCTCAGGCGCTTGCGAAATGCGCGGGTTCTAGCTGCGTGCAAATTCCGCGCGCGGCTAACAGCGACTTAATTGGTGGGAAGTAATGGGCGAGCAATCCGGCTTGACCTTCAAGTATCTAGGCGAAGAGCACACGCGCTCGGTTGGCCCAGGTACGCTGAAGATAGGACGCCACGAAAACAACGACATTGTATTAGACAATCCCTACATCTCTCGTTACCACGCCGAGATCATTTCAGAAGATTCGCGTCATCTGATCCGAGACTTGGGAAGCATGTCTGGCACGTTCGCCAATGGCGAGCGAATAGCCCAGCGACGCTTGAAAGACGGTGACCGCGTAAGGCTGGGGCGAGAGCGCGGCGTCGAATTGCAGTATCACTCTGGCGATGGAAACGGTGATGCGGTCCCCAGTGCCGATCTTAGACCCGTCCGCATGATCGCGCCCGAGGACACGATGTTTCTCAACGCGGCGATGCTGCCGCAGTCTGCCGATTTGGGCGATGAGACTATTGAGCGCCTACGCGCGCTTTACGGTTTTACCAGCGAGCTGCAGATTGCCAAGTCGTCTGACGACTTGAGCGACATGCTGGCCGCGTTTATGCTCCGCACGCTCAAGGCTGACCGGTGTGCGGTGCTTTTGTGGAACTCGCATCGCCGCGAGCTGGAGGTCACGTCGGCGTATGGCCCCAAAAGGCTTAGCGCTCCAAGTCGCGGCATCACTGATCTGGCATACAACGACAACGTCGCCGTGTTCAGCCTGGACGCAAGCACAGATGCCCGTTTTTCCGAGGGCCAGTCGATTAAGTTCGGATCCATCCGGTCTGTGATGTGCGCGCCGATTGGATCGAAGAGCCGGCTGTGGGGAGTTTGCTACGTCGACAATGCCAGCGGCGAACGCGCATTCGATGACGAGGCGCTTGACTTCTTAACCGCGGTGGCAAGGCAAGCAGGACTGTCGTTGGAGAACCTTTTCCTGCTGGATGAGCAGAGGCGTTCGCTCGAGAGTTTCATCCGAACGCTCGCTGCCTCACTGGATGCGCGCGATGACACGACAGCCGGGCACTCCGCAAGAGTAGGGGTTATCGCTTCAGGCGTTGCGCGCCAAATGGGGCTTAGCGAGGCGGACTCCAGGGCCGTTTATTACGCGGGCTTGCTGCACGACTATGGCAAGATCGGAGTGCGAGACGATGTATTGCTCAAGCCGGCAAAACTGACGCCGGAGGAATACGAGCACGTTAAGCAACATCCGCAGCACACCTACCGATTGCTCTCCAAGATGCGCTTTCCCGAGGACCTCGCCGACGTCCCGCTGGTTGCTGCCTCGCATCACGAGCGATGGGATGGCACAGGATATCCGAGTGGACTCAAGGGCGAGCAGATTCCTTTGGGTAGCCGGATAGTCTCGATCGCCGACGCTTACGATGCGATCACCGAAGAGCGCGGCTACAACGAGCCGACCTCGCCCGAGACGGCTGTGCGTGAACTCATATCGCTGTCGGGGACCTACTTTGATCCGGAAGTGGCCGAAGCTTTTGCCAGGTACTTCGCCGAGGTGATCGAGCCTCGAAGCCGCCTCTTGAGCCAGCGGACGACGATGCAGGAACCGGTAGCATAGACTTCAGTCTGTGTGCCCTGAATTTGGCGTACTGCTTTGGACTGAGGCGTCATGCTCTTTGGCGTCTTCGTACAGCACTCGCGCCAGTCTCCGCGCTGACCTCTGTCTTCTGACCGTTGACTTCTGATCTCTGACTTCTGACCTCTGACTTCTGGTCCAAGGTCCAAGGTCCAAGGTCCAAGGTCCAAGATCCAGTTGTCCAAAGGCTAAGGTCCAGTCCAGGTCCAGGGTCCAAAGTCCAAGGTCTAAAGTCCACGGTCCGAGGTCTTGGATCGCAGACTACGCAGGCAGCGTTTTTTATTGATCTCGGTAATCACGACCTTGGACTCTGGACTTTGGACCTTGGACTTTGGACCTTAGACTCTGGACCTCTGACCTCTGACCTCTGATATCATTCCGGCAAAACCTGACGAGAGCCTGTTCCGAAAAGGAGATTTATTGATGATCACAGTTCGACGCTTTGCTGCACTCATTTTCTTAGTGATAGCCCTGCAATTTCCGCTTGCCGCGCAAGACGCAGAAAAGGTGAAAGAGCGTTATACGAAGTATGAGTATCAGATTCCGATGCGCGATGGAGCTCGGCTCTATGCGGCCGTCTATGCGCCAAAAGACACTTCGCAAAAATATCCGTTTCTGCTGACGCGCACGCCGTACAGCATCGCCCCTTATGGCGTCGACAACTATCGCGCAGCGTTAGGACCGTCGGAGCATTTTGAGAAAGAGGGTTTTATTTTTGTCTATCAAGACGCGCGTGGAAGGCATATGTCCGAACGTGAGTTCTTGCAGGTGCGCCCGCATCAGCCGAACAAGAAGACCAGCAAGGATATTGACGAAAGCACGGACACCTACGACACGATCGAATGGCTGCTCAAGAACATTCCAAATCATAACGGCAGAGCCGGAATGATTGGCGTTTCGCAACCGGGCTTTCACGTCGCCGCAAGCTTGATGGACGCGCATCCGGCGCTCAAAGCCGCCTCGCCCCAGGCTCCGACCGCCGACTACTACATGGGCGACGACGTCTATCACAACGGCGCCTTCATGCTTGGAGCGAATTTCGGTTTCTATGGCTCCTTCACTCCGCGCAAAGGCGAGCCCACCGTGCCGAAGCGGCGCCTTGATTTCGATTTCGGCACCCCCGACGCATACGAGTTCTTCTTGAAGATGGGTCCGCTCGCCGATGCCAACAAGAAATACTTCAACGGCGAAGCGGCCTATTGGCAGGAGATTGTCGATCATCCAAACTACGACGAGTTTTGGCAATCCCGCTCGCTTTGGAAATTCATGAAGAACGTCACGCCCGCCGTTCTCAACGTAGGCGGATGGTTCGATGCCGAAGACCCGATGGGGCCCCTTCACGTTTACCGCGCAGTAGAAAAGCATAATCCGAATACAACGAACCTTCTGGTGATGGGACCCTGGTGTCACGGCTGCTGGGGGCGCGGCGATGGCGACAAGTTAGCCAATTTGAATTTCAATGTAAAGACGGCGGCTTTCTTTCGTGAGCAGATTCAATTCCCGTTCTTCATGCACTACTTGAAAGATAAGCCGGTGGATGTGCCTGAAGCGTGGATGTTCTTAACAGGGCTGAACGAATGGCGAAAGCTTGATGCCTGGCCGCCAAAAGGTCTGCAACCGAAGACGCTCTACTTTCACGCGGGCGGCCGCTTGAGCGCCGACGCGCCTAAGGAAGATGGCGGTAGCGCATTTGATGAATACATCAGCGACCCGAATAAGCCTGTGCCTTATGTCGGCTACGTCGCGGAGGGAATGACTCGAGACTATATGACCGAAGACCAGCGATTCGCGGCGTCGCGCACGGACGTTCTGGTTTATGAGACAGAGCCGCTCGAAGACGATCTGACCATAGCCGGTGCGATCAAAGTGAATCTGCAAGTTTCAACAACAGGCACAGACTCGGACTTCGTAGTCAAGTTGATAGATGTTTATCCAGGCAGCTATCCGACACCGGCACCGCCTCCGAATCAGCCGGTGCCAGCCAACGCCGTGAAGATGGGCGGTTATCAGCAGTTGGTGCGCGGCGAACCCTTCCGAGCGAAATTCCGCAACGGCTTCGAGCGCCCGGAGCCGATGATACCCAACAAGCCTACACAGGTCAGCTACGACCTACCGGATGTGTATCACACGTTTCGCAAGGGGCATAAGATTATGGTGCAGGTACAGAGCAGTTGGTTTCCGCTGGTTGACCGAAATCCGCAGAAGTTCATGGACATACCGAAGGCAACAGCGGCAGACTTTCAAAAAGCCACGCAGAGGGTCTACCGCTCGCGGAGTCTGAGTTCATCTGTGACCGTGTCGGTGGAACCGCGTGCACGATTGTCATAAAGACAAATATACACTGACTTTCGAACTCATTACAGAGGAGCGACTGGAAACTTCAGTCACAGTCATTCCATCGATTGGAAGCTTGCCGTAGGCGTGTTAAGGAACTCAGACGACGATTTAACGGGCTATTCTCAAACAGTCCGCGCCATTCTTCTCAATCTTCGCTTCTCCAGTCTATCTTCGCCTCACCCAGCCTCTGTGCCGGCCGTGACCGCGGTAAATTCGTTTACCGATAAAGCGCTTCCGTTTGGGGCCGCGCCCATCCCAACGACCATCGCGAGCATCATGGCGGTTGATAAACTTCGCGGATTTCTTGCTGAGACCGCGCCCGTGTCCGCGTCCTTGCGCGAACCCGTAACTCGGCAACAGGAAGGTTGAAGCTATCATGACGACAGCAATCAACAGGGCAGGCCATTTCATCAAGGCTGACTTCTTCATAGTCCCTCCTACATTCATAGTCCCTCCTACATTCATAGTCCCTCCAAAAGAGGTTTAATTCAATCAGAATCTAGTTCCGGGTGCCTCACCCAGGCTTTCACATCAACCATTGTGCCATGCCCTTTGTGGAAGTCCAGGGTGTTATCTTCGTTAAGAATGGCGCAATCCGCAGAAGTTCATGGACATACCGAAAGCAACAGCTGCAGACTTTCAAAAAGCCACGCAGAGGTTCTAACCGCTCAGGGGGTCTGAGTTCAACCGTGACCCGTGTCGGTAGAACGGCCTGTACGATTGTGATCGAGGAAGATAAGGAAGGGATTTTTCGAGTTGATTTGCGCGGTGGCCGTCCTGCGACATCGCTAATTCCGAGGTGCGTCGCTTGCCCGTTGCGGCAAGAGATGATACAAACTGCATCGCTTCGGCGGCCCAGAAGGGAGCCGACCAAGCGGGCTCGGACATCACTGACCCCGAAAGCTTCGATGGTGGTTCTCGTGATGGCCAAGGTACCTCCCCAACTTCACGAAGCCGCCGAGAAAATCCATCAAGATGGCAAGCCAAAAGTATTACGGGTAAAAGAACTCCTATCGTGGTTTCACGCACAACGTCGCGGGTTGCTGGTTGTGCGTGAAATCAGGTCGGCGCTGAAGAGAGCGAGGCTGGTTACTGTCCCTGATTTCGAAGTTGCGTATATCGACCAGCGAATTAAGCTAAAGGCGCTCCAACCTGCCGACAAGAAACCTGAGCATTCCAAAGAAGTCTTTGTTGAGGAACATGGGGCCGAGACTAATTCGCGCTCTGGGGCGGTGAGCGGAGGAAGCGTTCCTGATCCTGCCCCGCGAATTGGCATGCTGAGGGCCGCGAATACGCCGCCAGTTTCCGTTACTCGGGATACGGAACTCACGGATGCGATTGCCAAAATGTTCTTGAATAACTACTCGCAATTACCCGTAATGCAGGGCGAACGAACTGTGCAAGGCTTTGTCAGCTGGAGATCAATCGGTCGAGCAAAAGTGAGAAGTGGCAATCCATGCAAGTATGTTCGCGACTGTATTGAGGAAGCCGACGAAGTAAGCTCTGAGACCCATCTCTTCGAAGCGATTGGGAAGATAGCAGAACGGGATGTCGTCCTCGTCAGGAACAACGAGAATAAGATCATCAGTTTTGTTACTACCTACGATATTAGCCGTCAGTTCAGCGATCTCTCTGAACCGTTTCTGTTGCTCTCAGAGATTGAGAACCATCTGCGGCGATTGATTGATGGCAAATTCTCTCTTGAAGAACTAAAGGCCAATCGCGATCCGAATGACGCGACCCGAAAGATAGAGAATGTGGCGAACCTGACCTTTTGGGAATACATACGCTTGCTTGATAAGCCAGCCAATTGGGCCCGACTTGGCTACGACCTGTCCCGTTCGGAATGCACAAAGGGACTACGAGAGGTCGGCAGGATTCGAAATGACGTGATGCACTTCCATCCAGATGGAATCTCTCCTGATGATATGGATCTGCTGAGAGACACTCGCAAGTTTCTACAAGCCTTATGACTTGCTAAAAGGCTACTCTGTCGAAACAAACTTCACGCAAATCGGCTGTAGCTCCAGCGCCAAGCTTGCCAATTGTCAACCAGCCCCGCCTTCACTGGATTGTTCAGAACGTATGCGATGATCCTCGTCCATTCTTCCTCGTCTCGGACGCAGTGATCGAAGCTCTCGTGCTCCCAGAACTGTCCGCTTCGCTGAAGCAGTCTATTAGCCTGGTTCGAGGTGAAGCTCTTCAGAGAATGAAGAATAGACGCGAGTGAACGATCGATGTAGCGCACGCTGCCAGCTTGCGGTTTTTCCGCGCGTTCCGGGTTGTCTGATCGCAAGCTGGCAGCGTGCGCTACGCTCCGCAGTTTATCTGTCTCGCCCGGCCGCAAGCTGGCAGCGTGCGCTACGACTGGCAACGGCGCGAATACGACGTGAACGTGATTTGGCATGAGGGAGAACGCATCAAGTCTATAAACCTTACCATCTCGATATCGCAGGCTGTCGGCCACCATGTCTGCGACGCGCTCGTCCTTAAGCCAAAGAGGCCCGCTTTCGGCTTTGTCCAGGAACCTCTCGATCTGAGCAAACCGCCTTCGCTGCTCTTCGAGGTAGCGCACGCCGCTGGCTTGCGGTTGCTTAGCGTCGCGCTCGCTGTCAGCTTGCGTGTTCTCTTCCTCCCCCTCACGCGATCTTCTCCGCCGCAAGCTGGCAGCGTGCTCTACCTTCCAGCGTTCCATCACTGCGCGAGGAATTGAACCCGCTAGCCGGAACGTCACAAAGAATGTGCCTCCAGCCGGTTGAAAGTGCGGCAGGTTTCTCCGATAGAACCCGCGGTAGTCAAGTTTGGCCATCGATTTCTTGTTACGCCGAAACGTAGCGCACGCCGCCGGCTTGCGTCCGTTCGCGAGTAGCGCACGCCGCTGGCTTGCGTGATAACGTCACCCTAGATTCTGTTTCGCGTGATTACCCGCCGCAAGCTGGCATAGGCATACTAGTGGCTGGTATCTGCCCGTTATCCATCTCCTGGGTGAAAATGGCCCAGTGGCATCGCGCAGGGAAATGCGTGACTGGGGTTTCCTCGAACGACCTACTTGAAGATACTCCACCGGGGTTTCTTCGATAAGTTGAAGACGTGACAAGCGTCGCTCCGTCATCGGAGTTCCATTATGATCTGGATACGAGTTTGGAAATGCTGCTAATCAAGGCACCGGTGCACGTCGGTGACGCCATAAGGTATCAGAGTTGGCCCACGAAGGTGATAGCAACTATCCGCGCCTTGACCCAGTGACTGGCGCTGCCACACCGTAACTCCACGATCATATCCAGCACAGTCATCACCGCCTTCGGACCAACTACGTTTTTCTCGCGAGCGTTTCACCTTCAACTACGCTCGGCCGGCCACTTCGCCCGTCTGCGTGTTAACTCGTACGACTTCACCCTCCTTGATAAAAAGCGGCACGCGCACGGCGAGACCGGTCTCCAATGTCGCCTGCTTGGTTGCTCCCCCGGCTGCGGTGTCGCCGCGTAGCCCTAACTCCGCAGAGGCAACTGCGAGATCGACGAACTGCGGGAGTTGAAGCGAAACAGGAGCACCGTTGTATCTCAAAACCTCTAGAGACACCCCCTCTTTGAGATAGCCGGCATCAGCGCCGACCACTTCGGCTGAGAACGTAAACTGCTCGTAACTCTTCTCATCCATGAAATGAAAACCGTCCGCGTCGCTGTAAAGAAAGGAAGCGGGCGCTAGCTCAACATCCGGTTCTCCAAACTTCTCGCTCGAACGGAAGCTCTTTTCCAGGACCGCGTCCGTCAACAGGTGACGCAACTTCGTGCGTACCATCGTTGCCGCGCCCCTTGCCGTCGGCGAAGCAAAGAAAACGTCAAGGACTACATAGGGCTGCCCTTCAACATCGATCAGTAGTTTGCGTTTTAGTTCGTTGGCTGCAATAAGCGCCATTCAATTCATTCCTCCCAAAGCTCGAGCAAGTTTGGCCAGCGTTCCCAGCCTGCGCGTAAAGTACATCATTCAGTCATTAAATGCATGGTTTCGGCATCGGCATCTTTCAGTGCTAACGAGCCTTAAAAATCGGTAGTGGTTCAGTTTGCACAAGGAACGGTTGTATGTCCCGGAGGGACTATCGAAAGTAGCCCAGCGATTCGTCGCTGGGTTACAGGGAAATACACGCCCAGTCCCGGAGGGACGACTGAAAATCTAACGTGCTTCAATCGTGCCTCCGGCAGGAGAGTAAAGCGTCGACTAGGTTTCACCAGCTTTAAAACGCGCTGGTCGTTTTTCCATTAGCCCAGGCGTTCACGCCTGGGTTGGTTTTCCATCAGCCCGGGCGTTCACGCCTGGGTTGCGTGTGGGGATGGGTTAGGTTAGCCCGTTCACGGGGCTGCCCCTGTAGCGTTAGCTTTGAATGTCGAATTCCTGACACGAAGAATTGCCTGAAGGCCAAACAAAAGCCCGGTGAACCGGGCTATCTGATCGGTCGGCACGCGCAACCCAGGCGTGAACGCCTGGGCTAATGGAAAAACTGCCGTCGGTGTCGTTCAGATTTT
>JBBPIH010000070.1:32458-32524 GCA_038040455.1 Acidobacteriota bacterium
GACACGGTCACTGAACGCCTGGGCTAATGGAAAAACTGCCGTCGGTGTCGTTCAGATTTTGACACG
>JBBPIH010000071.1:0-27073 GCA_038040455.1 Acidobacteriota bacterium
TCTTACAAATCGGTTATGACCTCGAAACCGGAGAGTTTTGCAAGAGGCTCTGCAACTTCTTGATTGTCACTCCGGCCAGTTGTGCATCACTGAATCCGGGAACCGTCAGGCTCAATGCTTGAATCGCCTCGGTTAGTTTCGTGCGTAGCTCCTCGACATGCACTGCCTTTATTTGCACTCCCAGCAAAACGGCATCCGTCCAGCTTGCTTGCGATAAGCCGGCCAGCGCTTGCGTGGCGTTGACCGCCTGCCTCAGCTCAGTCACATGCGCAGCCTTGACGATGGTCACTCCGCTCACCAGCGTCGGATCAGTGGACGCGATGGCGATACCCAGCCGCGCGTTGCTCGACCCCGAGAGATTGTTTTGCGCATCAGCGGCTCTGACCCGATACACGTAAGCTGCTCCCGCAGTGACAGTCGAATCGGTATAGCTCGGACTAGTAGAAGTGCCAATCGCCTGAAAAGCCGGATTGCCCGCGCTGCGCCGCTCGATCTGATAGTGATCGGCGCCCGGTGAAGCAGTCCAACTCAACGAGATGCTGTTTGATGTAGCGAAAGTGACGATCAAATTACTCGGCGGGTTAAGACTCGTTCCTCCTCCTGTTGTGCCGCTTGCGGTCACGCTGGTCCGGTTACCGTAGCGATCATAGACATACTGCTGCGTCCAATTAGCCGACTGTCCACCGGTTGCCGTTATCAATCGCCCCAACGCGTCGTAAACGTACCCTCGATCACGGCTGTGATTCAAGTTGTTTAGGATCTTAGTCAGTTGGCCGGTCCGCCCCGACGTTGTGCCCGTTCGCAGGTAGTCGTAGCTGAGGTCCATAAGCGAAGTGGTCCCGCGCTGCACCTTCTGGTTGGAAAGCAAGCCAGTGGTATCGGCGTATGTGTAACTCTCAGTGATTTGATTGGCTCCGTTTGCTCCTACCTTCAGTGACGTAGTCTGGCTCGCCGCGTTGTAGACGATATCCTTGGCGTAGTCTGCTAAATCCACTTTCAGCCCGGTCAATCGGCTCGATACGTCGAAATCCTGATGCACGACCTTGCGCGGGTTCCAGTTTACGCCGTATTGCGCAGGGTACTGCACATCCGTGACTCTGTTGAGAGTCTTAGATGTAGTTGGTGACCATCGGATAGCTAGGTGATCGCAGGGGCACCCGAATCTGTGGGTTCGAAATCGCGAAATTGTAGGTCCGGCCCCAATCCGCGGATTCATCTGTTGGCTATTAATTCCGAACTATTCTATTCGGGAGTTTTTGTCTGACCCACGTCCTTCCGCCATCTGAAGTCCTCAATAGAACGGAGTCCCCGATTACCCAAGCTGTGTTCTGATCGACAACCGAAATTCGTTTCAGATTCTCCTTTGTTCCGCTCTTCTGGTTTGACCAGGTTCTACCCCCATCGCTTGTATGAAGAATCCTTCCATTGTCGGCAACCACCCATCCTTTAAGACGGCTCGCAAATCTGATCGAGCGAAATATCGGACTGTTAGATGGTGCCCGGACCAGCGGTTGCCAATTCTTACCAAAGTCCTCACTTGCATAGATCGCCTTCGATGAGATAGCCCAAGCGTTCCTCGCACCTATGAGAACGATATCTGATAGATCTTCAATTGTACCGACGGATGAGGCAGTCCAAGTATTCCCGACGTCCGATGTGCGCAAGATCTTGCCTCGGTCGCCAACAATCCAGCATTCATTCTTAGAAGCTGCCTTAAGCGCGTTACCCCCAACGAACTGGGTTTGTTTCACCCAAGATCGACCCCCATCGCTGGTATGGGATACAGATTGATCAAGAGAAAGAGCCCAGCCGCTCTTGTCATCGAAAAAGCTGAAATCTGTGAAGGCCTGTCTCGCAGGTTCCTTCCAAGCGGTGACTAACGCCCAATTTTTCCCACCATCCTCGGTCTTTAATAGACCATCTAAGCGTTGGACCCAACCAGTCTTTTCGTCTACAAAATAAACTCGGGAAACAGGAGTGAGTATCCTCAACAAGAATGAGGTTACGGTTTCGGTGACCGCAAGTCCGGGACCTACCCTCAACCAAGTCTTTCCTCCATTCGTCGAGCTGAAGATACCGATGCGACCTACAAGCCACCCGAGCCTCCGATTTAGAAACTCGATGTCCATCAGAGTGGGTGGCGGACTATCATCCAGGATCCTCGCTTGCGAATAGGCATTTGGTACAGTGCTTACTGCAAGACACTGGAGAACAATGACACTGATCACGAGCGTACGATGCAGCTTCAAAGGAGTAGTAGGAAATCTTTTCGGTCTCTTCCGCATACCAACCTATCTAAAGCAGCTGTTATACACGAGATCGGAGTTCGCTGCGCTCACCCGTGGATTATCCATATCGTCTCGGATACTGGACGTATATTCGTTCCTATAGATGTAGTCTACGGCATGGCCCAACTCGTGAATAACAGTCACAGCCCGGTTGACGGCATCGCTAGCCCCGAAGCGACTACGATAGCCCGTAAAGAATGGACCGGCGGTATTTATCGTAATGTCAGCACCCCGGACCCCAACGTTCGCCAATCTCCAGGTGGCTATCAGTCGATATTCGAACTTCGGTGTAGTTACCGCGGATACATCTGTGCTCATAGTTCTACCAAAAGCGTCCCGCGTTCCAAACCCGAAAGCACCACGACCCCTGCCAAGTTGAATCTCACGCAATACATCTATGGGATTAATATAACCCACAAACAACTCACGGCAACTACTTCGCCCACTGATCGCAGCTATAGCGGCATTTATGGCTTGGGTTAAAACGATCCACCTGAGAGTTCCTACGGGGATTATCTGACTAGACTGCTGGAGAAAGCTGCTGATCGCCCCAACACCCGTACTTCCGGTCCGATTGATTGGCGGAGTCCCAGCCACCGGAACGCGGCGTGCAACACCGCCAGCAGCAAGCAACAGTTTGCCCACTATCGGCGGACCATACGCAGTCGCAAACAGAAGCCCCGAAAAGATTCCGAATGCCAGTGCAACGTAGGGCATACCCCACGCGAGAAAGACAACCGCAGCGACCGCAGCGAAGACCGCTAAGACCTTCGCGACAAAGTGAAAGGCTTTGCCTATCGCGCCAAAGATCTTTCCTAAGAAGCTAAAGAACCCGAGTCCGTTTGGGTCGAGTTGGTTCACTGGATCATTAGTGCAATATGCATACAGGTTCAAAGTCTGGGGACTACCCAAACTAACTGAGCCCATTCCAATCGGATCCACCTGCGTAAATCTCCCTTGCAGCGGGTCGTAGTGGCGATTCACAGCATAATCCAAGCCCGTTACCGTGCTTCGGTCGTAGCTCGTAAACCGCCGCTTGGTTGCTCCACTCGACTCTGCATCCAGCGCTGTCCCAAACGGCAAACTCACTTGCTCGAAGCTCGTTGTGTCTTGATTGTTCGTGACAAGCCGAGTGCCCAGCCGGTCAGGATGATGATACTCCACTCGCTCGCTCCCGCCGTTGGGAGCTATCGTCGCAAGCAGCCTGCCTCCCAAATACACATAGCTCTTCACCCATCTCGGCGTTGTGGGGGCAGCCGCAGTCTCTTCGTATTCGGCAATAACCGAATTACCCGCCCACGCGTAGTACGTCCGCTGGTTAGAGCTTTCATTGCCGACCTGCTCGATCAGCCTGTGATTCGAGGCGCCGTAGGTGTGAATGATCTGAGTGACGAACGAATCATTCTGCACTTTCACAAGCCTTCCCGCTGCGTCGTAGACATACCTCTGCCACGATCCGTCCGAACGTTGCGCACGGGTCTGATTGCCTGCTGCATCGTACTCCCACCCAGCCGTGTTGATCCGATTAGTTGCTTGATCGTATGAAACAGACGCGAGCCCGTCGCGCGGCACCCCCGACCCACCACCATTGACTGTGTTACTCACCGTGCTCGGTATCGGCATGTCACCGCTTATGCCCCACAACTCAACTCTGCTTGCTCCAGTAGAGCTGTTGATGATGTACCACTTGCCTTCTGAAGGACGCCATACCGCTACGTCTGCTTTACCGTCTCCGTCATAATCTCCAGGCACAGGCTTATCAGTGCTCTCCCCCCAGGCTCGAACCGTTACCGCGCCAGTGGAACTATTGATGATGTACCACAATCCGTTCGAGGGCCGATATATTGCAACATCGGTCTTGCCATCCCCGTCATAGTCCGCTGAAACGGGAACGTCACCAAATATACCCCACTGAAGCCCCGTGCTTGTCCCGGTCGTGCTTAGAATGATGTACCAGGTCCCGTTGGAAGGCCGGTAGACGGCTACATCGGCCTTTCCATCCGCATCGTAGTCTCCCGGCACTGGCTTATCGCCGCTTTCTCCCCAGGCTCGAACCGTTACGGCGCCGGTGGAACTATTGATGATGTACCACCATCCGTTTGAGGGCCGGTATATTGCAACATCGGTCTTACCATCCCCGTCATAATCCGCCGGCACGGCCACATCACCAGTTATACCCCACTGAACCCCGGTGCTTGACCCGGTCCTGCTTAGAATGATGTACCAGGTCCCGTTGGAAGGACGATACACGGCTACATCGGCCTTTCCATCTCCATCGTAATCTCCGGGAACAGGTTTGTCGGCGCTTTCACCCCAAGCCTGAACGCTCGCCTCACCTGTAGAGCTACTAACGATGTACCACCACCCGTTCGTCGGCCGATATATTGCAACGTCGGTCTTGCTATCTCGGTCGTAATCAAATGCAGCTCTACCAACCGTCACGCTGCTGCGATTGCCATAACGGTCGTAGAGATAGCCCTGCGTCCAATTCGCAGACTGTCCGCCCGTGGCCAGAGTTAATCGACCCAGCGCATCATACTCATAGCCTCGATCACGGTTGTGGTTCAAGTTATTGAGGATCTTAGTCAGTTGACCGGTCCGCCCGCTGGTTGTGCCCGTCCGCAGGTAGTCGTAGCTGAGGTCCATCAGCGACGTTCCGCTCCGCTGCACCTTCTGGTTGGAAAGCAGGCCAGTCGTCTCGGCGTACGTGTAGCTCTCAGTGATTTGATTGGCTCCGTTTGCTCCTACCTTCAGGGATGTGGTCTGGCTAGCGGCGTTGTAAACGATATCCTTGGCATAGTCGGCTGTGTCAACTTTCAGCCCGGTCAGCCGGCTCGATACGTCATAATCCTGATGCGCGACTTTGCGCGGGTTTCCGTCCATCCCGTACTGGGCCGGGTAGCGCACGTCGGCGACTCGATTGAGAGTGTCGTAGATGTATTCGGTGACCATCGGATAGAGTGGGCGACTGGTCATCGTGAGCGTGCGCGAGCTGACACGGCCTTCGCTATCGTAGCCATACTCATCGGTGCTCACGCCTGTAGTCGTTACCTTGAGCAAGCGGGTCTTGTCGCCGCTGGTCACGTACTCATAGGTGAGGCCGGCGGCCGGGAGTATGGGATGCTGCGCCGTGTCACCCGAAGGGTCGATGTCATGAGTCACAGACTGAAGCCGGTTGAGCGGGTCGCTATTGTACGAGTAGATCGTCTTCACTCCGCGCGCATCGGTTTGGGTGATGAGGTTGGATCGTTCATCGTAGGTGAACGTCTCACTCCACATCCCGGCGCCAACGTACTGTCCTGAATCGTTGAGCGTCGCGCCTTCTTCCGCGAGCTTTTGATGAGTCAGCCTGTTGAGCGAGTCGTATTTGAAGCTTCTTTGCTGACCGCCCTGATTCACGAGCGTGAGGTTGCCCAGCGTGTCGTAGCTGTAAGTCGTCACCATATTGCCGGTGGCGCCGACCGAGCCATTACCAGCAGGGTTGGGCTCGACGACTTCGGCCAGACGGGCATCCGCGTCGAGACGCGCCCAACGCTCGCGTCCCCACGCGTCTACTACGCGCGTGGTCTGTCCAGGGGATGCGCTGGCCGAGCTCGGACGAGAGGTTTCGTTAAAGAAGCTGTTGGATTCGCTGCCGTCCGGGGCCCGCACACGGAAGACGCGTCCCAGAGCGTCATAGAATTGCAATATTGCAGGCCCGGCCCCATCTCTTGTTGTTCTTGATTATGCGCCGCGAATCACTAGCGGGGTCACGGCTGCCATACTGCGATTCGCAGGCGTG
Source organism: Acidobacteriota bacterium (assembly GCA_038040455.1). Taxonomy (GTDB): domain Bacteria; phylum Acidobacteriota; class Blastocatellia; order UBA7656; family UBA7656; genus Onstottus_A. The sequence goes on from JBBPIH010000071.1 coordinate 6,070, forward strand.
CGGCAACCGCGTAAGAATGGCAGAAAGGCAGGCCTGACCCCATCTCTGTGTCGTCGTAGATATCCACATTGATCGGGGTATTAGGCTGGGTTGCATCCCAGGCCCAGCCCGCGATGATCTGACAGTCGGCCACGTCGTGAAAACCCGAAAACTGCGGCCCTTGAAGCGTGAATCGAGAAGACGACGCGGCGGCTGACGTACTGGCGGCATTCGAAGTCAGGTTCAGTGAAGAGAATTGTCCTAAGCAAGTTGATCACTTCTCTCGCATGTTGAAGAGTACGTGGACAGAGTGCTCCCTGTCATCGGTCTCAATTTCGACGTCCTCCTTTGTGACTGTCTTGAATCTGCCCAACCGGTTTAGCCCTTGGAGCCATCTTTTGACCTGGCCGGGATCGTATGCGGAACCAAGGTAGATGCTCGCGGCACGTTGCGCCGTTCGATGACGCGTTCTCTCGTTACCTTTGAATTCTATTCTTCCGATGAAGTAACTTGCCCCTTCGTCTATCCTAACTACGATATCAGCGATACCTTCTTTGGCGTCACCTTTTGGCTCTTTGTACTCAGGTCTGATGTCTACTTGTGCCTTCATGAATCCGTCCGCACGGTAGCGCTCTTTCAACCGCTCGGCGCAGCCTTCAAGAGATTGATCGTCTAGCAAAGCGCCGGGGCTAATGGCGCAGAGATGAATCACAACCGTGTCAGTTAAGTGTCCGCTACCAAGAATCTCGGTTTTTTCGACTCGATAGTTGAGTCTTGCCTGCCGTTGGATTGGTGCTCGTGAATCGCTGTCACTCATCGCAGATGCAAAGAACTCACATCTCTTCCCCTCAAGCGAGGTAGCTGTCAAATACAATGCCAAGAGCGCAGCCAACGAAACCCTAATAGTGGATGAACAGCCCATAACAATCTACGAATTGATCCGATCCTTGCGCCGCGAGGCGATACTGCGACCCAGCGCGCCGCCGCCAAGTCCGCCTAAAGCGTAACCGCCGAAAAATCCAAGACCTTCCCATAGTCCAGATCCTGGAATCAAACTACCGATAAACGCCAGTAGCAACGATAGAGTAACCGAGCCAACACCCCCAAAGAACATGGAGAACGCAGCGGAAGTCCAGCGGGAACGGTTGGGGTCAGCCATAATGACCAAGCTCGCAAGCCCACCAAAGACTAGTAGCGCGAAGGCAAACCCCATCATTGGAATAATCATGGCTTGTGATTTTACCTCACCTACTTCCGCAAGGATTTGTCTCAGACCACCAGTAGGTCTGTTTCATTGTCGCGCCGGGACCTTCGCCAGGCTTAACCGGCTGGACGCCTGGAATGTGATAGAGGAATGACTTGAGCGAAGTATCATTTTCTGCGGTAAAGAGAGCGCTTCCGTCTGGGTATCCCTTGATGGTGAGTTTAAACGAACCGACAAATTGTCGAGACATATTGAGACCGGCTCGAAGGAAGCCATCTGGTCCACCAAAGATTTTCCAACCAAGGCTGAATCTTGTATATCCTTGCAGTAACGGCGGGCCACCGGATCCTATTTGGGCGCAGAATTCTCGTCTAATTGGATCTATTCCCGGTGACGTACGGAGACCTTCGGTCATCGAGCTGTCAGGTCCGAATTGGCGGTCGTGCGAGCCTTTACTAAAGACCCAATCGACGAATAGCTTGAGCCAGCTTGTCTTGTCTGGTGGTGCCGGTCCTATTTGCGGCCCCTGCATGAAAGAGCTTATTGGCCCAACTCCGATCCCACCGTTTGGGTTGATTGGTGGTGTTCCAGCAATCACTGGTGCACGAATTCGAAGTGCGACAGCGCCAGCTCCACGCAGTATCTTGCCCACTATCGGTGGGCCATACTCAGACGCAAACAGGATGCCTGACGAAACTGCGAAGGCAAGCGCGTACCAGCCCATGCCCCACGTCAAAAAGACGACCGCTGCGACTGCGGCGACAACCGCTAGGACCTTGGCAACAAAGTGAAGCGCTTTGCCTATCGCGCCAAAGATCTTTCCCAAGAAGCTAAAGAATCCCAGTCCGCTCGGGTCTGTGTGATTGATGGGGTCATTAGAGCAATACGCATACAGGTTCAGAGTCTGTGGGTTGCTCAAGCTCGTCGAGCGCATCCCAATCGGATCAACCTGAGTGAATCTCCCTTGCAGCGGGTCGTAGTGTCGATTCACCGCATAATCCAATCCCGTCACGTTGCTGCGATCATAGCTGGTGAACCGCCGCTTGGTTGCTCCACTCGACTCTGCATCCAGCGCTGTCCCAAATGGCAAAGCAGCTTGCTCGATGCTTGATGTGTCCTGATTGTTTGTGACAAGCCGAGTGCCCAGCCGGTCAGGATGATGATACTCAACTCGTTCGCTTCCGCCGTTGGGAGCTATCGTCGCAAGCAGACGCCCTCCCAAATAGATGTAGCTCTTCACCCATCTCGGTGTTGTCGGCGCAGCAGCAGTCTCTTCGTATTCGGCAATCACCGAATCACCCGCCCACCCGTAGTAAGTCCGCTGGTTAGAGCTTTCATTGCCGACCTGCTCGATCAACCGGTGATTCGATGCGCCGTAGGTTTGAATGATCTGAGTGATGCCCGAATCATTCTGCACTTTCACAAGCCTTCCCGCTGCGTCGTAGACATACCTCTGCCACGATCCGTCCGAACGTTGCGCACGGGTCTGATTGCCTGCTGCATCGTACTCCCACCCAGCCGTGTTGATCCGATTAGTTGCTTGATCGTATGAAACAGACGCGAGCCCGTCGCGCGGCACCCCCGACCCACCACCATTGACTGTGTTACTCACCGTGCTCGGTATCGGCATGTCACCGCTTATGCCCCACAACTCAACTCTGCTTGCTCCAGTAGAGCTGTTGATGATGTACCACTTGCCTTCTGAAGGACGCCATACCGCTACGTCTGCTTTACCGTCTCCGTCATAATCTCCAGGCACAGGCTTATCAGTGCTCTCCCCCCAGGCTCGAACCGTTACCGCGCCAGTGGAACTATTGATGATGTACCACAATCCGTTCGAGGGCCGATATATTGCAACATCGGTCTTGCCATCCCCGTCATAGTCCGCTGAAACGGGAACGTCACCAAATATACCCCACTGAAGCCCCGTGCTTGTCCCGGTCGTGCTTAGAATGATGTACCAGGTCCCGTTGGAAGGCCGGTAGACGGCTACATCGGCCTTTCCATCCGCATCGTAGTCTCCCGGCACTGGCTTATCGCCGCTTTCTCCCCAGGCTCGAACCGTTACGGCGCCGGTGGAACTATTGATGATGTACCACCATCCGTTTGAGGGCCGGTATATTGCAACATCGGTCTTACCATCCCCGTCATAATCCGCCGGCACGGCCACATCACCAGTTATACCCCACTGAACCCCGGTGCTTGACCCGGTCCTGCTTAGAATGATGTACCAGGTCCCGTTGGAAGGACGATACACGGCTACATCGGCCTTTCCATCTCCATCGTAATCTCCGGGAACAGGTTTGTCGGCGCTTTCACCCCAAGCCTGAACGCTCGCCTCACCTGTAGAGCTACTAACGATGTACCACCACCCGTTCGTCGGCCGATATATTGCAACGTCGGTCTTGCTATCTCGGTCGTAATCAAATGCAGCTCTACCAACCGTCACGCTGCTGCGATTGCCATAACGGTCGTAGAGATAGCCCTGCGTCCAATTCGCAGACTGTCCGCCCGTGGCCAGAGTTAATCGACCCAGCGCATCATACTCATAGCCTCGATCACGGTTGTGGTTCAAGTTATTGAGGATCTTAGTCAGTTGACCGGTCCGCCCGCTGGTTGTGCCCGTCCGCAGGTAGTCGTAGCTGAGGTCCATCAGCGACGTTCCGCTCCGCTGCACCTTCTGGTTGGAAAGCAGGCCAGTCGTCTCGGCGTACGTGTAGCTCTCAGTGATTTGATTGGCTCCGTTTGCTCCTACCTTCAGGGATGTGGTCTGGCTAGCGGCGTTGTAAACGATATCCTTGGCATAGTCGGCTGTGTCAACTTTCAGCCCGGTCAGCCGGCTCGATACGTCATAATCCTGATGCGCGACTTTGCGCGGGTTTCCGTCCATCCCGTACTGGGCCGGGTAGCGCACGTCGGCGACTCGATTGAGAGTGTCGTAGATGTATTCGGTGACCATCGGATAGAGTGGGCGACTGGTCATCGTGAGCGTGCGCGAGCTGACACGGCCTTCGCTATCGTAGCCATACTCATCGGTGCTCACGCCTGTAGTCGTTACCTTGAGCAAGCGGGTCTTGTCGCCGCTGGTCACGTACTCATAGGTGAGGCCGGCGGCCGGGAGTATGGGATGCTGCGCCGTGTCACCCGAAGGGTCGATGTCATGAGTCACAGACTGAAGCCGGTTGAGCGGGTCGCTATTGTACGAGTAGATCGTCTTCACTCCGCGCGCATCGGTTTGGGTGATGAGGTTGGATCGTTCATCGTAGGTGAACGTCTCACTCCACATCCCGGCGCCAACGTACTGTCCTGAATCGTTGAGCGTCGCGCCTTCTTCCGCGAGCTTTTGATGAGTCAGCCTGTTGAGCGAGTCGTATTTGAAGCTTCTTTGCTGACCGCCCTGATTCACGAGCGTGAGGTTGCCCAGCGTGTCGTAGCTGTAAGTCGTCACCATATTGCCGGTGGCGCCGACCGAGCCATTACCAGCAGGGTTGGGCTCGACGACTTCGGCCAGACGGGCATCCGCGTCGAGACGCGCCCAACGCTCGCGTCCCCAAGCGTCTACTACGCGCGTGGTCTGTCCGGGGGATGTGCTGGCCGAGCTCGGGCGAGAGGTTTCGTTAAAGAAGCTGTTGGATTCGCTGCCGTCCGGGCCTAGCACACGGAAGACGCGCCCCAGAGCATCATAGAACGTCTCGGTCCACTGCTGAGTGTCTCCGCTGCGATAAGGCCGAGTCTGCTTCTTTGTGCGGCCCATCGCGTCGTATTGCGTATCGACATAGTCCAAGACGCTGTTCTGTCCAAGCGCAGATTCCTGCTTCACCTGTCCAAGACCGTTCAACAACTTTGTGTTCTGAGATGCGATAGCCCCGCCCAATGCGCTTACGGTTTCTGTGATCGACATTGTCGAATCGTCGTAAGTATAGGATTGGTAAGCTAAGGTGGGCATCGTCAGTGTTTGTGGCCGGAGCGTATTCGGGAAGTATGAGTTCTGAGATTGGCGCCCGTTTGCGTCCGTCAGAAACGTCGTGAGCCCTGTGTTGAAATCATAGATTGCGTTCGTGCTTATCCGCGACGGAGACGTTGGATCGGCCGAGCCGCGGGTTTGGGTTTCGGGGAAGGCAAACTGGGTGTTCGATGTGTAGCCGAGGCTCATCTGTTCGCAACAGGAGGTGGAGGCGGTGACCACGTTTCCAGTGATATCGAAGGTTCGAGTCTCGGTGATAGCGCCAGTGAGGTTGGCCGCGTCGGCATACCTGATAACACGGGTGAGGTTGCCGCGATAGTTGGTCGTTGGGTCGTAAAACTCAGGATCATACGGATCATAAGCAGCATTGTGCTGGACTACGCTCGGCGTATTTGCAAGCGTCGTTTCGTCATGGTTATAGTCGATTCGAGACACCCTGACCGTGTGGCTGGCATTCCAAACATCGACTCTCTTGACAAGGTTAAAGATATGCCGATTGATATATTCGGGGGCATTGCGGTATTGCACGCTCGTTGTGCGCAACAGGTTAATTCCCCCGTAGTCGAAATCGCGCACCTCGGTCACCTGATTGTAAGATGGCGTTAATTCGTAGCTGAATTCCGCGGCGGTCATTTGGTTGCGCTCGTCAGTCGCTTCGATGCGCACGGGCCGCGCAGAGCCGTAATCTCCCTGGGCCCAGGTCACCGTGCTCTTGCGCAATAAGTTGTTGCCGGCGTCGTAGGTGTCATCCTCGTAGATGGAACCATCGTTGTACTGGCCGGGCGTTCTGTGAGAGAGTTGCACGCTCTTCGTCAGATCGGGGAACGTGATTGTCGTCGTGCGAGTCGCGCCACTCTTCTGCAACAGGTATTGAGTGACCGCAGGAGCGGTCTCCATCCCGTCCCATGTCTCGGTCATGGTCGTGTAGGCCGGAGCATCTATGAGACTGGAGTCCGGCGACATCGGATAGTTGTAGACGTACTGCCGGGTTATAGTCCCCGCCGTCACCGTGCCCTGTGTCTCGAGTGACGGCGCCGAGAATCCCATACCACGTTGTTCGCTATATTTCGCAAGCATGCCGTACGACGAATAAGAATCCGCATCGCCGAACCAGTATCCGGTTCCTGTCCCCGGGTAGTAAATCGCATCCAGAACTCTTGGCGCCGGATCGTCCACGTTGGGTGTCAGCGTCGGCGAAAACCCATAGCTGAGCGGCAGAGTCTTGTAATGCAACCGCACCAACTGGCGTTCGCCTCCGCTTAGAACCGGAGCGGTAATAGCCGTCAAGGCTCCCTGTTCGTAGAAGAAGTTGATGGTCCTTCCGAGCGTGTCCGTGATGAATAGGATTTTGGGCCCTCTCTCGGGATTGAACCGGTAGTGGACGGAGATGTAGTTGCCGTTCGCATCCGTTATGCGCTGGGGATAGACCGCCCCGCGCCCTGGCGCGCCGTATTGGATAATCGTGCCATTGGGCAAGCTCACCTGCGCATAGTTAATAGTGCCGGTATTATCAGTGAAAGTGTTGTAGTCTATGAAGGTACCGTCTATTGTGCGACCGGTGAACCCGATATAGCCACCCTGATACTGCGTCACCGTTCCTGCAAAGCCGTGGCGCGTGCCGTCGGCATCGATGAGCATAGCGCCGCCAGTCCCCAATCCGGCGACACGCCCGAAGCCGAGTGACCAACCTGGCGCAGGCCAGTCGCGGTCTATGTCATAAGTGATTTCCGAGTTCGATAAGGTCCACACGCGTGAGTTGTAAGTCAGACCCAATGAGAGATCTATGCCCCGGCCCGGCAAAGACAGAATTGGCGCAGTGATCTGAAAATTGCCGCTTCCCGCGCCATGGTGCAGGGGTCTACCGGGCGGGTCGCCAACATCGTTTTCAGGGTCATCGGCTGCCGGAAAGTTGCTCGCATTCCAGCCTGGCCCCGGTTCTTCCTCTACAGCGATACGCGGCTCCGTGTCCAAAGGGCCGGGAGCAGGTGAAGGCTTATCCCGCGAGGAAACCTGTCCAACGCTGATGGGGATAGCGTCCGGCCTGGGTCGGTTAATGTCCTCCAAAACTACGACGATCACCTGCGCTATCTTTCCCGCACCTTCGACGGTTACTTTGTAGCTTCCCAGGGCTGGCGCAATAAACTCGCCGGTCTGCAAGATCTTAATTGCCTTTGTTGTCGCAAGGTCCTCTGCCCGCCACGTGAATTTGACGCCACCCACTTGCGCGCCGGTATTGTCGTAGGCCAATGCACCAAAGAACTCCCGATCGCCCATCATGATCGTCACATCCCCGGGAAATATCTTGATGCTCGCGACCTTTGAATCACGGTCGGACTGCTTCTCTTGTGATGAGGGGGACGGAGTATTGATCTGGCCGATCAAACCGCGCAATGTCTTAGCCCATCCGCTGGAGTGAGACCAGAACTTGAAATCGCTCCGCAGCTCCGAAGCCAGGTCGGTGAGCGGACGCGGAGTGGCGGGTGCGTGGACAGACAACATCGCGATGATCAGCGTCACACTAACAGCTCGAGGCAGGGCGCCTCGAACACCTCGGACGCGGGAGAGTGTATGAGGGTATTTTGCGCGAGACATTGGGGGCGATCTCCAGTTATTTGAATCGGTGTTGCGGATCCAGGAATGAACAAACTGCAAGGGATATCCCGCTTTTACGCCCTTGAGTCAATGCCGTGGGAATCTTCCCTCACTGTTGACTGACGTAATCAGCATCCAGAATCCTGCAATTATTTTGAAATCTCTTCTAATAAGATTTCCTTTGCCCTGAGGTTCTTGAAGGAACGAGATGCTTTATTGTGTCGCGTCAGCTTCTTGATCAGGTACAGTAACTGGCACACTTTGCAGGCTTGGATATATGTGTGCATTGTATCCGGCACCGACAACAAACATCCAGTTATGCTTGCGGGGCGTGACCTTGCGCCCCCATTTTAGCGCAGGGGGCTAATCACCGGATCGGTTACGCCTGCGAACGGATTGGGCTCATCTGGACTAACCCGGATCATCAACTGTTCACCTGACTTCATCCCGCTTCAGAGCGGCTTTGAGTTCGGGCGTCATCAGTCGAAGGGTAGCACAGACTTCTTCAGTCTGTGTCTTTGGGCAAGCCGGTCATTCAGCCAGGCACACAGACTAAAGTCTATGCTACTTCGAAGGGTTCAGTTGCCGGATCGCACTGCGTCGCCAGTGGACGAGGTGAACCGGATGATCTGATTGTAGGTGGGATTCTTTTCGCCGGTTCGTTCAGCAGGTTTGATGGCTTCCACGGCCGGCGCGGCTGGAACTGATCCAAGATGTATGTTGCTGTAGCGCGAGTAGATCGTTCTTACGTAGTTCTGCGTCTCGAGAAACGGAGGTATGCGATAGCCGTAAAACTCAACTGCGCCCTCGCCCGCGTTGTAGCCCGCGAGCGCCAATCTGACATCGCCGCTGAATCGATCAAGCAACCATCTCAGATATCGTGATCCGCCGAGTACGTTCTCGCGCGGATCGAAAAAATTCTTCACGCCGAACCTGGTGGCGGTTTCGGGCATGAGCTGCATAAGGCCCATGGCGCCTTTCACCGACACAGCCGTGCGGTTGAACGCCGACTCCGCCCGCATAATCGAAAGAATAAGACAGGGGTCCAATCCGTTCACAGCGGCAGCTTCCTGAACCAGCGCGTCTATGACCGTGTTCCCCGATGAGATGTGGTGTCCCGTACGAACAGCAGGCACTTTGATCTGCGTAACTCGCTGAAGCGCCGCCGCCTCGGCCGCCTTCCTTTTGTTGAGTTCCTCTGCGCGGGCTCGTTCCTGGTCCTCGTTGGTTAGCGGAACCGGCGCCCGCTCAGGCGGAGAGAGCGGACGCTGCTGTGCCGATGTGCTAACAGCGGCAAAGATCAAAATGAGAACAGCCAAAAACTTTTTCAACATCATTGCTGGATGGTTACGCGCGCAAGCTCCGCGCTACCTTCGCCGCGCACGAACAGCGTGAGCTTTTGTTTAGTTCCAACCTGCTTCGGATCTAACGCGATGACGCCGGTAAGGGACTCACCCGGCGCAAGCGAATTCTCGGGCTTGCTTTGATGGACTACAGCGGTGAGCGACTTTGCCTCTTTTCCCTCACCCGCCTCTAGTGACATCGCCGTAAAAGCAAAGTCCTTGGCGCCTGTGTTCTGCAGGGTGTACCGCAAGTAAGCCTTGTCGCCGAACAGAAGCATCCGGGGATCGAGCGTTATAACAACCTTCTTCGCTGTCACGCGAGTATTGCTTACCTTGGCTTCGCGGAGTCCTAACATCAGCGCTTGAGTGAAGCGCCGCTCGATTTCCTGATCGGCCCGTTGGGGGGCCAGTCGTTCGGCCTCGGCAAGCTTTGCATCGGCCTCGGCGATCTTCCTATCGGCCTGCTGCTGAGCATTGCGAAGAATCTCACCGGCCTTCTGACGAACTTGCCGCTCTGCTTCGGCTTTCAGGCGCTCGATGTCAGCCGGCGGCTTCTCAGGGTCGGAACTTCGCTGATCAGAAGGGGGGGTCAGCGCGCCCGAGTTTGTAGCAGTCCCGGGTGCCAGGTCGGTAATGTTGACCATGCGATGTGCCTGAGTTGTGGGAACTATGGTCAGGTCGAAGCTATAGGTATGCTTGCCGTCAGTCTTCACGAACATATTGCTGGCGCCTTTCATCGAGACGGGCTTTATGAAGACTTCATTACCGGGGTGGTCGGCGGTGCCGCTGCGCTGGACAACGAAGGTTCCCTTTCCTGTGCTCAGGTCATACAGATCCCCGCATACGATCTCTTGAACTGCGTCGGGAAAACGGATCATGGTGCTTATTCCCTGAGCCGTTTTGATTTCTCCGATACGATCCGCACTCAAGGCAAGCGTCACCACAGGCGACTGCGCAGATGCACTCAAAGCTGCAGCAAACGACAAGAATAAGATTCCGACTGATACGACGACTTTCAAACTTACCTCCCGGCTTAACCCTCGAGCGCGGGACAGATCGAGATATCATCTCGCGGGTAAGTATTGTGCAGAGAAGCGCGAGCTAAAGCAAGGATAAATTCCGGTAGTGGGTCAGTTTGCGGTTCAGAGTACAAGCTTTAGCTTGCCTCTCAGATCCATGCGGCGGAAAGAGCAAGCTAAAGCTTGTACTCTGAACTCAAACTGACCCACCACCTGAATTCCCGCGCAGATGCCGGCTGCAATTGGACGAGTCTGATTGGTTACTACGGCATTAGCTCTTGTTGGGAGCCGGCACTGGGTGCGGGCAGGCTAAGCTCCTCAACTACCAGCCCCAGAATACAAAAATCGATACCCAAAGCCAACAGCTTTCTGACTCTCGCGGTTGGCCGAAATCGCTGACCTCACTTGTATTCAGGCAGCTCCGCCAAAGCTATATCCGCAAGCGCCGGGTTTCTGCGATCCTTAGCGGATAGAATTGGGCTCTGTATGCCCCAACCGATCGCAATGTCCTGATCGTTCCAGGCGACGCCCCGCTCGAACTCGGGACGGTAGAAGTCGCTACACTTGTACAGAAACTCCGCAGTCTCGGTTAAGACCAGATAGCCGTGCGCGAAACCGGGCGGCACATACATCTGGCGTTTATTCCCCGCAGAGAGCACGCCACTTACCCACTTACCGAAATGCGGCGAGCCGCGCCTAATGTCAAGTACCACATCCAGCACTTCTCCCTGTACTACGCGGCAAAGCTTGGCCTGAGGAACTTTGACTTGATAGTGCAACCCCCGCAGAGTATGCCGGACCGATCTGGCATGGTTGTCCTGAACGAACCGGTCATTTATTCCAAATCCGGCAAACTTGATCTCGTGATAGCTCTCGAAGAAAAACCCCCGTTCATCCTCGAACACTGTGGGCTCGATCAAGCAGACACCTGGAAGCGAAGTATCAATACGTTTCATCGGCCGGCTTTCATCTGAGTACGCATCAAGCGAGTAGAATGAGTCCACGCCCTCCACCGACAGTCACAGAAGGTCGAATTGATGAAACGAGGTTAAGGGGTTGCCGACTTAATAGCCCAAACCACTCGCGCTTGATGAGCTTCGCTCAACTGAGGGCTCATCGGCAAACTGAGAACCTCGCGGTGGATCGCTTCTGAGATTGGCAGCGACCCGGCCGGAAGGGCCAGGTCCGAGTACGCCGTCTGCAAATGTGGCGGGACAGGATAGTGGACCAGTGTGTTGACGCCTGCGCTTTTGAGATGTACCTGAAGCTCGTCGCGACGTTTACTCCTCACTGCGAACAAGTGCCAGACCGGGTCCGCCCCTTCGCACACTACAGGCAACATCAATTCGGTTCCTCGCAGCTCTTCAAGATACTTCGTTGCAATACGCGCTCGGCGGCTGTTCCATTCGTCCAGGTGATCAAGCCTGACTCGAAGCAATGCGGCTTGGAGCTCATCCAACCGACTGTTGATGCCCTGCTCATCGTTGTAATATTTGCGCTTCGACCCGTAGTTGCGAAGCAAGCGCACCTTATCAGCTAACTCGTCATCATCAGTCGTCACCGCGCCTGCGTCGCCATACGCTCCCAGGTTCTTCGTGGGATAGAAGCTCCATCCGGCAGCGTCGCCAAGACTGCCAACGCGGCGGTCCCGGTAACGCGCTCCGTGAGCCTGCGCCGCGTCCTCGATCACTTTCAGGCCGTGCCTACGCGCGATTTCATTGATGGGGCTCATATCCGCGGGCTGGCCATAAAGGTGCACAGGAAGAACCGCTTTTGTTCTCGTCGAAATCGCTGCCTCAATGCATCGAGGGTTAATGTTGTAGGTTCCTTCGTCTGGCTCAACCGGAACTACCGTTGCTCCTGCATTGGAAACAGCAAGCCAGGTAGCAATGTACGTGTTGCCGGGAACGATCACCTCGTCGCCTGGGCCAATCCCGTATCCGCGAAGGACCAACTGTAAGGCCTCGAGTCCATTTCCTACTCCGACGCAATGCTTCGTTCCGCAGTAAGCCGCGAACTCCTCCTCGAACGCTTTGACCTCGTCGCCGAGAATGTACCAGCCCGAGTTCATCACACGCTGATACGCGGCGTCCAATTCATCTTTGATCTCGAGGTAGGTCTGCCCTAATTCCAGGAATGGGACTTCTGCGGTCATGTTTTATGTAGCTGCCCTCAGGAACTCGTCATAATCTCTGATGTACTCGTCGGGATCGTACACGTCAGAGGCAAGTACCATGAGCAGCCCGTCTCGAGAGAAGTGTCTCTGCGTCGCCCAGATTCTCGGCGGTATGTAAAGGGCGAGTTCGGGTCTGTCGAGCGACACCTCGTCGCGCGTCCTCCCGTCGTCCAGCGCAACCAGGCACGAACCTTTCACGCATATGAGAAGTTGGTGCACCGTGCTGTGCGCGTGCCCGCCTCGCGTCTGCCCCTCGGCGACGTCGAAGACAATGAAGTACCGCTTCGGCAGGAATGGCAACGTCTCTTCATACTCAGCGAACGAAAGGCTCCCGCGTGGATCCCGAACGACAGGTAACTCATGAAGGCGAACTGCCGGAATTCTGCAACCGTCAACCAGCCGAGCTTCTGTCACGTCTGCTCACTTTAGAGTTTTTACTCTCCCCTACACAGTTGAAGAGCGAAGGCTCGGTTAGGTCAGTAGCGATAAATCCCTCGTTGTGCGGCGCCCATCCCAAAGGCTTTCAGTATCGAATTGCCCACCGTCTTGGCCCGGCTGTTGGGCACTATCACGATGTCATTCGCCACGATCGCGATGTCCTCCTTCTTTGCTTTCATCACGGCGCCTATGTCGACGGGTATTTCCACACTCTTGCCGGTGGCCGGGTCCTGACGAAAGATCACAGCGTTTCCCAAGGACGCGTTGAATGTCGGGTTTTGCGCCAGCGCTATGGCTTGTCTGAGGGTAGTTCCATCGCTCAGCGGGAACTTTCCGGGCGCATTCACTTCACCGGCGACGAAGAACACATCGGCCTGCGGAATGTTTACGATATCACCCGGTTCGACGTAGGCGTTCTGATCGAAGCGTCCCTTAAATAGTCCGCTGATGTTCACGGTCTTCAGAGTGTACTCGGGGACCTCTTCTTCGCTGGGTTTGGCGGCTTGACTGGTCTGGTTCGCGACGAGAGGCGCCGCTTGTTTCGTCGTTCCGCCAGCGTCAGCCGGCAAATCGGCTTTCTTGTTGTTCTTCACCTCGCGGATGATGAATGCGGTTGAGCCAGAGTTTTCAGCTAGTCCACCTGCAACGTTTATCAGCTTCAACAGCGACGGATGCCCTTCCATCTGATAAACGCCCGGCTTCCGGACCGCGCCCTGTATGAAGAACGTGCGGCTGTAATACTGCTTTACCGAGACTAGAACTTGCGGATCTTTGAGGTAGCGGCCACGTAGCCCGTCGGCGATAAACCCGGACAGCTCTTCGGGTGTCTTGTCCTGCGCTTTGATGCGCTTGAGGTAAGGCATCAAGAACGTGCCGTCCGCGTTTATCTGGAATGTGCCTGACAACTCATTCGCGTCTTCTATTCTCACTTCGATCACATCGCGCGGGCCGATGCGGTAGTCCTCATCAGGAGCGACGATAATCGCCGGCGTAGTGTTTGGCTCAGCCGAAGGGGAAGGCGGGAGCTTGAACTGCGGCTGCTGGCGAGTCTGTCCTGCAACGGGCATAAACGCGCCCAATAATGTGATCGCGGCCACGGCCAGGGCTCGCTGTGTCTTTCCTATTTCATTTCTCATAAACCTTACTCCTGTTGTGAATCATCGCCGGATGCTTGCGCCGTGGTTTGAACCGCAGCGAACCCAGCGGCCACTATCCTCGCGGACGAGTTGGGGCTCGATTATACACCCGGAATCTACCACTTGCTACCGCTCCCTCATCGAAAAGTCGTCGAACCATACGGTGCCCAGCGTCGGTTCGTCGTAGCTAAATCTGGGTTTTCGTTTTATTGAGACAAAGATTCCGGCCGCGCCGCCATTTGCATTCTCGGGCGCTACGAAGTCAACTGCAAGATGCTGCCAGTCGTTTGATCCCTGCACGACAGGTTCGGAGGCGGCGATCCAACTCGACGAAACGCGGTCAGTTACAACCACCCGCGGGCCTTCCGGCGTTTCAAGGCCGCTCGCCTTGGCGTAGCATTCGAGCCTGTACTGAACGCCCGGCCGAAGCGGCACCAGTTGCCTGATCTCGTTATCGAGTTGGGTTGTGTCTCGCCCCGCGAATTCAATTCTCAGCGATCGCGAACCCGTGCGAGCTACCGCTGCATCGATTGCGAGCCGGGCATATTCGGTTCGGCCGAATGACCACTCGAACTGCGCGAAGTTCTTCTCGATGTTTGCTTCAAAGCCGCCGTTCCAAATGAGTGCCGACTGCCGGTCGCTTCCGGCAAGATCAATCCAGAGATCGCGTGCCGTCTCTAACTTTCCGGCAGCGATGAGCGAGTTCAAGAACGCGGAACTGGTTTGAGGGGAGGCTGTCCGGTCGCTGCGATCGATGCTGCTGAAGACGCTTGCCGCTTCCACTGGTCGCGACATCGTGAGCAGAAACTGCGCCAACGTCAGCTTAGCCTTGGGATCGCTCCCGCTTGCGGTCTGGACAGCGCTGACATCTCCGCCCGAGGCACGCCACACAAGGTCGAGTGTCTCGGGTAAGAGTTCGGGGTTGGCGGTTATCGCAATTCGGAACTCTTCAAGCGACTGAGTCAGCTTACCCTCTCTGACCAGCAGGTTCCCAAGCCGGTAGTGAACGCTCCAGTAGTTCGGCGCGAGAGCGCACGCGTATTTGAGTGATTCTTCTGCTGCTGCTCGGTCGCCGCCGGCTTCTTTGATCGAGGCCAGTATGAGCCTGAATCGGTAATCGTAGGGCGACAGAGTCACCGCGCGTTGCGCATAAGACTCGGCGCTCGCCAGATCGGGGTCGCCCTCAGATAGTTCGGCCGCCGCTAGTCGAGCGTTCAATCGAGCAGAGCCTGGGAAGTATTCGACCGGGACTTGCAGCATGTCACGCGTCACCGCTCGCCGATCGTCGGCAAGCGTGCCAATGACGAACCTCGATATTATGATCGCGACCATCAGCGAGCAGCCGCCAACCGCCCCTATGGCGAGCGACAACCTTGCGATCAGCGTGGTGAAATTCAATTTAATAACCATCGGACCTTGCAAAATCGAAGCGTACCGGCGGCGGCGGCCGTTTGTGCAGGCTGCGCCCCGGTTAGGTTGAACCCTCAACGGGAAGCCGCAAACCCGCGACAGCAGCATTTTCATCGGAACTTTACTACTCGCCTTGTTTCGAGGACAAATCAACTTCGGCTCAGGGGCCGCCGCTAACTTTCCAGCGAAGATCCAAACCGGCGACTGTTGTCCTGGGAGTTCCTGTGAGCGCGTGCTGGTCACAAGGTGAAAATAGAGGCGCCGCGGAAGCTACTCGCTCGGTGCGGGTTATTGGGGTGCGCCAGGACAATCATTCTCTTGCATCTGGTGCGCGGTCGACTAGATGAATACGAAACGGTCGGCGAGAGCGAAGTTAACGAGAGAGCAGATTCCTATCGTGATAAGGTTCGCGGCATGCGGGTTGACCTTGAGCATACCGACCAGTATGAACATCACCGCCAGGTTGCTAATTAGCGACGTGGCTCCGTTCGTTGCGTTGAACCGCAGCAGTGAAACCGCTGTTCGAGACCTGGGACGATCAGCCCAGGTCCAACGCCTGTGCCAAACGAAATTGTGCAGCACTGATGCCTCAACGGCGACTGCTGTCGCGGCTAGATAGTGCATCCCGGCGACGCGCAGCAGAACTGCAAGCGTCGCCGTTTGCACGATGACCCCGCCGGCCCCAACGGCGCTGAACTTTGCAAAGCGATGGAAGACTGTTCTTCGCGACTTGAGCTCGGACGCTTCGTGAGCAGGGGCCAATGTGTGAACATCGTCCATTAAACCCTCTCCGCGCGATATAGCGTGATGGTGTTTCGCGTGACTGAGACCACAAGCACTACTGCCATGAGCGACATAGCTATCACGGCGCCGATATCGAAGAATAGATAATGGTCGCCGAATACGTGCGTGGTCGGATGCGACATTGCCCTGATGTTGCCAATAGCTAGCAGTATTCTTAACTCGGTCGGGCTGCACTTGTAAAAAGAAAGCTTGAAGGTCCCGATCGTATAAGTCGCAAGATAAACGTCGATCGACAGCAGGAAGTAAGTCACCAGCATCGCGAGGGCGATGGTCCAGCTCATATAACCCGAAAGCGCGAGGCCGCAGATAATGAACAGAATGCCGAAGGCGTCGATGATGTGGTCTACATAAAAGCCATATCGAGGCCGCTGCTTGTTGCGCGCGCGAGCGAGCGTTCCGTCGAGGCTGTCGCCGAACCAGTTGATCGCCAGGCAGAGGTTCACAATCAGAAGCGCCGCTGGCCACCACTTCGCCAGCGCGTAACAGACGCCCGCCACGAACATCGCGGCAAAGCCAAGCAGCGTCAGGTGGTCGGGTTTGACCCAAGGCGGCAGATTCCTCGCAAGCCAATTCAGACACACGCGTTCGAGCGGGGCGAGCAAGCTGGTCTGCTGCCGGACGGCGTTCTTGAATTCAGGATTGAGCGGCGGCGCTGTTGCGGGATTGGTAACAGATGTTTGGTTCATACTTGCCTCGCTAAATTCTTCACCGCTGCGTAAGCGTCCAGCGGTGATAGCAAAACGATAATCAACCAGATCGGGATCGAGATGAGGGCGACGATCACTCGCTTGACGAAGGGACTGAGTTTCTCTGTTGAAGATCCCACCAGAGCGCCGGTCGCCACAGCATTCACAAGCGGACCCGAAATGCGGCGGTACACATCGGCACGCGTGCCGGCCGCAAGCGACACAGTTGCACACTGCGTCGAGCTGCATGCGCCTGCCCCGACCGGCATTTCCCGCACCTGACTAAGCTCCAAGGCTTCTTGACCGGGTTGACGCGCGCCGCACCAACGACAGAACTTGTCGTGATCGAGTAGCCCGGAGCTACAAGTCGGGCAGGCTTTCACGGCGACTGTTCTTGCTTGTTGCAGCTCGTCCATAACCACCAACCTATCGGGAGTCTTTTGCGTCTTCGATGGAAGTCCAAGGTGGCTAGGGCAACCGCGGTGCCACAACCAGAAGTGACAAAACAGCCGAAAACAAGCTGATTTGGCGAGGTTCGTTAAGGAGGGGGAGCGAAGTAAGCGCAGGAAAACCCCGACACATGCTGCTAGCTACTAATCGCAATGCCGGATGGCTCGGTTTCTATCTTGAGTTGCTTTGAGCTTTGTCCTGTTCGGAAGCCGTGGAAACTGCCGCTCTGACTCATCTCTTAATTATTGCCTTTGCAAACAGCGGTTTGTTAGTATCCTAGTTAGCTGAGGAGTCCGCAGCTACAGCCCCGTACTCGTGCCGGAGGAACAATCAATGAAACCCAAGCCGCGCGCGCTGGTGATGATTGCGCTAGCGCTCTCATTCATCGGTGTTGCTGCTGTTGCGCGAGATCTCGGAGCGCGTGAAGCTCGCGAGAAGATCGCCCAAGCGCTGGGCTTCGACAAACCCGACAACGTGAAGATCAAGAACATCAGTAGCTCGGGAGGCGACGCCATTGTTGAAGCGCAGTTCGACGCGGCGTTCAGGTTCACCGCCGACAAGGAGGGCAAGTGGCAGGCGGTCGAAGTACGCACAGGAGACCGTCGCTGGGAATCAATCGAGCTTATGCAGACTGCGATACGCAAAGAGAAGGCGCTCCGGACGACCGCCGAACTTCGCACCGTCGCAACTGCGCTTGAAGCCTATCATCGCGATGGCGGTTCTTATGTCCAGGCCGATACCGGTTCGGCGCTGATGGATAATCTCGCCCCGCGATATTTGAATTCGATCATTCGGCTCGACGCGTGGTCACGCGAGTTCGCTTACAAGGGGACGGCCGCAAGCTATCGTCTCACCAGCCTGGGACCTGACGGCAAGCCGGACACCGATGATGACATCGTTTTCGAGAACGGCCGGTTGGTTAAGGGAGCCAGTGAGTGACGCGAAACCCTGAACAGGCTCAGCTAGCACCAGCGCTGAACAACCAGGTAGCTGCTGCTCATAAGACCGCTCTCATCCTCGTCCTGACTTTTGCGGTGAGCATTGTGATCTATATGGGCGTGGGAGTTTTGACATTGAATCTTAGGGGCGCCAGTACGCAGGCCGAGGTTCCATATGCGTTTTACGGAGCGGCGGCCGCGCTGGCGATCGCTTCAATTCTGCTGCGGCGCGCGCAGTTGCACAGGATGAAGCTCGAGGTGGTAGCCGTAAGCCGCGGCGTGGAAGGGCTGATCAAACACCTGCTGAATGCAACAATCTTCGCTGGCGCTCTCGCAGAAGTTATCGGGGTGCTCGCGCTTGTAGTTGCCTTCTTCGGCGGCGGTCAGAATGATGTCATAAGGTTGAGTGTGGTTGGGCTGGCGGTCTCTCTGTACAACTACCCGCGACGGTCGGCATGGGAGCGAGCCGTGTACTATTTCGCCGCGACCAAGCCGAACGCGAGTGCGGGAGCGTTAGGCTTGTGACAGACAAAGACGTTGGGCGGACAAGATAAGAAACCGCGCAGACTGATGAAGTCTACGCTACGATGGGCGCATGGAAAGGAAGCAATTTTGAGAAACAACAAATTCACAGCCGGCGCGGCTCTTGCTCTGGTAATGGTGCTAGCTGGTGGGACGAACGTCGTATCAGCCTTCGGAGGCGTTTTCAAAGGTCAAGACAGCAAGCCGGCGCAAAACAGTGACAAACGCGCCGACGCGCTGAAGAAATACCTGGAGGCTCAGCGGCTGGAGCAGGCGGGCAATTATCCCGGCGCGGTCGCGGCCTACAAAGAAGCTCTGGCTCTCGACCCTCAATCAGTCGAGTTGAGAACGGCGCTCGGTTCGCTCTACCTGAAGAACCGCAACGTCATCGACGCCGAAGCTCAGGCTAAAGAGGCGATGAAGCTGGCGCCAGATAGCATCGACGTGCGCAAGTTGCTTGCTCGCATCTATCTCGCCCAGACCTTCGTCGGCACAACTACGGTAAAGGAGAAGGCTCGAGCCGCCCTCAAGGAACTCGAGGAGATTGTTCGGCTCAGCCCGGGGGCGAAGATTGAAGTGGGCGATCAGGAACAGCCGGTGCTCACGATCATCGGGGAGCTCTACTGGACGCTCGACGAACAGGACAAGGCGCTCGATGCGATGAAGCGTGTTTCTGAAGGCAGCTCGACGGCGGATCGCGCGCACTTTCAACTCGCATCTCTCTACTATCAGAAAAACAAGTTCCGCGAAGCCGCCGCCGCTGCGCGCAAAGCTTATGAGATAGATTCCAAGGCGCCGCAGTACGCCGGGCTGCTGGCGAAATCACTTCTGCGGATCGGGCGCACGCAAGAGGCGTTGGACATTTACAAGAAAGCCATCGGCATCAAGGAAGCGGCGAGCAAAGAG
Organism: Acidobacteriota bacterium; assembly: GCA_038040455.1. Classification (GTDB taxonomy): domain Bacteria; phylum Acidobacteriota; class Blastocatellia; order UBA7656; family UBA7656; genus Onstottus_A. The sequence continues at coordinate 25,637 of JBBPIH010000071.1, forward strand.
GGCAAGAAAGCCACGGAAGCGAAGACGTCAGAGGACAAGGATGGAGAGGGAACCAGCGTGCTCATTAATTCTCCGCTTCTGTTTGACTACGCGGAAGCGTTGGTGTTCTCGGGGCGCTACGACGAAGCTAACAAGCTGCTCGATCCTCTGATCAAGGCCGTCCGCAAAGACACGCCGGCCTACCTGACTCTGATCAGGGTGAAGGGCGACGTGCTGAGGAGAACCGGCAAGCGCGAAGAGGTCGTCCAATTGTTTGAAACTGCACTCAAGGGACAGGACGTTTCCGACAGTTTGCCGATCGTGTACGCCCTCGCGGAGGCGCACGAGGAGATGCTTCAGTTTGACAAAGCGATCTCGACCTACGAAGACGCGCTGGCGTCGATCATTAACCCCGATGGCACGGTTGGCAGTCGCGAGCAAGACAAGCAAGCCGCAGAAGTCGTGCTTCAGCGAATAGGGATCGCGTATCGCATGGCAGGTAAGCGCGATAAGGCTATGGAGACATTCGAGCGCATCAAGAAGGTCGTAGGCAAGGATCGACCGCGCGCGGATCAGCTTATCGTCGACACGTTGATGAACGAGGGCAAATACAAAGAAGCACTCGCGGCCGCGACCGAGGCGGGAGCCCGGTTCCCTGAGGAGCGTTCGTTCAAGCTTTATCGAGCACAGGCTGCGGGCCGGCTCGGCGACGTGGCCACAGCCGACGCGACGCTGAAGGCGATGCTGAAGAACGGGCCGGAGGATGTTGACGTCTACCTGTTCTGGTCGAGCGTCCAGCTTGATGCTAACCAGGTGAAGGAAGCTGAAGAGAGCGCCCGCAAAGCAGTCGCGCTGGAGCCGAACGATGTCGGTCCGCTGGTGACCCTGGCTAGCGTTCAGGATCGGGAGAAAAAATACAAAGAGTCGGAGGCGACCTTGAAGAAGGCGCTCGAGATTGATCCGGACAATGCGACCGTTCTGAACAACCTCGGCTACTTTCTTGCTGACCGCAACGAGCGGCTGGCGGAGGCGGAAGCGCTGATACGCCGCGCGGTGAACATCGAGCCTACGAACGGGTCTTTTCTGGATTCACTCGGATGGTTGCTTTATAGACAGGGCAAGCTCGCCGAGGCACAAAAGTACCTGGAGCAAGCAGTCATCTATCAGCAGCGCTCGGCGACGATTCACGATCATCTGGGTGATCTCTACAAGAAACAGGGACAGACGGAAAAGGCTCGTGCAAAGTGGGAAGATGCGCTGAAGCTTTCGACCGAGCCGGATGAGATAAAGAAGATTAAGGAGAAGTTGGGGAAGAAGTAAGAAGTGTTGAGCAATAAGTCTCAGGGGACCAGGGAATGAGGAGTAGCTAGAAACACAGAGGGATCACAGGTCGGGAAGGGGGGGGGGGGCCCCCGCGTTGTGGCACAATAAAAAGTAAGAAAAAGCAAAAGGGGGGGG
>JBBPIH010000071.1:27083-32352 GCA_038040455.1 Acidobacteriota bacterium
ACCCGCTATTGTGTCTTTCATATAAACACAGCTCTAAAACTGGTCGGTATGGGTGTATTCCCCCCTCAATTCCTCCAATTAAAACATCCCCAAATCCCAAGGGGGGGGGCCACCCCACCCTTCCCGACCTGTGATCCTGTGAAGACCCTTTTCTCCTCCATCTAACTATGCGAAGCAAGGTTGGCGTAATCCTTTTCATCGCAGTGGCTGTGTTGGCCCTTGTGCCGTGCGCGAGTGAGCCTGTGTACTCGCAACAGAAGGGCTCGGGAGTCGCGGGCGGCGGACGTGCGGCTCGCGGCAGCGCGCATACTTCAATCCCAAAGCGCCCTGCTAGTAACCCCGCTTCGTCGAGTGACGACGAGTTCACGCCGGGGATTTCAAGCCTCCGCATTCGCGAGATCGAGTCTCTCGAGCAGCAGTGCCTGGACGAAGTGAACCGCGTACGCCGGAATCGCAGGCTTCCGCGGCTCGTCTTTTTCGAAGACCTTCTGTCGGTGGCTCGCGAGTACAGCCGGCGAATGGCCGAACAAGATTTCTTCTCGCACAGTGATCCCGACGGGCGCACCGTTCGCGAGCGAGTTGACGAGGCCGACATCAGATGGCGAATGGTGGGTGAGAACCTGGCTTATTCGAACGGCTACATAAACCCCGTAGCCGCGAGCCTTCACGGTTGGATGGAAAGCCCGGGACATCGACGCAACATCCTCGATCCTGATTTCAGGCTGACGGCGGTGGGTGTATGGATCGGGTCGGATGGGACGGTTTACTTCACAGAGATTTTCCTCAAACAATAGTTCTGCGGCCGAATCCTCACGCTGTGTTGAGAGGCTTTGCATGCGGCACCTCAAACCTGTCCGATGTGCTGCCGCACCTACAGGCTCTCCACCCTGCCTACCGAATAGAGTTCGATGTGATATCGGACCCCGAATGGAGCCATACAGGCGCATGGCATCGTGAGCGCAGAGATCCTGTTCCAGTTGATAATAACGAATAGGCTCCGGTGGGCCGGCGAACTAGCGGTTGCACCGGGAGCGGGCGCGGCCGAGGTTCACTCAACATCCCGTATGGTCGCGCCGGCCCGACCTACCACCTTCGCAAGTCTATTTTATTGGCGCAAGCCGCTAACGATCCGCTGCCCGCTCATCCACGGACGATCTCTTTTGACGGGTAGCGTCCGTCCAGATATTCTAACCCTATGAGTCAATCAAAAAGAGCGACTGTGTACTTTGATCGTGATCTTCATCGGGCTCTCAGCCGTAAGGCGGAAGCGACGGATCGCTCGATTTCACGGGTAGTCAATGAGGCGGTTCGGCTGGCTCTGGCCGAGGACGCTGAAGATCTGAAGGCTTTTCAGAGTCGTGCACAGGAGCCCAACCTCGACTTTGACAATGTTGTGCGGTCGCTGAGGCGACGTGGAAAGCTATAAGATTCAAATCAAGCCTTCTGCTTCCAAGGAACTTGATCTCGTCGGCAGCAAGAAGGATCGTCAACGAATTGTGAGCCGTATCTATAGCTTGGCCGACAATCCGCGTCCGACCGGCTGCGAGAAGTTAGCTGCGGGAGCAGACAAATATCGAGTCAGGCAAGGGAACTATCGAGTCGTTTATTCGATCAATGATCAGCAGGGGCTGGTTATCGTTACCAAAATCGGTCATCGCAGAGAGGTTTATCGATAGCGTTAACTAACCCAAAACCTAACCAAATGCCTTCCTCCATCGAGATCCAATCTTACGCGAAAATCAACTGGATCCTGGACGTGCTCTTCAAGCGCGAGGACGGCTATCACGAGCTTCAAACGATCTATCAAACTGTTTCGCTTCACGATCAACTGCGTATCACCGAGACCGATGGCCCGATCGAGGTTCTTTGCGATGACACCCGAGTCCCGTGCGACGAAACGAATCTCGCATTCAAGGCGGCAGTGATGCTTCGCGAAGCGGCGGGTACTAAGAAGGGTGCGCGAATCGAGATCGAGAAGCGCATTCCGGTCGCTGCCGGGTTAGGCGGCGGGTCTTCGAATGCTGCGGTTACCCTTCTTGCGCTGGTTAAGCTGTGGCAGGTCGAGATCGACGAACGAGAACTCACTCGCATCGCCGCCGGGCTCGGATCAGATGTGTCTTTCTTTCTGATCGGAGGCACCGCGCTCGGCGTCGGGCGAGGCGAAGAGGTCTCTGGGATCGAACAACTTGATTGCGAGCATTTACTGCTCGTGAATCCCGGCTTTGCTGTATCATCTCGCGACGCATACGAAATGCTTTCGCGGTTGACAAGGTCTGAAGGGACTTTTAATATACCTCTTGCTTTACTAGCCGCTAAAGGCATCAGTGGGCTACCGCTCGTGGCGAGAAACGATCTTGAAGACGCCGTGCTCGCCGCTCACCCAGAAATCGCGGAAGTAAAACGCAGGCTCTTCAGCCTCGGCGCAAGTCACGCTCAGATGTCCGGCAGCGGCGCAACTGTCTTTGGGGTCTTTGATAATTCGCAGGCGACCGAGCGAGCTGAGTCTGAGATGCATGCGCTCGGCTACTGGGCACAGCGAGTCAGCACGGTTGACAGGCAGGAGTATCACGCCACGATCTTCCGATGAGCATAATTTGGCGGGTCGAAGCCATAAGACAATACCGATTGGTTGGCTTTATCATTAACGCGGCGACTTCGAAGAATAATCCCTGTCAGCTTAATACTGGGGAGTCGCCAAGCGGTAAGGCAGCGGCCTTTGGAGCCGCCATTCGGAGGTTCGAATCCTCCCTCCCCAGCCAAGACATTGGTTTGAGGTTCCTGGTTCAGGGTTCCGGGGTGGACTCGGAACTCTGAACCCGAAACCCGGAACCGTACTTTTTGTGGAGGCAGTGTGAACATAAAAGTCTTTTCAGGAAACGCGAACCGGCCGCTTGCTGAAGAGATTTGCCATCACCTGGGGATCGAAATCGGCAAGGCTAATGTTGGGCGCTTCTCCGACGGCGAGTTCAATTTTCAGATTTCGGAGAACGTGCGCGGCGAGGATTGCTTCCTCGTCCAACCGACCTGCCCGCCGGTCGATTCGAACGCGATGGAGCTGCTCATCATGCTCGACGCGTTCAGGCGCTCGTCGGCGAAGCGGATCACGGCGGTCATTCCGTACTACGGCTACGCGCGCAAGGATCGCAAGGACCGGCCGCGAGTTCCGATCTCGTCGAAGCTCCTCGCCAACCTGATAACTGAAGCGGGCGCGGACCGGGTGCTGTTGTTCGATCTGCACGCAGGTCAGATTCAAGGGTTCTTTGACATACCGGCTGACCACTTGTTCGCGGCGCCGGTGTTGGTCGGACACTTTCAAGCGTTGGAGTTGCCGAACCTCACAGTGGTCGCTCCTGATGCGGGAGGCGTGGAACGCGCGCGGGCTTATGCGAAGCGTTTGGACGCAGAGCTGGCGATAATCGACAAGCGCCGCGATTACGAGCGGATGGGAGAAGTTGAAGTGCTCAACGTTATCGGCGAGGTGCAGGGACGCACGGCGCTGATTGTAGACGACATGGTCGACACCGCAGGAACGCTGGTGAAAGCAGCCGAAGCGCTCAAGGACAATGGTGCGAAATCCGTCTTTGCTTCGGCTACGCACGCGGTGCTGAGCGGACCCGCCGTTCAGAGAATCGAAAAGTCGCCTATCGAGCAACTGGTGGTTACGAACACGATTCCAGACGGCCGTGCTTGTGGGTCGGCGAAGATCAAGTGTTTGAGCGTGGCGAAGCTGCTGGCTGAAGCTATACTTTCGATACACGACGAGACGTCAGTGAGCAGGTTGTTTATATGAAGTTGCATAGACTTTAGTCTGTGTCCTGTAGTCGCTCTTTCATCTGAGCCACGGGACACAGGCTAAAGTCTATGCTACTTCGATGGAGTCTAAGGAAATGATTAAGGACATAACGATCAATGCAAGCGCCCGCGAGGGAGTGGGCAAGGGTCCGAGTCGCAGACTGCGTGCGCAAGGTATGATTCCTGCGGCCGTCTATGGCGAAGGCGGAGCCGCGGTGGCGGTAGCGGTTAGCGCGAAAGAGATCGCGACCATACTTCGCTCGGGCTCGGGTCACAACACCATCTTCAAGCTCGCGCTCCCGCAAAGCGATAGCGAACCCGCCAACGTGATCATCAAGGACTATCAAATCGATCCGGTCAAGGGCCGCTTGCTTCACGCAGATTTGTTGCGGTTATCGATGACCACGACGACGCGCGTGAACGTTTCGGTTGAAACAATCGGCGAGCCCCCCGGCGTCAAGAGCGAGGGCGGCATACTCGAGCTTCAACTTCGCGAGATCGAAGTCGAGTGCCTGCCGGGCGATATACCGGAGCACCTGACCGTCGACGTGTCGAACCTTCAGATAGGCGACCACGTGACTGTGGCGGACCTGGTCTATGATCGCGAAAAGGTCAAGTTGCTTGTTTTTGACGAACATCAGATAGTCGCCGGCGTGCTGGCGCCTCGTATGGTCGAAGAGGTTGCGCCTGCCGTTGCGGTTCCTGAGGGCGAGGCCCCCGCCGCAGCCGAGCCGGAAGTGATTAAGAAGGGCAAGGCCGACGAAGAATAGTGGTCAGTGGCCAGTGGTCAGTGGCCAGTTCGTGCAGACTATTGCTGGCCACTAACCACTGACCACCGACCACTGTTTTTATGAAGCTGATAGTCGGGCTCGGGAATCCGGGGCGAGAGTACGACATGACCCGGCATAATCTCGGGTTTATGCTCATTGACAGATTGTTTGAGCGAGCGGGTGGCCGCCGCTTTCGCCCCGAGTCGAGCGCGAAGGTGGCGGAGGTCACGCTGGCCGGCCAGCGAGTGTTTCTTGCAAAGCCACAGACGTACATGAACTTGAGCGGCGATGCGGTTCGGCCCTTGCTCGACCGCTACGGCGAAGGGCAGCCCGCAAATCTGATCGTGGCTAGCGACGATGTCGCGCTTCCGTTCGGGATGATTCGAGTGCGGGCGCGAGGAAGCGCGGGCGGACAGAAGGGCCTCAAGTCGATAATTGAAAGGTTGGGCACTCAGGACTTCGCGCGAGTGAGACTCGGCGTCAAGCCCGATCATCCGGTCGATGATCTTTCGAGTTTTGTGCTTTCGCCCATCCGAAAACGTGACCGCGAGGAGTTGGACGAAGCAGTTGATCGGGCCGCCGACGCGGTGGAGATGATTTTGACCGAAGGCGTGGAACGGGCAATGGCTCGCTTCAACGAACGAGTGAAAAGTGAGGCGTAGCGAGTTCAGAGTACAAGCGAGTTCAGAGTACAAGCTTTAGCTTGC
>JBBPIH010000072.1:0-31232 GCA_038040455.1 Acidobacteriota bacterium
TGTGTCCATTTAATTCTTGACACCAACTGCCGCTTCATAGATGGTCTATGCGGCGCCGGCAATGCGATTCTTACGATCTCATCGACCACGGATGACGCGGCTTTGATGGATTCGCACCGATTTCGTACCCATTTGATCGCCAGCGAAACGGCTGTTACAAGTCACCAGGCGCGCTTCGGAAGGAGGACCGCTCGTTCTATCTCGAAGACTCGTTGATCAAACTTGCCTTCGAAGAGATCAACACCTCGTCGAATCAAGCTGCTCGGAGTCTCGTTCTTAACTGCGATCAGCTTGAAGCGAACAATTCCCGCCTGTTGGTTGTGGTCACGCTTATCAATTACTCGCGATGCGGCGTAGAGCGTGTCTCCGGCAAGCACCGGTGCGGGATGACTACCGCTGTCATACCCGAGCTCCCACAGCCCATTCGCCGTAGTGTCCCGGCTCGCAAGCGAAGCCGCCCACGCGAACACTAATCCGCCTTCGACGACGCGAGTCTTCGTGAAGCTGTGCTCGCGGCAGTAGACTTCGTCGAAGTGCAGCGGGTGACTGTTGCGAGTGAGAATCGTCAACTGCATGTGCTCGCTTTCACCGACGGTGTGGCCGATGCTGTGAAGGATCACGTCGCCTTCATCGAAGTCTTCAAATAAGCCTCGCGGCCGACCGGGCCACGCAGGGGTCTTGATCTCGCCCCCGAGTTCTTGTGGCGCAGACTTCAGTCTGTGTTCTTCGCTATCCGCTTCCGAGCTCGAAGAGTCGCTCCCTGACTCGGTTGTCTCAGTGGCGCCTCGGACCCGCTCTGGATGCGCCCGGCCTTCGAGCTTACCGGTTGGGATCAAAGCCTTGCGTTCGAGTGTTACTACCACAACGCCGTCTTGATTGACTCCGGTGGTTCGAAGATGCACCACGCCGCGATCGGGCTTCGATTCGGACACTCGGACGCCGAGAATCTCCGAATGGACCGAAAGCGCATCGCCCGAATAAGCCGCATTGGGAAACTTCAAATCAATGTAAGCCAGATGCGCGATCGCTTGTTCAGAAATATCGTGGACGGTGAAACTCAGTGCGAGGTTCAACAGCACGAGTGGATGGACTACACGATCGTGGAAGCCGAGGTCTCGAGCAAAGCGGCGGCTTGAGTAGAGCGGATTCGGATCGAGAAACGAAGCCGCGAACATCGCGAGCATTCCGTCGTCAATGGTGACTTCCCAGGGGTGATGGTAGACGTCACCGACCTTGAAGTCTTCGAGCAATCGCCCGTATTTTGGCTCAATCACTCTATCGGGCATCTTGTTCCAGCGGCACTGCCGGGTTCGCGCAAAGTGCGCAAAGTTCTCGCAAAGGCGCAAAGGAACTCACAATGCAGAGATAAGCCGCTCCAAGAAAGACCACGCTGAAGCCGACCATAAACCTATTCGGCGATCTGCTGATGACCGGCCGCTCATAGACCCTGTTGTTTTTTCGTTCTTGCAAGGTCCGCGACGGATTGCTTGATCAGTTGCTTCAGCGTTGGCAAATTTACGTCCTCAAGCCTCCTTATGTACAAGCAGGATTTCCCCGTCTTGTGTTTTCCCAGCTTTTTCAACAGCGCGGGATACCGCTCGAGTCCCGACATTATGTACAAGGTCAGGTCTCGTTTGCGCGGCGAGAAGCCTGCCAGGAACCATTCGCCCTTGGTTCCGCTTTCGTACTTGTACTTATAGCACCCAAACCCGACGATGCTCGTTCCCCACATCGCCGGCTCAGCTTTGGTCTCGGCTTTCATGATTTCCAAAACACGGAAGCAATCCTTGCGTCGCTGTTCATCGGCGATGCCGTTTAGGAACGTCTCGACACTCTGGGTATTTGGTTTCGTTTTCAGTTCCGCCATTGCGGATCGACTCACTTTCTGTTGGCGGCTTCGACTGTAGCCAGCATTTGCTCCAGCTCCGATTTGGGAATTAGTTTGCCGCGAATCGTTACGGCATTGATCTTTTGGGTATTGCGAATGTCTTTAAGCGGATTTGCTTCAAGCAAAACAAGATCTGCGACCTTGCCCTTCTCGACCGTGCCAAGTTCCTTCTCCTTCCCGAGGAAGCGCGCGGGGTTGAGAGTGGCGGCTTGCAGGGCTTCCATTGGAGTGAGACCTGCGTTGACCAGCAGCACAAGCTCGTCGTGCAGACTGAAGCCCGGAAAGCAGTAGGGATTGAGCGCATCAGTGCCGGCCAGGAACTCAACGCCTGCGCGCCGCATTGCGCCGACGACCTCAACTTGCCTCTTGTACACCAATCTCGCCAACTCGAAGTCTTCGGCGGTCCTCTGTTTGAAGCGGAAATCTTTTGTAGGATCCCATTGGGTCCTCATCGAGGGAGGCATGTACTTGAGCCTGGGATCGCTTCCTAAGTTGGGATCGTCGAGGGATGCTGTGCTTCGCAGAACCGTCAGCGTTGGGCATTGCCAGGTTTGATTGCGCTTCAGCCGTGCGAACAGGTCTGCAGCCTTCTCCGCGTTGAAGGTCTCAAGCATCAACCGGGTCAGAGACCGAGAGTTTGCCGGGCTGGGAGTTCTCTGCCCGCTGGCCAGATTCGCAGCGGCGTCCTCCCTCCTCTTGGCCAATTCCTCTTCGCGAGAGGAGCACGCAGTGAGGATGCCTGTCAGGTGCTCGATGCTCTTCTGCCCGGCATCTGATGCCTGAGCCGGCGTAACAGACTGGGGAACGTGCCCCGCAAACGGGAGTCCCTGCTTCTTCGTCTCATCTGCAATGGCAAGGAAGGCTTCTCTGGAAAGGCGGCTGTAAACCTTGATGAAGTCGGCGCCGTCCCGTTTGGCCTTTATTACCGCCTGCCGAGCCTCCGCCTCGTTGCTGACGGAAACCGAGCCGGGCCACACTGGATTGGGTCCATCTACAATCGAGCTGGCAATGACAAAGCGCGGGCCGAGCAGGGTTCCGGTCTCGATCTCTTTCCGCCACTGATTGTGGAGTTGCAGGCCCCACATTATCCTTACTCCGGTGACCCCGTTGGCGATGAAGAGCGGAAGGTAGTTTTTGAGATACCAGTGAACGTGCATGTCCCACAGCCCTGGTATCAGGAACTTGCCAGTCGCGTCCACCACTTGTGCATCCTTCGGTAAGCGGACTTCCCGAGTTTTGCCAAGCTCGGTGATGCGGTCACCGAAGATCATCACAGTCATATCGGAGTTCGCGGGCGCGCCGGTAGCGTCAATGACGGTGACGTGGGTGAACATAAGCGGCCTGGGTTGTCTATTCTGTTTCGGGTGAGCCAGGAGCAGAACTGGCATCACACAAAAAAGAAGTACCGCAAGAACCCTTTTCATAGTCATCTCCAGACGCCACCGCGTAGTCGCCTGACGTCGAGTATTACTTCTCAAGCCTCGCAATGCGACCGGCGTGAGTCGGGCTGGCGGTGAAGATCACGCGACCCTTTTGGGGACTCGAGCGCATGGCTCTGAGTATGACTTGGTGCGTGTGGCTAGCGCGAAACCCTCAGCGCGCTGCCGTCTTCCGGGCCAACAGGTCCGCCATAGTTTCGTGATTGTAACTCTTCGCCAGATCGAGAGCCGTGAGACCCTCCTTGGTTTTTGCCTTCAGGTCGGCGCCTGCAGCGATCAGCTTTTCAAGCACGGCCGTATCCCCGTAGTTTATCGACGCGGCGTACAGGAGAGGCGTCATGCCGTAGTTGTCAACGTGGTTCACCTTCGCACCCAGCCTGAGCAGCGCTTGAACCGTGGCTGTATGATTACCGATTGTCGCCAACCCCAGGATCGAGATTCTGTCAGCGTCCAATTCATTCGGGTCCGCGCCTCTCTCGATCAAGTACTCAACCAGGGCCGCGTCGTCTTCGAATGTCGCGAAGGCCAACGGGCTGATCACGAAGGTCCCAATCACTTTCATTCGGTCTTCGAGTCTGGCGCCCGCGTCGAGGAGCACCGCGACCGTTTGGACATCGCCCGCCATAACAGCAAAGAACAGCGCGGATGCGTCGTTACGGACCTCAATTCCTTTCTCCGCGTTCGGCTTGGCCCCTTTCTTCAGCAGCAGCCGAACGACCTCCGTGTTCCCTCGGTACCGCGCTGCGACCATCAGCGGGGTGAGACCCGTCGCAGCGCGGGCATTCACGTCTGCGCCGCGATCGAGAAGAAGTTTTACCTTCTCAAGACTGCGAGCCGCAAGCATCAGGGCTGTGGTCCCCTCGGCAGTCTTGGCGTCGGGTTTCATTCCGCCGTCGAGAAGTTTCTTCAAATCGGCGGCGCTGCCGGTCAGCGCGACCTTCACCCACTCGGCTTGCTCGGCGGGCTGGAGAGCAGCCAGCGCGGGTCTTATCAAGTCTTTTCCTGCTCGCGCCGGGATTGCTTGCAGCAATGCGGTAGCGGCCCAGGTCGTTCCCATCATCGAGATGAACTGGTCGTGCTGAAACGGGGGAAACTCCACGTTGACGAATGGCGGGCTCACCGGAGCGGGCGGATTGAGGCGCGACTTGACTCGCCAGGAGCCGTCCGCCTCTTGGGATTGCAGGAGGAATCTCACGCCGCGTTGATATGCCGCGTCGCCGGTTGGGAGTCCGGCCCCTTCGTGCAACGCAAACAAGACTTCACCGGTCGCATAGGAGTCGCTGGCCAACGTGGGCAACTGGGCCCAGCCGCCATCTCCCCGCTGTTCAGCCAGAATTTGTCGGGCCGCCTTCTGGCGGGCGTTCGCGTCTGCGCCTGTCCAAAGCAGGCCAAGTAATCGAAAAGTTGCGTCCTCAGTCGTTCGGGGTTGCGCCTTGAGCAGCCACTCTCGAGCTCGGCGAACGCGGGATTCCTTTTCTTCCTTGAACTGCTCGGGCAGGTAACGTCTCACGGCCTGGGCGCAGACGGCTGTAGTCGTGAATTGGCTGTGGGATTGTGGCGGGCGGTTGTCCATTGTGGGCCAACTGCCATCGGTGAGTTGGCGAGAGGCGATGAACTGGGCGGAAGCGGCAGTCGTCAGGTTTGGGCCGACACCTGCTACGTGGGCTGCGTATAGCGCCCAGCCGTCGAACAACACGTCGATGTAATCGTAACCCTGGACCACCGAATCAAGGTCTTTTAGATAAGCGAAGGCCGCCGCGGTCGTGTCCCGAGCGATGGTCTCATTGATGGGCACTCCGCGCTCCCGAGCCAGCTTGATCGGGATTTCGGGAAGCAGTTGGTGATGGCAGGAGGTGCAAGTCTGCTTCTTGTACCAGACGACCTGCGAATGCTGGACGAGCTTGATCGCTTTTGCGGAGGCGGCGCGTAGCCCAGCCTCCTCGACGAGCTTAACCTTCGTCGCGGGTTGGCCCGAGTCGAGAGAGTTGAGCCATGAGTCGGTTGCTTGAAGAGCGTTCTGGGGCGTTATTTGGGTTTGCGACTGTCGCTCAAACCCGAAGATGATGACAACCACTGAGAAGCCAAGCAGAAATATTCTTTTCACGAAACACCTCCATATGAGTGTAGGGTGCGCACCTTAAGTAGGCAGCCCTGCGGAATCCTTGTCCGGTCTAACTGCCCGACAAAGTGGTCGTACTCTGCGTGCGAGCAAATCCAGAACAAAACGATGTCATCCTTCTCTTGAACAGCGAGGGCCTGATTAATGGAGACCACCTCGCACTGTACCAAAATTGGCCTACATTCTTAAAGTGGTCGCAATAGTCGGTAATGGTTCCTCTTCCCCGGCAGACGAACTGAACCAGCGCCCAATAGTCGCGTCGATTGCTGGCTGGACTAGATCACGCTTAGCTGCCTCGCCAGATCGTCATTCAACCGTCCCATCGCATAAGCCTTCTTCAGCGTGTTGCGATTCAAACGATCCGTTGCCCGATCGGCCATCTTACCATCAATCATCGTAGCCCCGCGGCCCGACGCTTCAGCTTCTAGAAACTGCTTCGCTTCGTTTATTGCGCGTTCGATCTCTTCATCGGGCGTCTGGAAGATCTCGACCGCCATCTCGGTCTGATCGGGAATGCCGGTCCACTTTCCCGCGAAACCGAAGTCACGCGCGAGCAACGCGTCGCTGCGAAACTCTTCCATCGCGGCTCGGCGTTCTTCGTCGCTCTTGTCGCGAGTCGGATAGTTCGTCGTCATCTCCGCGATCGCTGGAATGCCTACCGACGCGGCGGCTTTGACGACGCGCCCACGAGCCTGCGCGATTAGCGGATGATCCGCTCGGTAGCTCGAAGCTCCCATCCCCAGGCTCGCCCAGTAGTCATACGACCCGAAGACCAGCCCGACCAGCCGCCGCGACGCGCGCGCGATCTCGAAGACGTTCTCTTCAGCCGAAGCCGACTCGATCAACGCTTCGATTCGGATGCCGCCACGCGGAAGATCGAGCGCATCTTCCAACGCCGTCAGCGTCTCGTCGATCGAGCGAACCTCGTCGGCGCTTTCGATCTTGGGATAGATCAAGCCATCGAGCTTCGAGCCCGCTGCCTCGACGATGACCGCGATGTCGGAATGGCCGGGATCGAGTTCGAGTCCGCGCGGGCGAAAGAAGCGAAGCCTTGACCCCCAGCTCAACTCGTTGAACGCCCGGATCACGTGGGCTCGTCCCTGTTCGAGAAGCTCCGGGTTGTTGCGCGGGATCGAGTCTTCCAGATCGAGCATCACCAGGTTGGCTTTCGATTTTGTGACCGCGCTCTCGACGTACTTCCACACCGTAGCCGGCGTCGTGAGATGAGCCATCTGGAGAAGGTACCTGGGCTCGAGCTCGATCACTTCGCTGCGGTATTGATCAAGCAGCGGCGCGTTGCGTTTCCGGGCCGCGTTGGTGATTGCTTCCGAGTTGCTCATCGACACTCTGGTTCCCTGTATCGCCACGAAGACTCGAAGGCACAAAGTCTGACGAAGCTAGGCCTTCGTGCTGCTTTGAGCCTTGGTGTCTTAGTGGCGGTCGGTTTCCTCATCTGGCTAAAACAAACTGCCCTGCACAGCCACAGGCTCGTTGACCGGCGCGTGTTCTTGAAGCCAGTCCCCGAGCGCCGACGGCGAGTCGTCAAACGAATCCGGGAAGGGAATCGCGCCGCGTTTGATCAACAGTCGATTTCCATCGGGCACGTTGGGTCCCTCGACTACGAAGACGGGAATCGCTCCGGCCTTGAGCGCTTCTTCAGCGCCTGCCCACGTGCCGCCTTTCTCTGCGTCGCTCGCGATGATTAGCGCAAAATCCGACAGCGCGTAAATCAGTTTGTTGCGGGCCATCGCCATGCCGACGTTGAAATTCGCCTGCGGCGAGTAAGGCGTCGCCAGCACGAGCTGTCCTTCTTCGATAGCCGTTCGGGCGTCGACGGCTCGGACAGCTTTTTCCAGGCTGTCGGCGAGCAAGCCTGCTGCACTGCCGCCTGCTGCGAGCGCCGCGCCCATCGCTGTCTTATCTACGCCACGCGCGCCGCCTGAGTAAACTATAAGCTTCGACTCGGCACACGCGTTGCCGATGAACTCAGTCAACGCGAAGCCGCGCTGATCGATGTTGCGAGAACCGACTACCGCCAGCCCGCGCCGGCTCAGTAATCGCGCGCTTCCCGCGCCGTAGAGTATGACTGGCGCGGCGCCCTTCAATCGCTCCGTGAGCCGAGGCGGGTGGTGTTCATCCAATCGCGTGATGATCCAGATGCCAAGCTCCGCCAGCCGCTCGACTTCCTGCTCCATCACGCTGCCTCGGTCCAGCAAGCCCGCAAGCCGCGCGGCTTCGTCGTCCCCGATCTGAAGAGTCGATTTGATATGCTGAGCGCTCGAACCTGGCAGTTCCGCTACGTTGAAAGAGGTGGCTGCGAGCTTCTGTTCAAGATGGTTCCATTCTCGACCGCTGAGCGGCTTCGCATCGGGCTCGTCGGGCAGACCGAGGTGCGAACAGAGGAGAAATAGTGCGAATGAGTCGTTGCTGAGTTTCATGGTCAAGTCTTGCGCGCTGTCGCGCGAGCCAGAGTAAAGGGATGAACAACGCCGCTGCCCGTCTCTCGCAGCAGCCATCCCGCGAGCGTCAACGTCCAGCCTGAATCGATTATGTCATCAATCAACAGGACCGCGCCGGCCGGCACCTCTTTGATCGTGTTTAGTGTACCCGCAACGTTGCGCGCTTGCATCGAGCTGTTGGCCATCAGTTTTTGTTCGGCCGCTTCCGATGTTCGAACGAGAGCGGCGACGAATGGAATGCCCAGCGACTCCGCCAACCGGGACGCGAAATCATACACTAGCACCGGATGGCGTCGCGAGGGTATCGCCGTGATCCATTCCGGAAACGGCTCGGGCTGCCAGCGCTCGCGAATCAATCGCGCCGCGGCATCTACCAATTGATCGTCGAGTCGGCCGTGCTCATACTTGCCTTCGCGCACCAGCCGGCCCCATCCAGCGTCGCCGTAGTAACAAAGCGAGCGGCCGGGCGCGTTGCGCAATTCAGCGGGGATGACCGAGGTCTCCGAGAGAGAGATATCTTGAGGCCACCGTTTCCTCGGTTCGAGCACGATGTCGACTCGCCCAAGAAACTCCGCGGCTTGCTTCACCAATTCCGTTGTTGTGTCGGCGCTAAAGCCACGCCCCTGGCAGTTGGCGCATACGCCGCAGGTAGTTGCTTCAGGATCATCCAGCGCGCGAGCTAGAAACTCCATCAGGCAACCGCGATGAGCGACGTACGTCTGCATCTGGGTGAGTTCGGCCCTTCGCAAGGCGGTGATCCGATTTGTTCGTTCGATGTCCGGCTGCCAGGGATTCGACGTGCGAAAGTAGCGGACCTTTTTGTCGAATTTGATTTCAACTGCGCCATCGATTTCGAGCAGTTTCAACGCCCGGTCAGCCATCGAGCGCGAGACGTTCACACGCGCGAGCAGGTCGTTGATCGAAAGCCCTTTGCCTGCACTCAGCGCATCGAGTATCGATGTCATCGTTTCAGGCGGAGGGAATGCGCTCTCGATGAAGTAACGCTGGATGTCGTCGTCTTCGCTTCCGCTCAGCAGTATTCCATACGCGCGATCGACTGCGCGTCCAGCTCGTCCGACTTGTTGATAGTAAGCGACGACCGAACCAGGGCGCTGAAAATGAATCACGAACGCCAGGTTGGGTTTGTCAAATCCCATGCCGAGCGCGACCGTGGCAACCAGCGCTTTAAGTTCGTTCTCGAGCAGAGCCTGTTCGAGGGCCTGGCGGTCGATCTTCGCGTCGTCGCCCGCGTGATAGGCCTCGGCGGTGATGCCTTGCAACTTGAGCCAATTGGTGACGCGTTCTACATCGGCGACAGTCAAACAATAGATGATGCCGCTGCCTTTGAACTTCTGGATGTTTTCGGCGAGCCAGGCCAGCCGTTCAGCCTGACTTGTGAGCACGATGTTTTGAAGCCGCAACGACGCGCGTGCGAGCGGGCCGCGCAACACGACCAGCTCCGGTCCGAGCTGCTGCTGAACGTCAGCAACAACCCGATCGTTGGCGGTGGCTGTTGTGCCGAGTACCGGAATCTCCGCGGGCAAGCTCTGCAGAACGCGGATTATGCGCCGGTAGTCGGGTCTGAAGTCATGTCCCCAATCCGATATGCAGTGGACCTCATCGACTACGAACAATCCGGCCCGGCCCGACACGCCCGGAAGCACCGAGCGCATGAAGCGATCGTTGCCCAAACGTTCTGGCGAGATCAACAGGATGTCGCAGGAGTCTTTGGCAAGCGCGGCTTCGGCAACATCCCATTCGGCGCGGTTCGAGCTGTTGATAGTCAATGCGCGAACGCCGATGCGCGAGGCCGCTTCGATCTGATTGCGCATCAGCGACAGCAGCGGGCTGACGAGAATCGTAGGCCCTGCGCCTTGCTCACGCAGAAGTTTTGTCGAAAGGAAGTAGACGAGACTCTTGCCCCAGCCTGTGCGTTGAACAACGAGCACTCGGCCACGGCGTCTAACGATGGCGTCGATGGCTTGCCATTGACCTTCGCGAAACTGCGCTTGCGGCCCAAGCATCTGCCGCAATAGCGCTCGCGCGGTTCCAAACAAACTGCTGCTAGTCATTTGAGGACTACATCATAAGTCAGCTCGTATGCCGAGCGGAAATCCTTGAGCGAAAGTCCGACTCGCGATTGATTAAGCGCAAGCAGGGTTAGGTTCGTCCTCGAGCCAGGTCTCGGGATGGCCTCGCATATGAAATACCGTTGACGCATTCAGATAAAGGCCGATAATAGGGATGTCTGTCTCTCAGTCTCAAGCTTCCCGCTCGAATACAGCTCCTTGGCAAAGCAACGGCGCGTTCTTTGCCGACAATAAGGACGACCAGATGGGACAGGACAAAATCAGTAAACTCAAGACAAACCGTGTTGCTCCGAATGCTTACTACAAGCGGCTCGAACGAGTTGTAGGGCTTGTTGATAACGCTGAGACTTACTATGACGCGCTTGGCGTGCGCCCGAACGCGACTGCGGAAGAGATACTAAGAGCGCATCAACGCGTTGTAGGAGTGCTGAATCCGCTCTTTCACAAAAGCACAGCCTTGGTTTCAGCGGAGATGCAAAAGCGAATTGATAGGGCGTTTCAGCAAGTCACAGTCGCCTGCACTATACTGAACAGCTCCTCCCGAAGGATCGAATACGACAAGTTCATCGGCGTCAATAGCGGCGCGCTCGAACATCAAACGCCGGCGCACAGCGGCAATGGCGGATCTCAAGAACCCAAACCGCCGGCGCTCAAGAAGGCCGAACAGCAATCATCTGCAGCGCAAGCGCAACGGCACGAATCAACTCACTTGGCGGCGAGCAATCAGTCCGCAGACAACCGCCGCAAAATAGAACGGTTGAAGCTCGCTTTGCCTGTTCGCGTGAACGGCTATGACCGCACGACGGGCGAGTGGAGTGAGATGACCGAAACTATTGACGTGAGCCGCAACGGGTCTATGCTCCGGCTGCGCCGCCGCGTGCGTCATCGCACGGTCGTTCATCTTTCGTTGCCGCTCCCGTTTGAGTTGAGGAGTCATAGCGGGCTTGACCCCGATTACAACGTCTACGCTCTGGTGCGGAGGGTTGACCCGCCGCGAGACGGGCGCAGAATTGTCGCGCTTGAATTCCTCGGAGAGAAACCGCCGAAGGGATTGAGCGAAAAGCCCTGGGGTACGTTCCGCACGAGGTGGACGGGCGCTGAACGCCGCCGCGAGCCTCGGGTTGAGAAGTCCGAGCCCGTAGCAATCGAATACCTCGACGAAGCGCTGCAGCCCATACGCCGCGATGAGGCTGTGACTGAAAACGTCGGGCCTCGCGGAATGCGGATTCGATTATGCACGCCCGCGCCTGAGTTCGACTTGGTCAAAGTGATTAGAGGCGGCGCAAAAAGAGAAAGCCTCGCCGCCGTGAGCGACCGTTACTTTGACAAAGGCGGCCTCGAAAGAATCTGCCTGCGATTCATCGGCAACATGCCCGCTTCAGCTTTTGTTGCTGAACATCGCGTCGAACACGCGCACTCTAAAGGAAAGAAGATACTTATAGCCGACGACGACCCACCGCTCAGAAAAGTGCTTGGCAAGATATTGACCGATGCGGGCTACGACGTGCTGCTTGCCGAAGACGGCCAGAGCGCCGTCGAAAAAGCCGCTTCTGAAAGACCTGATCTCGTGATAGCCGACGGACTGATGCCAAAGATGCACGGCTTTCTGGCATGCAAAACGATAAAGCAGATGGAATCGCCGCCGAAGGTGATTCTGCTGACGGCTGTCTACACGAAGAGGAACTACAAGTGGGAAGCGCTCCAGCAGTACGGCGCGGACGATTTTCTGACAAAGCCTTTCGAGCTTTCAGAACTTCTGGCCTGCATCGAAAAGCACCTCGCAGACCGGCGCGCCTAAAGTTTCGCAATCAAGCCGAAGCTTAACGGAGAGTTCGCTCGCGAGCGTTCCATCACTCATCGCGTTAGGGACGAGGTGATACCACACATTGGTTGAATTGTTTGGACCTTTGCGGGTAAAAGAAGGTGTCCCGGAAAGGCCCGACGATTGCTACTGGCCAAGCACTTCTTTGACGAGCCTGTCCGCGCCGTAAAGTTTTCTAATCGCCTCGATGATTGACGCGCTGTGAACCCCGATCGCGCGGCCGCCTTCGCTCTCGTCAACGTACCAGTAGCGATTCGGCAGCTTCTGAATGTTGCTGTCGAAGTTCAAGCCCACCAGCTCAGCATTACGATTGATTACCGGGCTGCCTGAGTTCCCGCCGATCGTGTCCGCCGTGTAGACGAAGTTGAGCGGCGTCGCGAGGTCAAGCTTGTCCTTGCCTTCACGATAGCGCTTCGGCAGATCGTAAGGCGGCTTCTCATCGAAGCTCCGAGCGCGATCGTACAACCCGAAGAACGTCGTCTTGTACGGCACAAGCGTCGTGTCTTCCTCGTAGCCCAACACGCGACCGTAGCTGATTCGCAGGTTGAAATTCGCGTCGGGCGGTAAGTTCTTACCGTAAACCGCGAATCGCGCCTTGGCGAGCTTCTCGCCGCCGCTCGCTTCGACGTTCAGGATTTTTTCTTCGTTCCATGCGCGAAGCTCGCGGGTAACCAGCTCGACGCGCCGAGCCAGCACGATCATCGAGTCGGTTGAGGCGGCTATCGCGCCGGCCCCGCCTTCAAGCAGAGCTCGTCTCGAGGCTACATCTTTAATCTTTGTCTCTCGCACCGCGCGGCGAGCAGCTTCGGCGGGCGTTGAATCGGCGAGCGCGGCTTTGATGAACGGGTCATTGGGGCCGAGCGTCTTCAAGCCTTCTTCGAGCCACGCCGCAAGCACCGCTTCTTCCATCTCCGGATAGATCGGCGCAGGCGAGAGCAAGCCGAACTTGAAGGACTCGAGCTTCGAGTCGCGGAACTCGTCGTAGCGCTTCTCGTTCGGCTTGCGAATCTCCTCGGCATAGCGCACAAGTTGGGACGCAATCGTTCCCAGACGCGAAGGTGTGAGATTGGAGAAGGCGATTCGCGCGGCCATTGTCGGGAGCTCGCTATAAGCCGAGGCGATCTGCTCCCACGATCCGCCATAAGCCTTTTTCAAATCGGGTCGTCGCTCAACCGCGTCACGCAGCTCTTTCTCTTCGGCTTCTTTCTTCGACATCATTCGCGGGTTCATCAAGCCTTCCTGCTGGCCAACCAAACGCTTGAGCGAGTTGTTGAGCGAGCGAGTTCCGCTGCCCGCCTGGCGCGCCTGTTCGGCCCCCCGCTCGGCGTATCGCGTTAGAGCATCACGCCGCGATGTCCAGACCTGCTTCTGAAGCGGATTCCCCACGTCGCGCTGATACTGAATTTGTGCCAGCGTCAGCAGTCGCGCGGTCGACCCGGGATTGCCTGCCAGGATGACCAGGTCGCCATCGCGGGGCCCGGCAGCGGACCATTTGAAATAGTGCGATGTCTTCGCCGGCTTGCCGTCTTCGTAAGCGCGGAAGAAAGCTACATCGAGGTCATGGCGTGGATAAGTGAAGTTGTCGTAGTCGCCACCGAAGAACGCGATCTGCTCTTCGACAGCAAAGACCAATCTAATATCGGTATACTTCTTGAAGCGATAAAGCCAGTACTCGCCACCGCTGTACAGCGAGATCACATCGCACTTCAAGGCGGTCTTCTCGGTTGCTTCCTTTTCAATCGCGGCGGTCGCGGCTTTTCGCTGCTCGCTGGCTTCTTTGTCCGAAGCGCCGGGCTTGACGGCCGACTGCACGCGAGGGGTCACGTCTTGGTAGGAGATCAGCACGTTGCATTCGAGGTCGGGGCACTTCAGTTCCTCATCGTCTGTTCGCGCAAAGAAGCCTTCTTTGGTGTAGTCCTTTTCTTTGGTGGAGACTTTCTGGAGCTGACCGCTGGCGACATGTTGATTTGTCACCATCAGTCCGTCATGCGAGACGAACGCGCCGGAGCCGCCATCGTTCAACCGCACTGACGCAAGCCTCGCGTGTTCGAGCCACGCGTCTGACGGCTCGAAGTTGTAGCGCTCTTTCCACTGCTTGCGCGGCGGGTTGTCAAAGGTCCACATCCCCTCGTCGGCGTAGAGCCTCAACGGAGATGCTATGAAAACAATGAGTATCGCAACGCTTGAAAGTCTCTTCATACGCTCGGCTCCCTCTCACACCGAAACGGCTGTGAGGTCCCATAAACGCTCGTGAGTCCAGTAAACGTTAGCCGATGCCCGGGCTAACGATCAAGGCGCGGTGAGCTTCACCAAAGCAGTGCACTGCGATGGTTCCCGATCTGTCGTGAGGCTTCAGCCCTTCATCCGGTTTTACTGCCTTTCGTCCGGTAACGCGCGCTTTGGTTTCAACTATCATTTAATCTTTTCGCTGGAGGTGACCACTATGAATATGCAAGATGCTCGTGGCGGTGAAGGCTCATTCGCCTTGACGCTGAAAAGATTGATTGTCGCTGGTTTCATTGCGGCAGCCGCGATATCCGTCTCTTCCGGCACCACTGCCGGGCCGGCCGGGGCAGCGAAACCGCAAACCCCGAAGACGCAATCTCAATCGCGCGAGCGATTCGACTACCTCGTTCGTTCGGATTTCTTCGCGGGTTACGCCGGAGATCAAGCGGCGCTCGAACGCGGGATGAAAGTCTGCGAAGACACTCTCGCGAAGAATCCCAATCACTCCGAGGCGCTGGTCTGGCACGGCGGCGGACTTGTGTTCATCGCCGGACAAGCATTTCAGAGAGCCGACTTTCGAAAAGGCACCGACCTGTGGGACCGCGGCTTGAAAGAGATGGACCGCGCGGTCGAGCTTGAACCGAGAAACGTAGGCGTGCTGATCCCGCGCGGCGCGACGCTGTTAACGGCTTCGCGATTCGTGCAGGACAAGACTGCTCAACGCGCGCTGCTAGAGAAAGGGGTTGGTGACTACGAGAGAGTGCTCGATCTTCAGAAGCCGTACTTCGCTAAGCTCTCTGGTCACGCGCGCGGCGAGCTCTTGTACGGACTCGCCGAAGGATCAGTGCGACTTGGCAACACCGAAAAAGCGCGCTCTTACTTTCAGCGGATCGTGAATGAGTGCAAAGACTCGGGCCGCCAGCCTCAAGCCGCAACCTGGCTCGAGAAAGGCACGCTGGCCGGGACCGATCCGATGAGCTGCACCGGATGTCACAAGTAGTGACCTGTGGGTGCGCGGGCGTCCCGCCCGCCTCCGTCAAGAGATGAAAGCTGCGAGCGCGATAGTCCCGCCCGCTTTTGCGAAAGAGACAAAATGGAAACAGCAGTTCGAACAGAGAATCTGCGCAAGGTTTACGGGTCGGTCGTGGCGGTCGACGACGTCTCGATCGAGGTTCGCGAAGGCGAAATATTCGGCGTAGTCGGACCTAACGGCGCTGGCAAGACCACCACCATCGAATGCCTCGAAGGCCTTCGGCGAGCCGATGGCGGGCGCATTGAAGTGCTGGGGCTGGACCCGGTGCGCGGGGAGCGCGAGCTTCGGCAGCGCATTGGAGTCCAGTTGCAGCAGTCGGCGCTTCCTGCTCGCATAAAGGTATGGGAAGCGCTTGATCTGTTCGCTTCGTTCTACGATCACACAGTTGACTGGCGGGCCTTACTAGATCGGCTCGGGCTTGCGGACAAGCGGAGCACTGCATTTGCGAAGCTGTCGGGTGGGCAGCAGCAGCGGCTGTTCATCGCGCTCGCCCTGCTAAACGATCCTGAGCTGATTTTTCTCGACGAGTTGACAACGGGGCTCGACCCGCAGGCGCGGCGCTCGATGTGGGACCTTGTGCGCGGCATCCGCGATCAAGGCAAGACCGTTGTGCTCACCACTCACTTCATGGAAGAAGCCGAACGATTATGTGATCGGGTTGCGATCATGGATCAGGGGCGCATCGTCGCGCTCGACTCTCCGGCTGACTTGATGCGCAGTCATGGAGCGGAAAACCGAATCACGTTCACAGCCGACGGAGGCTGCGAGGCAAAGCTTCAAGCTCTTGCGGGAGTCACTCGAGTCGATCGAGCTGACGGCCGGGTGATCGTGCACGGCAGCGGCGACGGCTTGATTGGCGCAGTGGTCAACACGCTCAGCGCGAACGAATTTGCCTTTCGCGATCTTCGCACCGAGCAAGCGACGCTTGAAGATGTGTTTCTGAAGTTGACCGGGAAAGAAATCCGCGACTGAGAGCTGAACGGAATTGAGAATTTCAGATTTCAGATTTCAGATTGCAGATCGCAGATTTCAGATTTCATATTGCCGATTCAGACTTCAGACTGCAGGTATTTGGAGTTTGGAATTTGAAATTTGCAATGTTTCTTCCGGCCATCCCCGGCGAAGAGAGCAGTCATGCGTAGTCTCTTAAAGCTAACCTGGATAGAACTCAAACTGTTCTTGCGCGAGCCGATAGCGGCGTTTTTCACGCTGGCGTTTCCACTCATGATGCTGTTCTTGTTCGGCAGCATCTACGGCAACAAGCCGTCGTCATTCTTTGGTGGCTTCGGAACGATAGACATATCGGTGCCGGCCTACACCGCGATGATCATCGGCAGCAGCGCGCTGCTGTCGCTCGGCATAGCGGTCGCAACTTATCGTGAAACCGGCGTGCTGAAGCGATTGAAGGCGACGCCGCTTCGGCCCCAGACAATCCTGGGCGCGCAGGTAGCCGTAATCTACCTGATGACCGCGCTTGGCATGGTCTTGTTGATCATTGGTGGCAAGCTGGTTTACGGGCTTCGGTTCGAGGGCCGCCTGCTGAGCGTGTTTGCGGGATTCACGTTGAGTGCGTTGAGCATGTTCGCAATGGGGTTCGTGTTGGCGAGCGTGGCGCCGACGGCTCGCGCAGCACAGGGCGCCGGAATGGTGCTCTTCTACCCGATGATCTTTCTCTCTGGGGCAACGATCCCGCGCGAGGTCCTGCCCGAGACGATACGGCAGTATTCGCAGTTGTTGCCGTTGACTCACGTCGTCACGCTGCTGAGAGGTCTGTGGGTCGGCGAAGCTTGGGGCGGTCATATGAAAGAAGTGATCGTATTGGCAGCTTTGCTGTTGGTAGGCGTATTTGTTTCCGCGAAGACTTTCCGGTGGGAGTAGCGAAGCCTCCGGCGGTTTCGGGTTCCGGGTTCCTGGTTCCGGGTTAACCCGGAACCGCGAACCTTGAACCCTGAACCGATTTTGCCCGTTTCATTCCAGATCCTTGCCTTCAACTACGCGATCTTCGCCGGGGTAGCCTGCTTCATCCTTGCCGGTGCTGTGCGGCGCCTCGGCCGCGACCGAGACTGATGTGATATCATCGCGCGCTAAGATGAGCAGCATCGAGAATCAGCCCGTAAAGCGAAGGTCATTTGCGCGCACGCTTGTTCTGATTCTGTGCGTCAACGCCTCTTCCGCGTTTGCGGTGCTCGTGCTGAACTGGCTAATGACTACCAGGATGACCAGTTCGCAGCTCGTCAGCGTGCTGATTACCTCGCTCGTCTACGCCAACTGCTGCGGTACGATAATGGCGCTTGTCATGCCTCGGGTAGCGCCTCGCTGCGCCCGCCAGCCGTTCCCTCTGAGCTGGCTCTACTTCCTGAGCACGCTCCTCATTCTGTCGGCTATAGGTTGTTTGATCGCGGTCTTCATCTTGACCAGGATCGGCATCTTTCCGGCGGCTCATTATTGGACGTACTTCCGTTCTACACTCGTAGTGGCGATCGTGATCGCGCTGATCATCGGTGTGACCAAGTACCTGTACGAAGGTTTGAAGCACCGCCTGGAAGTCACGACCCGCAAGCTTCAGTTGAAAGAGCTTGAGGAAGAACGCGCGCGCAAGCTTGCCGTCGAGGCGCGGCTGTCATCGCTCGAGTCGCGCATTCATCCTCACTTCTTGTTCAACACGCTCAACTCGATTTCGTCGCTGATTC
Organism: Acidobacteriota bacterium; assembly: GCA_038040455.1. Lineage (GTDB taxonomy): Bacteria > Acidobacteriota > Blastocatellia > UBA7656 > UBA7656 > Onstottus_A. The sequence goes on from JBBPIH010000072.1 coordinate 17,767, forward strand.
AGGAGGACCCGAAGCTGGCCGAGCGCCTGGTCGAACGGCTCGCCGCCTTGCTTCGGTTCTCGCTCGACTCGAATCAAACCAGCACCGTGCCGCTTGGCCGCGAGGTGAAGATAGTCAACGACTATCTCGAAATCGAGAGGGCGCGCTTTGGCGACAAGCTGCATTACTCGATTGATGTACCGGCTGAGCTTCAAGCGATCGACGTTCCGCCGCTCTCTGTGCAGACCCTGGTTGAGAACAGCTTAAAGCACGTGATTGCGGCGCGGCGTGAAGGCGGCGAAGTTCGCATAACCGCAAGCGCGGCTGGCGGGCGAGTGAACATCGAAGTGCGCGACGACGGGCCGGGCTTCACCGGCGATGCTATCAAGGCCGGTCACGGACTGGACAACCTTCAGGCCCGATTGGTGGCGCTGTTTGATGACAGGGCAGCGCTGGAGTTATCGAGGCGCGACGGCTTTACAGCGGTTACGATCTCGCTGCCCCACACCGAAGCCGCGGCGCTTGCACGTGTATGAACGCGACTCAATCTCCGCTTCGTGTCTTTCTTGTGGACGACGAGCCGCTCGCGTTGAAGCGACTGGCGCGGCTGCTGAAGGCCACCGGCCGAGTCCAGGTCATCGGCAGCACTACGGATCCGGAAGGCGCGCTCGAGTTTCTTGACAGGGAAGCTGTTGACGCTCTTTTTCTGGATATCCAGATGCCGGGGCTGAACGGGTTCGAGCTGCTCTCGCGGCTCGACTCGCAACCGCTGGTAATTTTCACAACCGCGTTCGATCAGTATGCCCTGCGCGCGTTCGAAGTGAACTCGATCGACTACCTCCTCAAACCAATAGAAACCGAGCACCTCGATCGCGCGATTAACAAGATCGAGCGGCTTCGCGGGAGCGCGCCGAGGCCGGACCTCCGCGAAGTAGTCGAGCGGCTTGCCGCTGCATTGCGATCAGGCGCACCAGGCTATGCGGATAAGGTTGCTTCGCGGAGCGGTGACCGCGTTCAGTTCATCGAGCTTTCGCGGGTGACTCATTTCGTGGCTAAGGACAAGCTTACCTACGCCGTGACCTCCAACAAGAGTTTTGTCGTCGACTCGACGATTTCCGAACTCGAGCAAAAGCTCGATCCCAATAAGTTCATTCGCATTCATCGCTCGACGTTGCTTAACCTCGATCACGTTCAGGAGGTTCACTCGTGGTTCTCGGGCGGAGTCGTCGTGCGTTTAAAGGACGAGAAGCGGACCGAGCTGCCGGTAGCTCGCGATCGCGTTCGGACGTTGAAAAAGCGGCTTGGCTATTAGTAACTCTCTCGGCATTGTGTCGAAACTCTCGGCATGGTTAAGATGACGCGGGAGGAATTCGAATGACGGGAACTCGACTCGTGATAATGCTAATGTTGGCAGGCGCCCTGTCGCTGGCGTGGCCTGCGCGTGCCAGACAGGACGATGAAATGTTTCAGAATCGCGCTATCTCAATCGGGGCGACCGAATATCACTTTCGGGTTTTCAAGCCGAAGGGTTGGAGTAGAAAAAAGAAGTCGCCGGTGATTCTTTTTCTTCATGGCGCGGGCGAGCGCGGCGACGATAACCTGGCTCAGACCAGAGTCGGCATCGGTCCGGCGATTGTGCGCCAGCAGGAAAGCTTTCCGTTTGTGGTTGTGCTTCCCCAATGCCCAAGGAATCGGTGGTGGAGCGAGCCCGATATGCAAGCTCAAGCATTGAAAGCGCTCGACCAGACGGTCGCGGAATTCAACTGCGACTCAGAAAGAACATATCTTACGGGTCTCTCGATGGGCGGCTACGGCTCGTGGGCGATCGCAGCCAACAACCCGGACCGGTTCGCGGCGCTTGCGATCGTGTGCGGAGGAGTTCGTCCCCCGCCTGGCCTCTCTCTCCCAAAGGAAGCAACACCTCCCACGACCGCTTCGGACCCGTACAGCGCAGTCGCTGCCAAGGTTGATAAGACTCCTGTGTGGGTCTTTCATGGCGGCGCGGACCTGGCGGTGCCTGTCTCGGAGTCTCGGAAGATGGTTGAAGCGTTGAAGGCGGCTGGTGGCAATGTTCGCTACGATGAGTATGAAGCTGTCGGGCATAACTCATGGGACAAAGCCTACGCGGAGCCCGAGATATTTTCGTGGATGCTTGCGCAGAAACTGAAAGCATCCAGGCGATAGGTTTTTGATTTTCGATTTTGGATTGTAGTCAGTGCAGGGACCGATTCTCTGAACTATCAGGCGAGATCCAAAATCTAAAATCCCCATGCATCTTTATTCAAACTACATCTTTCCGCGTTTACTTGACTGGTCTCTGGGAAGCGCGATGCTCCAGGAGCAACGCCGGGAAGCACTCGCTCCATTGCGCGGACACGTGCTCGAAATTGGATTTGGAACGGGGTTGAACCTTCCTTTCTATCCGGCTCAAGTGACTCGGCTGACCGCCCTGGACACTGAGCGCATGCTTCCGAAGAGAGTCGAGAAGAGAATCGCCGAAGCCCGCGTTCCCGTCGAGCGCATCAAGCTCGACGCGGGCGGACGACTTGCTTTCGAAGACGAGGCGTTTGATGGTGTCGTTACTACGTTTACTCTTTGCTCGATACGCGACGTCGGCTCGGCACTCGCAGAGATCCGTCGCGTGCTTAAGCCCGATGGACGGTACGCCTTCCTCGAGCACGGCCGCAGCGACGATCCGCGAGTCGCGAAACGCCAGGACTTCTTCAATCCGATTCAGAAGCTGATTGCATGCGGCTGCAATATGAATCGACCGATCGATCAGCTCATCAGAGGGGCGGGTCTGGAGATGACCGTGCTCGATCGCTATCAGTTGCCCGACACGCCGCGGGTCCTTGGAGAGATGTACAGAGGGGTGGCAAATAAATGATGCGCGAGGCTGATGCGTGATGTCGAAAGGTCAAGACGCCGTGCTAAAGATCACAGGTTGGGAAGGGCGGTTTACCCCCGCTCCCTGCTGAGTCTCCTCTGCCAAAGTTGAAAGAAAGAGCGGGGGTAAACCACCCTTCCCAACCTGTGATCCTTCCCATAGATCCTCTCCAAACAGTTTCACGCATCAGCATCGCGTTTCACGGATTACGCATCACGGCTCGTTACTGTTCATGCGTTGTGCTAACTTATGACCATCAACTCAGCGAGAGGAGCGACAATGGCTAACGATGTTTTCAAAGGCATAAGAATCGTCGGCACGTCGAACGAAAGCTTCAGCAAGGCGATTGAGGTCGCGGTCGACCGCGCAAAACAAACCATCCGCGAGCTACGTTGGTTCGAGGTCCGCGAGCAACGGGGCGCTGTCCGTGACGGCCAGATCGAATACCAGGTGGCGCTCGAAGTGTTCTTCAAACTTCAGAACGATGCCGGCGCCTAGCGATCGAAGTTTTCGTGATCAGGCCCGCGGCACTTCGCTCATCAATACCAGCGGATTGTTGTCGACGTCGCGGAAAAAAGCCATCCACAGATCGTGGTCAGCAAGCCGCGCGACGAAGGTGGGCTTCTCTTCAAAGTGCACGCCGCGCGACAAAAGAAGCTCATACGCGCGGTTGATGTCCGGAACTCGATAGTAAATGAACGAACCCGGATGATCGTACTCCGGCTTCTCCGGGGTGGAGAGCATGAGCCGGATGCCGCCGCAATCGAAGAAAGCCATGTGGCCGGTATCGAACAGGAACTTCATTCCAAGCGTGTCGCGATAGAATGCGATCGCCTTCTTCACGTCGTGAATGTTTACCGAAATTTGTCCGATACTCGATAGCCCGAACTGGGCCGCTGCTTCCGTCATAGCCGTTCCCCCTATCCTGTTTTTTTGTTGTGAAGTGACTCTTCCCTGGCTCGGAGCCCACTGACGTGCGCGCGTATGGCGTCGAAAGCGAGCCCCGCCAGTCCTGTCAGCAACGATCCGACGACTAGCCCATACGTTCTTCGTTTCATTTTAGCCTCTCGACTAATCCGTGATTCAACCTCGTGCTCCTCTGTTTACCAACAGACTGGCGAGCTCCTTTACACAGACTAAAGTCTGTGCTACTTCACGTATCACGCATTCAACGTATTTCGTCTTGAAGCTCCGCATCGTACTCGTCCGGTTGGGGCGCGGACTGCTCGCCTGCGAACGCGAGCTTGATGAAGGGCGGAGCCACCAGGGTTGTTATTACTGCCATCGCCAGCACGACTCCGTACACTGCCTCGCCAACCGCTGCCATCGCCACGCCTATCTGCGCGACGACGATGCCGACCTCGCCGCGCGGAATCATCCCGACGCCAACCTGAATCGCGCGTCTCCGGCCCATCCCTGCGGCGCCCAATCCGCAGCCGATGAGTTTGGTCAGAATCGCCAACACGGTGACCACGGCTGAGAGCACCACGACCTCTGATGAAAGGAATATCGCCAGGTTGAGCTTCATCCCGATGGTCACAAGAAAGAAGGGCGTGGTGAACTCGGTAAGCGTCTGTGACTGCTGATGCAGCCTGGTTCCGTCGGTAGCTTCGGACAGCGCGACTCCTGCCAAAAACGCACCGATGATTCCTGCGATCCCGATCAGGCTGGCGACAGCCGCCAGTCCGAAGCAGAGCACCAACGCAAAGATCAGCAGCGAATGATCGATCTTTAAGTTCCGAACAGGCTGTTTGACCCGCTTGACGACGCGCGAGCCGAACGCGACGACCAACACCGTGAATCCGATAGCCAGAGCCGCGATTAGTCCGATATGGAGATAGTTGACGCTCCCCTGGGCCAGGCTGCTCACTACTGCCAGCACCAGCAGCCCAATCACGTCGTCTATCACCGCTGCAGCAATGATCACCCGGCTGGCTTCCGCTGTGATCAACCCCATGCCGGACAGCACACGCGCGGTTATGCCAACTGAGGTCGCGACCATAGCCGCGCCAATGAAAATCGCTTCAATCCACGAATATCCGGGCCACAGTGAGAGCAGTGCCCAACCCGCGACGAACGGCACGACTACTCCAAGCACTGCCACAACCGTTGCGGTCCGGCCAACCTTGAAAATATCGCTCGGGCGAGTCTCAAGCCCGACCGTGAAAAGCAAAAAGATCACCCCGATCTCGGCAAGCGCGTCCAGCACATCGGTGGGCTGCACCAGTTGGAACACCGATGGACCGATGACTATCCCGGCAAGTATTTCGCCGACCACGGCAGGCTGGCGGATTCTCTCGAACAGCTCGGCCGCAAGCTTGGCAGCAAGCAGTACAATAAACAGCGCGAGCAATATCTTTCCGTGATCCGCGGTTGCCAGCAACAATGCCTGAAATCCGGTTGTGACCAAGTATCGCTCCTGAAAACAAAGTCCTATCGTGTTACAGGAGTACAAGGCTGCGCAAGTCTAGGCTCAACTAGCCTCAACCGGCTGCAATCAGGTTCGCGTTGTCGGATCGCGACGGCCGCCACTCGCGCTGACGCGTCAGAGAATCAAGCTGTATAATTTTCCCGTTCATGCCTTACCCTGCGCACTCGATTCTGGCAATAGCCATGTCGCCATTCGGGCAGTCGCTTTCACTGGTGCCTGCGATGAGAGCGCTCAGGACTTCATATCCGAAAACACTTCTCGTCGCTGCTGCTGCGAACGGACTTTGCGAATTGCTGACGGCCAGCGGGTACGTAGATGAAACTATTAGCCTCGGTGTCATCAAGGTCCAGGACCGGGGACATGCCGGTGGGCTGAAGAGGCTGCTGAGCCTGGTCAGGCGCTCGCGACGTTTCAACTTCGATCTGGTGCTGGATTTTTCACCTCGGCTCGAAACACAAATCGTCTCGCGACTGGTAGTGCGAGCGCGCACCTTTACGCCCTCGAAACTTCCTGGCGCAATCGGGATGCTCTTGGATCTTGGCGGATTGCGCAGCTCGACAGGCCACTCAGTTTCTTCAAACCACGCCAACGTGTTGCAACAGGCAGGCATCGAGATGAACGATGCGCGGCTTGGGATCACGCTGCCGGCCGAAGAGGACGCGCGATTTGAGCACCGCCTTGCGAGCAGCGGGTCACGCGGCGGGGAGTTGATAGCCCTGCTTTACGCTTCGAATCCAGAGAGCCGGGGCGGCTGGCCGGTCGCCGCGTTTGGAGAGATTGGAACGAGGCTCGCGAACAATCTTGGCGCGCGAATAATTGCGGTCGATGAGCCTTCGGACCGCGCGTTCACGGGCGCCGTGAGTGCTCTTCTGCCGCCGGGCGCAATCAAGCTCGCCGAGCCGCGTGCGCATGAGCTGGTGGCGGCAATTGCTCGCGCGAGCATCGTTATCACCGATGAAGCAGCGATAGCCCGGATTGCCTCAGAGCTAAATACTCCGGTCATCGAGGTGGCCGATGCGATCTCCGCCACGCCTGCGTCATTACGGGCCCATCGAATCGCGAAGGGCTCTTCCCGCGCGCGCGTCTCGACCGGCGAGGTCTACGACATCGCTTGTGAAATGATCCAGGAGAGTCGGAGCCCTTCGCTTTTTCAGCGCCCGTGAATTCCGGTCGTGGGAGCGGCCGTCTACGAAAGGTGATATGAGCGTTTGAATCGATGACTTCGGGCTTCCCAACTGATCTCGGCGCCAACCAGAAACCAGGAAACAGAAACCATTCTGTTTGTTTGGCTTTGCCAAACCCGGATTTACCAATCCTCGGGTTGACCGATGTATGGGCCGGTCTCGAGGAATCTGACAGGACGGGTTCTTGACAGAAATGAATTTCGTGTATAATCGGATTCGCAGGCAGTAGAAATCCACGCGCACCGCAGTTGAAACCTATAGTCTGAGGCTTTGTCTCTAACTGGAGGGGCCATGAAGAATTTGCTTTTGCTTGTGGGAGTGATCGGCCTTGGGGCAGGGTCCTGGTTTATGTATCAGTATCTGTACCAGCCGAACAACGCAACCGAAAGAACGAACCTGATCCTGGGTGGGGGCACCTTACTTGTTGCGCTCATCTGCTTTGCCGTCTTTTTCTTCATGAGATTCAGAGCAGAAGGCGACCAGGACATCAGCATCACGAAGTTCTGAACTGCCAGGTTTGTGGTTTGTAGAGGGCAAGCAGCAACGAGCGCTACGCGTTTATGCACACCCACACCGGCTGATCGCGGGTGTGGCTGGGCGTCAATCAGAAACTGTTTCTTGCATAGATTCGTGTGGCGTCGACGCTACAGAAAGCGTCTGCGGGCCGGAGTAGGCGACGCCGCTTGGCTGCGTTGGAAAACTATGTTTTGCCCAACACCCTTGCCACTTTGGCAATTCTCCGCACGCCCTCTTGAATGGCTTCGAGGGAATTAGCGTACGAGATTCTGACGTAGCCTTCCATCCCGAAGGCTGAGCCCGCAGTCACGACTACACGAGCATCGTCGAGTAAAAGCTTTGAAAACTCGATCGAGTCTCGCACACGCCCGCCCAGCAACTGCTTCACATTTGGCATCACGTAGAATGCGCCTTCAGGCATCGCGCATTCGATCCCGTCTATCTCATTGAGCGCCGGAACCACCCAGTCCCGGCGTCTCCTGTACTCGCCGATCATCGAGCGCACAGCGTCCTGCGGGCCAATCGCAGCTTCGACTGCGGCCTTCTGCGTCATCGAATTGGCATTCGAGGTCGAATGGCTTTGCACCTTGAGCATAGACTGGATCCACGGCTTGGGCCCGAGCCCGAAGCCCAATCGCCAGCCGGTCATCGCGTGAGTTTTCGAGAATGACCCACAGATCATCACGAGCGAGCGCAACTCTTCCGGCAACTGACCGGCAGTAAAAGGCGCCGCGGGAGGATAAGCAAAGTAAAGATAGCACTCATCGCTGATCACCCAGACGTCGTTGGCAGCGGCGACCTCCACGATCTTGCGAAACTCGGCGGGCGGAATGATGCGGCCGGTCGGGTTGTTCGGAGAGTTGATGATCAGCAGCCGCGTGCGCGGTCCAATGGCGCTGCTCACCGCGCGCGCCGTCAACAGAAATTCATTCGGTTCAGTATCGATGAAGACGGGAGCCGCGCGGAAGAACTTTGCGATCTCAGGAAACGTGACCCAATAAGGCGAGGGTATCAGCACTTCATCGCCCGGGTTGAGCAGCGTTGCCATCGCATTGAAGAGGGCCTGTTTGCCCCCCATGGTGACCAACACCTGGGATGGATCATAGCTTGCGCCGAAGTCGCGGCACATCATTTCGGTGATCGCTTTGCGCAGCGGAGCGATTCCGTTGGTAGCAGTGTAACGGGTGAAATCGTTTTCGATGGCTTTCTCGCCGGCGTCTTTGATGTTGCGCGGGGTAGGGAAGTCGGGCTCTCCGGCTCCGAGGTCGATCAGATCGACGCCTTCGGTTCGAAGCCGCTCCGCTTCCATCAACACGGCCAGCGTCGAAGAGACTTCCATTTCGGAAACGTAGATTGATTCTTTGAATGGTGCTCGGCTCATCTAGTTCCTACGTGATACGTGATACGTGATGCGTGAAGCTCAAATTCAAGAGTTCCATACGAAGGATCACAGGTTGGGAAGGGTGGTTTACCCCCGCTTTTTCTTCAAACTTTGGCGAGGCGTTCAGAAAGGGAGCGGGGGTAAACCACCCTTCCCAACCTGTGATCCTTCCCATCGATCCTTCCCAAACAGTTTCCCGCATCACGCATCAAGCATCATGCTTCACGCATCATGCATCATCATCACGGATTTCTTTTAAACTTCTGGCTCATTCGACGCTCCACCGATTCAGGCACCAGCCCGTGAATCGAGCCACCCAGCTTGAAGACTTCCTTGATCAGCCGCGAGCTTATGTATGAGTAAGCTTCTCCGGCCATCAAGAAGACGGTTTCCACGTTGGGCTCGATCCGCCGGTTCATCAGTGCCATCTGAAGTTCGTATTCGTAATCGGAAATGGCGCGAATACCTCGAACCACAAATTGCGCTTGCTGCTGGACAGCAAAGTGGACTAGCAACCCTTCGAACGTGCCGACTCGCACGTTGCCCGAGGGTATCACCTCGCGGATCATCTCGACGCGCTCGTCGGTCGTGAACATTGGTTGCTTTTCTACGTTGAGGAGCAGAGCGACGATGACTTCATCGAAAAGCATGGCCGATCGTTCGATGATGTCCAGGTGACCTTTCGTTATGGGATCGAATGACCCCGGGTAAATTGCGCGGCGCATCAGCGGTTATCTCCTGGGGATTTCTGATAGCACGAACATCGCATTAAGGCGAGCGATACTAGCATGGAAAGAGGTCAGTAGCCAGTATCCTTAGGCGCTGGTTGTACGGGGCTCTCCGCGGCACCCTCTTCGCAACCGAGCTGCTTCGGTGACACCGACAGACTGGCCACCCTTAGCCACCCGCGCAGGCTCAAACTGGGGATATCTCATAAAACGCAAGCGCTGATTCGCCCTGTTTGACTTCGCGAAAGATTCGCAGCTTGCCGCAGTCCGGTCCTGGCGGAGTCTTCACTCGGTGCTCGACGATGACCAGGGCCTCGGCCGTCAGCAGATTGCCCGAACTGAGTTGATTCATTACCTGAGTGTAGATCTCGGATGCGTATGGCGGATCGAAGAAAGCTATGTCGAATTGTGTAGTCTCCTGATCGAGCTGCTTGAGCGAGACCGCAGCGTTCTGGTTGATGATTGTCGCTTGCGCGATCCCAAGCGAGGCGAGGTTGGCCTCGATCACTGCGCAAGCGCGGCGCGAGCGTTCGATGAACGTCACTTCACTGGCGCCACGGCTGAGCGCTTCAATGCCGACGGCTCCCGAGCCTGCGCAGATGTCCAGGAAGCGGCTGCCCTGGATCCGAGGAGCGAGGATGTTGAACAACCTTTCTCGCAAGCGGTCCGAGGTGGGCCGCACCGCCAGCCCCCCAATAGTGCGCAACCTTCTGCCACGATGAATTCCGCCGATTACTCTCATTTCGCCCGTCGATGAGATCATAGGGAATCGCGGTCGGGGCCTCAATGTGGTGGTCAGTGGTCAGTGACCACTGGCCACTGACCACTGACCACTAACCACTGACCACTGACCACTGACCACTGACCACTGACCAACTGACCACTGACCACTGACCACTGACCACTGACCACCCAACTGCAAGTTGACTTTTCCCAGACCACAACCGCAAAATCAGAATCACTCAACGAATCGCTAATCCCGATTGCATGTTAAAGGAAAAGCGTGATGAACAGGGTATTCATAAGCGCTCTTATTGTGTTTTGCTCTCTGGCTGGCGCTTCTGCCGTTCCGCAAAGGACGGGTGCTCTCAAAGGCAAGATCGAAAACGAGAAGGGCAAGCCGATCCCTTCCGCCGAAGTGCGGGCAATGCGGAGCCGCGACCGATCACTCAAAGAAACAAAGACGGACGAAGCGGGAAATTATTCTTTCGAGCTCGAGCCGGACGACTACACGGTGAGCTTCGACGCCGAAGGTTATCAGGGGGGAACGCTGGTCCAGATGCAACAAGTCGAGGAAGGCAAAGAGACCACCGTCAAGACGATACGGCTCGCAAAGGCTGGCCAACGCACGTCGCTCATCCGCGGGGCGGTGTTCGAGGCGAACGGCGCTTCGCTGGCCGGCGTGCACCTGAAGCTCGCGCGAGTGCCCACTGCCGATGAAGAGAAAGACCGTAAGCGCGTCCCTTCATTTTCGAGGAGCTACACGAGCAACAGACGCGGTGAGTTCGCGTTTCGGGTACCGGCTGCTCGCGCGAGATACCAGGTCACGGCCACACTTAGCGGCTACAAGCCGGAAACCAAAGTGGTCGATGTGAACGAGTCGGAGGCTGTACCTCTAGCATTTTCACTTGAACCGGTGAAGAAATAAGTGCCAGGAGAGCGACAAAAACCACACGCGAAAGCCGGCGAACCTGATGCGCCGGAACAGCCAAGGGACAAACGCGCCGACTACTTGACTGCCCGTCAGCTAGCCGAAGTGTTGCAGGTTAGCGAAGCAACCATCCATCGCCTTCGCCGCGCGGGCCGCATCCCCGCAGTGCTTCTTACCGACAGGTTAATTCGATTCAACCTGCGCGAAGTGCAAAAGGCATTGCGCCCGCAATCCGCTTCTCATTCTTCCGATGGCAGTCACTCAGACGAGGAGAAAGAACCGAGCCCTCAGTTGTCGTTTGAGGATCTCTACCCAGAGGTAACAGACGCCGAATAGCTAAGTCACCCTTTTTTGCGCCCTTGCATCCTTGCGACTTTGCGTTGACGCCTTCATCGGGCTTAATCGGGTCTCAGTTCTTGGACATCCTCGCGATGTCATCTACTATCGTCTGCGAAATAGCGTCGCGGCCTGATCGAGCCAGCGCCAACACCTCGCCCTGGCGTTCTGTTCGGAACATCGCCGCTTTGGACGTGCCCGACACCGAATAAAATGGGGAATCGGGTCCCACCAGTTTCGGCGCGACGCTGACCCGCACTCGTCCTTGCCATATCCGCGCGCGTCCAACCAGTCGAACGACACGACCGCTTTCACGCGCGATTCTAATCAGCGATTCAGTTTGTAAGCCGATGCCCGTACGCGACACCTCTGCGAGATGAGCATCCGCCCCCATCAGCGAGTTTGCCAGGATCAAGATCTTCGCCGCGGTGTCCCATCCCTGCAGATCTAGAGAGGGGTCAGGCTCGGCGATGCCTTCAGCTTGAGCTGTGGCGAGAGCTTCATCAAAGGACCTGTCATGCTGCTGCATCTCGCTCAAGACATAGTTGGTTGTCCCGTTCAACACACCACGTATTTCCAGAACTCGATCCGTAGCGAGTTCATCGGGCATGCTGACACCCGTCGTCCCGCTGTAGCCAAGCCGCGCGGCGCCCTTCCGCACCGCCTCCTTGAGCGCGCCGAAGCCGTGAACGAGCGGGCCCTTGTCCACCGTGACAACGCTCGTGCCTTGCGCGAGCGCGGCAGCGATCCAATCAAGCGCGGGTTGCCCGCTGGTGATGCTTGTTGGGAGCGATTCAACCAAAATTGAGACTCCCGCCGATGGGAGCGCGCGAACGAACTCGTCCGTGCCGAGGATCGGTTCGCTCGGTGCGTATTCGCGCAGGGAGCGACCCGACTCTTTGTGAGCAATCACGCGCTCGATAGTTGAGCCCTGATTCAAGAAGAGGGCACCGCTGCTGTCGGCAACTGCCCTGACATGTATGCGTATCGGGAGCGCATCAGTGGCGTCAACGTAACTAGCGAATGCGCGGCCCACGTTGCCGAAGCCGAGTAGCGCGACGGATACTTGCGTCCGCGGAGGTGGCATAGATTTAGGCTCTGAAAGTCTATGCAACTTCCGCTGGCAGAAGTCCTTTGATGTCACGCACCACGCGGGCGACGTCTTCTTGATCACCGAGCGCCATCATGAAGAACTTGTATCCGTTATAGAAACAAACCAGCCCGTTGCCGAATAACCAGATGCTCGAGAGCATCGGGTTGCCTCCGAGCACAATGTTGATGGGAAAACCCGCGACCGCGCCCCCGGTGAAGGCTTCGAAGACCAGCCCTGCGCCTGCTGCTACGCTGAATGCACCGAGCAATGGAGCGCCGACGTACTTCGCCGCATCCCGCTGAAACTTGACTCGATCGCGTTCGGCCGCTGTGAGCTTGCCGTCTCGGATGAGTTCTTCCTGGCGATTCAAGTAAGCCTCGTACTTTTGGGATAACTTCCTCAAACCATAAGGAGCAATCGCAGAATGGAAGAACCAGTTGCCGGCGCCACCGGCACCGAGCAGCACTACATCAAGCGACGAGAATGCCGATCCCGCGCGAGCGCCGGCGATAAACGCGAGTGAAACTGCGGCAGCCTTGCCGGGGTTCTTCTTCGCCCACCGGCGCGCGCTCGCGAGGGTGCTGAGGACCGAGGATGGCAGCCGCGCGGCAGACACGCTCGCGCGAGCAGCTCCGCTTGCGTTCTCGTAGTAGCGCCGGGCATCGCCGAAGAGGTCGGATGCTGTTTCCTTTGCATCGCCAAAAACTTCGCTGGCTTTTTGGGAGGCGTCGCTCGCGGCCTCAGACGCTTTGTCCTTAATGCCAGAACGCCGCAACGCGTCCTCGGCGGCGCCAGCGGCGCGGCGGGCGCTGTCGCTAACTCGCTCCCTGACCTTGTGTTCGCGGTCGAGTCTTGAGACTTCCTCGCGCGCGGAGTCGATGGTTGAGGAAGCGACCTCGGCGCCCTTGCGCAGCGCGTCTGTAGTTGCGCGCGCGCCCTTATCGAGCTTGGACTTGATCTCGAACTTCTCGTCGATCTGGCGAGCGGCTTGTTCGGCTCGCCGCCTCAGTTCATCAAGCTTGCTGGACATGGCTATTACTCCTGCTTTGAATCTTACTCTGAATGTCAACGCGGCAGCTACTGATGATACGCCCTGGATTGATAGACTGTTCCTAGCGATCGAGGGTCGTAAGGGCGTCGACAAAGAGATTTCAGATCTCAATTCAATTTCAGATTTCTGCAGATTTGATTTTGAGATTGCAGTGTGAGATTTGAAACTTCAGTTTTGAGAGCCTCTTGCAAAACTCTCCGGTTTCGAGGTCATAACCGATTTGTAAGAG
>JBBPIH010000073.1:0-30698 GCA_038040455.1 Acidobacteriota bacterium
GTCTTTTCCCTTTTACAAAAACCATCAGATTGAATGGGTTTTGCAAGAGGCTCTTAAGAGTGGGACTTGTGGCTATGAAGGGAGCAGGTTCCCTCTACACCGTAGGCACTATAGGGGCAAGTCAAAGGTGTGGCCGTGCCCCGCGGTCGCGAGGCTGCTTCTCGGGTAGGATAAAGCAAAACGCCATACAGACAATAGTTTTCTTGGTTTGCGAAGGGCCGAGTTGGTTGGAGTTTAGCTTAGGACTTCTGACTCTCATGGACAACGGTCTTGAAGAGACCGTGTGAAGACCTGAATGATACCGACGGCAGTTTTTGGATTAGCCCAGGCGTTCAACCCTGGGTCACGCGTGCCGGCCGATCAGAGAGCCCGGTTCACCGGGCTTTGGTTTCTCCTTCAGGCAATTCTTCGTGTCAGGAATTCGACACTCCAAAAGCTAAAGCTGCGTGGGAAGCCCCGTGAACGGGGCTAACCTAATCCATCCCCACACGCAACCCAGGCGTAAACGCCTGGGCTAGTGGAAACCGACCCACGCGTAAGTGCGCGGCGTCCGAAAAGCGTTTGCGGCAGCAGGGCTCGCTGGATATAATCACGCCGCTATAATAAGGCCCTTCCCCGAAATCATGAAATCCTAAGACGCGCTCAGGCGGGCCTCCGGCCACTCGAATAGCATTCCAGCAAAAGGGAGGAAAGGATTATGTCATACGAGGGATATCCGCAGGGCGGCTATGGAGCACCGCCGTCGGGATACGCAGCGCAGCCGGGCGGTTATGGAATGCCGCCTCAGACCGCCTATGCGAGCGTAGGGAAAAGGTTCGCCGCAGCGCTGCTTGATGGGATAATTGTAACGCTTGGGACAGTGCCCGGTTGGATTCTATTAGCGATAGCTATGGTAGGCGCGGCGTCATCCACGGATTCAAGCGGCCGCTTACGTGATGAGGCGGCGGGTGCGTTTGTCGGCATGATCCTGCTTGGCTATGCGGTGATATTCATCGGCGCGATGATCGTATGGCTGTACAACACTTATCTGCTCGGCCGAGACGGCGCGACGCTAGGAAAGCGATGGATGAAGATAAAAGTGCTCGACCCATCGGGCATGCCGCTCGGATTCGGCAAGGCCTTCCTGCGCGAGCTTGTTAAAGCCGTGATGGGGAATCTGTGCTTTCTTCTTTACCTCTGGCCGCTATTCGACGACCAGAAACAGGGCCTCTACGACAAGCTCTTTAGCACACATGTATACGAGGCCTGACTCATGCTCTCGTCAACGGTGGGAACATTCGTCTGAAGCCCGTCGTCGCCGGTTCACTTGCGCTGAAACGGCGAGCGCTGGACACTTGCAAGTGATTAGATCTTCGCAGTTCCAGAGCAACCGGACACAGCGGGTTCGACTTTGATCTGTAGAAAGGGGACTTTCGAATAACGAAGAAGCCAAGCTGCGATAAGCAGACCTGGTGATATAATCCCGCCCGCTGTAGACCCATTAGTCATTCCCGCTGAAGCCCGGCTCCTGGGTGTTCGCACAGCAGACGCACTAATCATTTCTCGATCCGTCGGGGTCAAGGATTAACCGGGCAGCATCGAGGACTCTGCACATAACAACCGTGGGAGCTGGAAACGCTGCGATTCGGATGCGATTCTGTGTTTCCTTTCAACTTTATTCCAAACAACCCGAAGGAGGGTGACGATGAAAAAGAGATTCTTGTTTGCGATGTGCGTGGTTTGCTTGTTCGGCCTTCAGGCGGCTGCTCAGACGGGCCCGCCCGGACCGCCCCCGGTGCTTCAGATCGTGCGCGAAGACATCAAGACCGGAATGATGGAAGCGCACTCGAAGGAAGCAAACGCTACCGTCCGAATCTGGGCCAAGGCGAAGTCGCCGCATCACCGCCTGGCGCTGGTCCCAGTAGCTGGAAACGAAAACGAAGTGACGTACTTCTGGGGCTTCGATTCAATGGCGGCGTTTGGCAAAGCCCAGCAAGACCTCGACAAAATCGGCGAGACCTACAAAGCCGACTTTGATCGAACGCGTCACATAGGAGAGGACTACCACTCGGCCCAGCGAGATATGGTAGCGCGGTTGCGCGCGGACCTCAGCTACAACGCTAGTGCCGACATTGCGCATTCGCGTTTCATGAGAGTCGAGACCATTCGTGTGAGACCCGGTCGCACGAGCGAATTCGAAGAAGCGCGCAAGATCATGACCGCCGCGCACGAGAAAGCAAAGGTGGATGAGCACATGGCGGTCTATCAGGTGACGGGAGGCGCACAGACCGGGACATACATAGTGCTGATCCCGTGGAAATCTCTCGCCGAGGCAGACGGGCTGTCGCCGCAGCCGCATGGAAAGGCTTATCAGGACGCGCTGGGCGAGAGCGGCACGAAGAAAATCGCCAGCCTTTCGAGCGACTCGATCGTGTTCAACGACGTCAGCATCTACGCCTTCAGTCCACAACTGAGCTACGTGTTCAAGGAATGGGTGGACGCCGATCCTGGTTACTGGACGCTGAAACCGATCTCGAGTCCCGGACCTGCACCGGCTAAGAAGGCAGCACCAGCCAAAAACGAAGAAAAGAAACAGTGAGTTAGTCACGTTCAACTTTGAATAGAAAGATAGGAAGGAGGATGTGTATGAAGAAGAGTCTATTATTCGTGTTTGCAATGTGTGTGTTCCTTTCAACCACGCTTCAAGCGGCAGCTCAGCAATCTGCGCCAATGGGGCCCCCGAAGGTCCTCTCGATCTTTCGCGAAGAGATCAAGGCGGGACGCGGCGCCGCGCACGAGAAGCTCGAAACCGGCTACGTCCGCGCGTTTCAGAAAGCCAAGTGGCCGGTCAACTACCTGGCGATGACGGCGGCAGCGGGCGGAAGCGACGCCTGGTTCATGAGCGCCTACGATTCGTTTGCGGCGCTTGAGAAGGATCGTCAGAACATGGATAAGGCCACGCAGTTGACCGCCGACTTCGAGCGTTTGGACGGAATGGATGCCGAGTTCCGAACCGGCCAGCGAAGCATCCTCTGCGTTCTGAATGAAGCGTTGACCTACGGGGGCAACTTTGACGTTTCACAAATGCGTTACTTCTCGGTGACGACCGTGCGAGTGCGGCCCGGCCACGATCAGGAATACCAGGAAGCGAGGAAGCTGATTGCCGAAGCTGTGAAGAAGGCGAATCCCAACGCCCACAGCGTGCTCTACTCGGTGACGGCGGGCATGCCGGGCGGAACCTATCTGATCTTTACTCCGCGGAAGTCGCTCGCCGAGCTGGACCCGAATCCCGCCGTTGGCAGGGCGGTCCAGGAAGCGCTGGGCGAAGAGAACGCCAGAAAGCGGCAGAAGCTGCTGGCTGATTCGGTCATCAGCACTGAGACGTCCATCTACGCGTTCAGCCCGAGGATGAGCTACGTGCCGAAGGAGTGGGCAAAGACGGGAGGTGACTTCTGGACGCCTAAGCCTCCTCCTCCTCCAAAACCCGTTGCGAAGAAGCCAGCCGAGGGCGAGAAGCCTGCTGAGAAGTAATAGCGGCGAGACTTGGAGTGCGTCACCCTCGGTTAGTAACGTCGTAGGCTGCTCACCAGCGGCGCTCTGGATCCGCGCTATGTCAGCAAGCTTGCGGCAGCATCACGAGATCAACGCGTCGCTGGTCGCACGGCTGGCGAAGATGTTGACCGAGGGCGGCGCACTGCAAATCCATCCTTCGGACTGACAGAGCGCAGGGCGCTGCCGCCACGGTTCCCAAGCCGTTCGAGCGCGGGACTCTTCTTTCCCACCTTTTGGAACTTTCCAACCGGCTCGCGTGAATCAATAATGTCAGCAGGCGCAGCTGGCCTTCACAGACAGACGATGACTTTGCCGATGACTACCAGTGATCTGGACCTGCTGCGGCTCGTGGTGGCCGGAGATGAAGACGCGTTCACGATGCTGTACCGGCGGCGGCAAGGCGGTGTCTACAGGTTCGCGCTTCATATGAGCGGGTCTCAAACTGTGGCCGAGGACGTGACCCAGGAAGTCTTTATCGTTCTGATGCGTGAAGCCGGCCGGTTTGATCCGAACAGAGGCTCGTTAGCTGCGTACCTCTATGGGATCGCACGCAATCATGTTTTGCGAAGGATCGAGCAAGACCGCTTGTTTGTTCAACTGGCGGACTCGGCTGAAGACGCCGTCGGTACTTGCGCAGCAATGATCGCCGAAGGTGATCCGCTCGGCGACCTGACGCGAAACGAAACGATACAGGAGCTGCGTCATTCGATTTTGGTATTGCCTGCGCACTATCGGGAGGCAATTGTGCTTTGTGAGCTGCACGAGATGAGCTACGTGGAAGCGGCCAGTGTAATTGGCTGCGCAGTTGGTACTGTGCGATCACGCCTTCACAGAGCGCGTGCGCTTTTAGTAGAGCGAGTCCGCGCTGCGCGTGATCGAAACTCCTCTTCAGAGGAAGTCAAACCGGCGAGGTGCTTCGCATGAACTGTCACGATCTGGAAGGTATGATTAACGATCTGGCAAGAGGCCAGATGATGGATGCTTCTTTGCGCCAGCAGGCGCTCTCGCACGCAGAATCGTGCGCGTGTTGTGGGATGCGGCTCGCAGCTGAGCGGTCGCTAACAACCGGGTTGCGAGCGGTAGCCGCAGCGACTGCCGCTGAGCAAGCTCCAATGTTACTTGAGACCGCGGTGCTGGCGGCCTTTCGTGAGCAACATTCGGCTAAGCCTGCGCCGGCGTTCGTCACCGCGAGATTTGCAGCACGCCGATGGGCGTATGTGGCGGTTGGCGCGGCAGCGGTGGCCGCCCTAGTGATGTTGCTCTCGCTGAGTGCGTCCCGATCTCGCGACGCACAACCACCAGTCGAACGAAAAGCTGAAGGCACGGACAACGCGGTTCCTGTTCCCCCCAGGGAACTGCTCGCTGCACCCAGGCCGTCACCTTCACCCGCGAAGGACGATCAGAAGCTGGCGGTTATTCGAACTCCGAGTCCTGTGAAGGGGACGCCGGGCCGGATCCGGAACGCCGCCAGTCAATCAAAACGTGCCGCAGACAAATTCGATGAGTCAGGCAGCGATGCCGAGATAGCGACGGATTTCATTCGGCTGATGAATAGAGATAGCTTGCCTCAATCAGACAGCGGACAAGTTGTGCGCGTAGAGCTTCCGCGATCCGCGCTCATCTCATACGGGTTACCCATGAACATGGAACGCGCCGACGAGCGGATCAAAGCTGATGTGATAGTCGGCAACGACGGACTTGCGCGCGCGATTCGCTTTGTTCGCTAAAGATTTGAAGGGGCGTCCCTGCGTGGGCGCCCATCCTCGCGGACCGATGCGAGGCGACTGCAGATGGGGCGCTACGCAGGAACGCGCGGCCTCTGTCTCGACTGTGATTTATGAAACAACTTTGAAAGAGAGGACCATTATGACAACTCAAAGAAGAAGAATGCTCGTTACGATCATCTGCGCAGTTTCTCTGCTGGCAAGTGTAGCCGGCGTCGCCGCGCAAGAAACCCGGGAAAGGGTCTCTCGGGCCGGGGGGCAGTCTTTCACATTCGTCACCGGCGCGGGGGGAGCAGCAACCATCGGCGGTCAAGGCGACAACACCTTTGTGTTCGTTTCGTCTGAGATGAGCATCGACGGCAAGCTTGTGAAGGGCGCGCCCTATTCGGCACAGGCCGTCACCGAAACAGTACAAACGCTCGCCGATGGCAACCGGATAGTGCGCCGAAACAGTGCAGCGGTCTACCGTGATGGCGAAGGCCGCACGCGCCGTGAGCAAACCATAACTGCGGTAGGGGCTTACGCTGCCTCAGGCGAACCACAGCAGACAGTTTTCATCAACGATCCGGTTGCCGAGGTCAACTATGTTCTCGAGACGAAGAGCCGCATCGCCCGCAAGATCGCCCTCCCTGGCATGGGCAAGAAATGGATGACCGAATCGCTGAAGGCCAGCGCTCGGGAAGAAGCAGACGTGAGCTCCGAACTTCACCAGAAAGCAGCGGCGGAGGTTAGAGTCGAGATTGCGAAGGCCGGCGGGATGGTACATGGGGGAGCCGGGGGACCTGGCCCAGGAGTCAAGCTGACGAGGGTAGATACCAGGAACAGCAAGAAGGAACCGCTTGGAAAGCAGACCGTCGAGGGCGTTGAAGCCGAAGGCACGCGAATCACCACTACGATTGCTGCGGGCGAAATCGGAAACGAGGCGCCTATCAATATCGTTTCCGAGCGCTGGTACTCGCCCGAATTGCAAACGGTAGTTATGAGCAGGCACAGCGATCCCCGAATGGGCGAGACCACCTACCGTCTGACCAACATCAATCGTAGCGAGCCGGCGCACTCGCTGTTCGAGGTGCCGTCCGACTACACCATCAAGGAGGCGGTGCAGTCTCCTATGCGGTACAAAATAGAGAGCGAGCTGCGAAAGCCGGGAACCGAGAAAAAAGATCAGTAAAACAGCGCTAAGCTCTCGATCAGATGAAAAGGCGGAAGCGGTGAGTATCGCTCCGCCTTTTTCTTGTTTTAACTTGCCATTATACTAGCCGCTGACTCATGAGTAAGGCCGCTCAACCAGGCACGTAGTGGGGAATTCTGTGTTGGGAAGGAGCATCGCCACGAAGACACGGGCCGTTAAGCAGATGATTGTCATTCGCGCTGAAACAATAGAAGATCACGCCGCGGTCCGGCGCGTTAACGAGCTTGCATTTACTCAACGCAATGAAGCCGATCTTGTCGACGCGCTTCGAGAGAAGGCCCGCCCCTACATCTCGCTGGTCGGGGTTGTTGACCAGCAGGTTGCTGGACATATCTTCTTTAGCCCCGTGTCCATTGAATCAGTGGAAGATGCTTTTACAGCTATGGGTCTTGCGCCCTTGTCGGTTTTGCCCGAATACCAGAATCAAGGAATTGGAACCCGACTGGTAAGGGAAGGGCTGAAAGAGTGCCAGCGCCTTGGTCACGAGATCGTCGTGGTGCTCGGGCACCCGAACTACTATCCGCGCTTCGGGTTTGAGCGAGCCAGTTCGAAAGGCCTTCGATCCGAGTACGATGTTCGAGATGAAGTTTTCATGGTGGCAGAGCTGAAACCAGGCGCGCTCGCCGGGCGACACGGATTGGTGAAGTACCACGCAGAGTTCGGTAAGGTGTGACGGGCACCAGGCTCCGATCAACCATCGTTGTCTACTTCGTGTTTGCCTTCCGGGTGGTGGCGACCCTAGTCCTACTCTCCTCTTCGAGTTGCTCGGCCATGCCTGCCCGCAATGCATCGAACGCCGGCAGTCGCGCGATCCCAGGCATAGGCGAGCTCGCGCCGCGAACCGAATACCAGATGATCTCGTTCATCACTCGCGCGTCAGCCATGTCTGCATGCTCCAGGTTCTGCTCGGCGGTGCGCTTTATCCAATAAGCATCGGTTGCATTGCGCGCTACACGGGCGGGCACGATCAGATTGTTCAATGCCACGTCGGGCAGGATTGCCTTGTAAGATCGGAGGTCAGGCTGATCACGGAAGATGTCGATCGGCGCCGCCGAAGCATCGAGCTGATTCATCGGCTGCATTCCTAGCAGGATTTCCATCGTGCGAATCAAGCTGACCGTCGTGTGAAACTCGTGAACCAGCACGCCAGGTCGATTGTACGCGCTTATGACCAGCGCCGGGGCGCGATGACAATCGACATGATCGGAGCCATCCTGCGCGTCGTCTTCAACCACGAAGATCGCGGTGTCTTTCCAGTAAGGGCTGTTGGACACCGCTTCGACAAGATACCCGACCGCGTAGTCGTTTTCGGCTACGTAGAATTGCGGCGTCGGGAAATCGGCTGCAAGCCCGTTTGTGTGATTGTTTCCGAATCGCACCATCGAGAAGTTTGGCATCCGGTCCGGCTTGCCCGCTTCGATGTCCGCGACGAAACCGCGAAACTCTTCGAGCCATGCTCCGAGCCGCGACGTGCCGCGAAATCGCGGGTCCTCGTTGTTACGGGTTATGGCAATATCGGTCCAACGCGCTGCTTCTTTAGCCGAGCGATAGGAATCGGGCGTCATCGCGTCAGGCGTTCGCATGTCGAAGTTGCGGAATGTTGGACTACAGTGACCTTCAAGGGATTTCTTCGTTGGAATGGCCGAGACCGTCGGGCTGATGTCCGGGTACCGCCGCTGCCTATTGGCGTTGACCGCGGCGACCGTCGCTTCTGAAATCGTCCCCACGAACTCCCCATAGTTGCGATAGGTGAGCCCGGCCCGCGCGGCCGCGTCCCACAGATAAAGCGTCTCAGGCTCGGCGACATCTCTTGCGCCGCTGAGGTAAGGAATATGACGGCGCAGAAAGCTCGACAGTTCGTCCACCGTGATCGGGGCGCTGAACATCGGGACCGTCCCGCTTCTTGGCCCGTACTCAGGCAAACGATTGAATCCTTCGTAATCGTAAGGCCGGCCGCGACTCGAGTAACTCCAGCGGTAAGCCTTGTCTACATAGTCGCTCGAAAAAGCAGCCGTCGACCAGTTGTGACCTTCGGGGCTCGCCGCGGCGTTGCAGAAGAACCGGTCTAACAAACCGAAGCGCAAGGCAAGCGCGCGCTGATTGGGAGTTATGTTCTGGGCCGCGCCGCCCGGAAGCTTCGCCGCGTCGCCCGCGCCGAAAATCGCTAAGGACGGGTCGCCATCGGCCGGGTGGCCATCACCTGATTGGGCAAGGTCGCCGAATACTTGATCGTATGTCCGGTTCTCTTTGATGATGTAGATGATGTGCTTGATCGGTGATGGACCTTGAAAGAGCCTTGCGCGCGGCGACCCCAGCAAGCCATCGTTCCGCATGACCTGCTGCGTGTAAGCTGCGAGCGCGCGCTCATCGGGTTCGGCGATTGCGCTTATGTTTCCTGAGAGGAGCGAGAGGATGTGCTGTCCGCCGCGCCCGCTGCCTACGGGGAAGCGATCGTTCGGCAGATTGGGAACGAATCCCGAGTTGTCCACCACAACCGACGAGCTCCGGAAGCCGGTGCCTTTGCCGTTCCCGACGAAGACAGTGCGTCCGACAACGGCGACTGCCGAAGGATACTGACCCGTCGGTATGAACCCCCGCACTTTGCTGCGGTTATTATCCTCACGACGTTCTTCGCGTCCTTCGTTCTCACCGCGAGAGCCTGCCGCGCCACGAGCATTGGCCGATAGCGCGACCACCGCGACTGCGTTGGCATGCGCGTTGGCTACGTAAAGCGTCGATTCATCCAGGCAGAGCGCGAGGCTTTCAGGACTGCTGCCGACGAGCGCCTTCTCGGCGAGCTTCACGTTGATTCGTTCGATCTCGCGGTCAGCCACGGTGTCGATCACCGAAACGCTGTCAGCATCTGAGTTCACAACATACAGGCGAGTTCCAGTCGAGTTTAGAATCATCGCGGTCGGATGCCGTTCGACCGGAATGCTCACGGAGGGCTGAGCGGGCTTGCGCGGATCGATCACCGCGATGGATGCGTCTGCCCAACATGACACGTACACCTTCGATGTCTCGGATGATCCTCGCACCGACAACGCTACGACTCCGTACGGGTATATGAACTGAGCGGAGCCCGCCCGGTGCAGGTCTACGCGAATCAGGGTTCGCGCGTTGCGGATATTGCTGATGATGCCCAGGCTATCGCCCAGATTGTTAGCCACGTAGAGTGTGTCGCCATCGGGACTGAGAGCGAGACCTGTCGGATAAACGGGCGCGCGGTCACTGTTGTAGCGCGGCGAATTAGCGGAAGTAGCGAATCCACTGACGTCGATAAACGGTGCTTCGACCGAAGTGTTCGAGCCATGCGATGCGGGTGCAATCGGAGCGTTCGCGCCGGGACGAAAGCGAAAGACCCAGATCTTGTTTTCGAATCCGCCCGCCGCATAAAGCGCGAACGTTCCGTCTTGCTCGGCATGCGGCGCGAAGACCAGACCTACATTCACGCTTTGGGGCGTCGGGAAGTAGACGTTTTGAATAACGACCGGAGCAGGGCGCGCATTCAGGTCGATCACCGCAAGAGACTGCTGCCCCTTGTTGGTTGCAGCGCTGAATTGAACGCCGTAGCCGCTGTTGACCGCGATCAAATACCGGCCCAGCCCTGCAGGACCTGTTTTGTCGGGGCTGCGCACGAAGGCTACCGGTAACGCTCCAACCGCCGGCTGCCGCGTGGTTAAGTCCATCACGAGAGTACCTGCCGGGGTGATCGGACGTCCTTCGCTCGCGAGCTGATTCTGAACGCCGATGTTTGCCGCTGATCTCAGCAGAAACGCGGTCATCATGAAGACGAGGATTCCGATCAAGGCGACGAGAGACGAGTTACGCCAGCGCGAATTGCTCATTGCCGATTCTCCTGGTGAGTACATGAAGCTGAAAGTCTTGAGGCGACGACCTTCGTTCTTGCGGCGACGATGACTGCTCGGTGTCGTCTGGGAGACTTTACTAGTACTAGCCCCGGAACAACAGCGACACTGCCATTCCCAAACCAATCACAATCACCGCGCGGCGAATGAATTGGCGGCCAAGCTTGCGCGCCAGGCCCGCTCCGCCATAGCCGCCTGCAATAGCGCCGACAACCATAACCAGCGCGTATGTCCACTCGACTCGCCCTGACACGATGAAGTAAGTGGCTGCCACGATGTTGATACATACCACGAAGAAACTTTTCAGCCCATTCATTTGGTGAATGTCCGTCAGCCCCATGAGGCCCAGCACGGCCAAGATTAGAAAGCCCATCCCGGCGCCGAAGTACCCTCCGTAGATTGCAACAAAGAACTGAAACACGATGGCTCCAATCCACCACGCGCGCTCTTGTCCTGGGCTGCGGACTGATTGCTGGTTTTCCTTGACGCGCAGTCTTCGCGTGAGCGGCTCAGCAACCGCGAAGAGGATCGTGGCAAACAGGATCAGGTAAGGCACGATCGAGGCGAACAGCGGAGAAGGCGTGAGCAGAAGCAAACGCGCGCCGATCAGTCCTCCGGCAACGGATGGCGGTCCGAGCAAGAGCATCCAACGCCGCCTGTCGCCAAGCTCACGGCGAAAGCCGACCAACGCGCCGAGCGAACCCGGCCAAAGCGCGACGGTGCTGGTGACGTTCGCTCGAATTGGGTCGAGGCCTATCCAGACCAGAGTGGGAAATGTGACCAGAGTGCCGCCGCCTGCGACTGAGTTCATCATCCCGGCAACGAACGCAGCGAGGAAGACGACGGGTACTTGCCACAGAGTCACCGTCGCAGACTAGCACATGAAACGATGAACGCCGAGAGCGCGATTGGGCCGGCGGCTGTGGGTTGGTCAAGCGCCCTGAGTGCCTTCATTGAAACGCTCGGTTGGCCGCAAGAACTCTTTCCAGGTTGTGTGCTTATGTTGAGTCTACAATGACCTAGATTGAACGGTTGTCTTTCGATAGGTCGCAGTCAATTCCCCTTGAATCCGCCGAGCACAGCGCGCATCAGCTTGAAGAATATATCTGTATTCTCCTGGACACCATAGAACAGCTGATAAGCCCGGCTTGTGCTGCTGTAGGCCGAAATTGGAACATCTGCAGCCGTATGCACCGCGGATTGACCTCTCTCTTCATACACCTGCCCGCGTATAAAGAATCCTGTCTGGTTGTCATTTCTCTGGCGAGGTTCAGCCGCATACCCTTTTGCTTTCAGATCGGCTTTAAGATCATCTGGCAACAGGCTATCAATGACAGGCAGGGATTTTTGCTGCCAACTTTCGTACCTGTCAGAATTTGCGCCAAACCCAAAGAGGACTTTGCCATCGATGTCGAACGTTTCAGGATAGCCGTCGGCAAGAATGTTGTACCTAGGAAAACCTGCGTCTGTATACGTGCCTACGGCTTTCTGACGCTCTGGCCGCTCATTGGGATCGAATTTCTTGTTATCTGCGTGGAGAGTCTTGAGATTACTTATCCCACCTTTAAGAGCGCCTATGACGCTGAATCCTGAACACTCGTGGTCGGCAAGCACAACGATTAAGGTATCGCCGGCTTTATCTGCAAATCGGCGGGCGACTGCCACAGCTTTGTCAAATTCAAGAATCTCATCAACCACCCGGTCTCCATCCATCAAGTGCGATTGCTTATCGATGTGCGCACCCTCAACCAACAGCACAAACCCGTTGCGGTTCTTATTAAGCACTCGCAAAGCCACTTCAGCCATCTCGTCAAGCATTGGTTGGTCAGGAGCCCGATAGTCGTCAACCACAAAAGTTTTTCCTCCAGGCAACAGTTTGCCCCGCCGCTTGGCAATTTTGTCCATTGCAGCGTTCATGTTGCCATATGCGAAAAGACCAAGCAGCTTGTCGGGCGCGCCTGCCGTCTTCAATGCGTTAGGCCCTGTGCTAAAGCTGTCAACGTATGTGAAGCCCGCAGCCTTAAAATCATCGAGCAGATTACGATTCGGATCGGAAGCGCCCGATGCCGCGTTCGGGAGCTTCCATTTACTGATTATGTCTGCGGGCAGATTCGCATAGTCGGTTGATGTATCGCGGCTCGAGCCAAATTGACCTTTCGGAAGAAACCATCGGCGCCCACCGCCCATCAGAACAGTGAGACCCGTTCCGTATTGGCCTGTGTTGCTTGCGTCGCTTTCATCAAGAAATTGGTCACAGATGCCCGTTCCTGCGCTTCGCTCAGCTGTATGAACAGCGTTGGCGGCAGGTGTCGCATCTTCGACATCTGCAGTCGTAACCAGGCCGAGCGACTTGCCCTTCGCACCGTGAAGGTATTCAGCCATGTACTCGACGCGCGGGGCGTAAAAAGGATTGATCACGTGCGCAGGAAAGACTCCTTCCTGGTTATTATTGGCATGGTTGCCTGTGGAGTAACAGGACATGCCAGGTGATGAGTCCGTAACGAAACTGTTAAGCGAGTGGGTAGTAATAAGCCCTGTGCCAGGAAACTGGTCCATAGCCAAAAAGCCATTAGGACTACCGGCGGTCACTCCGTACCTGACAATGCGTGCAGCAGAGCGATGGGCTACCCCCATGCCATCTCCCAGTAGGATGATGATGTTCTTTGCTGGTCTGAAGCGACCGCTCACATCAATGATGTGAAACCTCGATGAGACCCTCACGGTACCGGTTGAGTCGGTGAAGGTAGCGGTAATAGTGTGAGTGCCGGGTTTTTTGGTTGAGTAACCGCGCAGGTTAAATCCTCCAAATCCGGAGGTACTGATGCCATCCGTATTATTCGAGTTTTGCACGCCGGAAGTGAATGTCTGTCGGACGCCGTCAATTGACAGTGTCGCGGAGAAAGGCCCTGTGCCTGTCCCTTCCACGCGCAAGTCAAACCTTTGCCCGGTCAGGAAACGTGCCTGGTTGGGAGGCGTCACGGAAACATTCGTCGGAAGAGCCAGCGCATAACTTGCCGAGCCAATAAAAGCAAGTAAAGCTAGACGAAGAACCTGTCTGATCAAAAAATGAATCATATTCTCCCCTTTGCTAGTTGTACGGTTTGCCTCCAACCGCAAGAACAGATAGACCACGGATGACGCGAATGTGACGGATCAGCACGGATCTGATCCGCGAAAATCCGCAGCATCCGCAGCCTCGCCA
Source organism: Acidobacteriota bacterium (assembly GCA_038040455.1). Lineage (GTDB taxonomy): Bacteria > Acidobacteriota > Blastocatellia > UBA7656 > UBA7656 > Onstottus_A. The sequence continues at coordinate 13,519 of JBBPIH010000073.1, forward strand.
AACAATTTTCTCATCGGCCTTAAAAGCTGACCAGAAATTAGAAGAACTTTACGATTGCTGCCATTCACGCAGGAACTTCGTGCGAGTGTAGACGACCCGGAACCCCAGTCGCTCGACGTTGCGCTGCGATCCGCTGCCTGGATTCGCAGCCACCATCGCCAGATCGCAGCCCGACTCGGCGGCCTCCGCAAGCCGCGCGAGGAGCAAGGCTTTCTGCGCACCTCGATTCCGAAACTCAGGAAGCGTGCCCGTGCCGCCAAGCGACGCTACGCCTTGATGAATCGACATCATTCCGCCGCCGGCCGGAACGCCCTCGACTTCTGCGATGAAGAAGAAGGCTCCGGCAGCGTGAAACGGGCTCGCGATGATGTCCAGGTATTCGGGCGTAATCTCCGTGTTTTCAAAAAAACACTTCGCAACCAGAAGGGAGTAACTCTCAACCTCATCGATCGCCGGTCTGCGCACGCGAACGTCGCCCGTTGCGTCTTGCGACGCAAGTGAGTCATCGCCGCTAAGCTCTATTGCGAAAACATTCGAATACTCGATCGGCCTATAGCCTCTTTCGTTCAAGAGCTTCAGCAAAGAAGAATCCGCCAACGGGCAGGTCTCGATGTTAACGGCCGAATCCTTGCTGCGATAGAACTCTTCCATTTGTTCCATGTCCGCCTCGGTTACCGGGCCGTTCAAGCCGAGACCGAAGGCTTGGGTTACAGGCGAGTCTATGCCCGCAAAGCCCGCGTGACCGCCGGCCACCGGGAGAAACACTTCCCCTTTGTAAGAATGAAGGCGGGCCCAGGCACGAGCGAACTCGACACCGGCAAGCGCGTCGGTCATCTCGAGCCTGCGAGCGAGGGCTAGATCAGCAAATTGCATTTCGAATCCTCAAGTTCAGAGTTCAAGCTTTAGCTTGCTTCCCGCGGGCGCAGCCTAAAGGCTGTACTCTGAACTCTTCCTTAGGCGGCGCTTGATAAATAGCGCTCAACAACGAGGCGCATTACCTCGACCCCGATCGCAAGCGCCGATTCGTCTATGTCGAAGCGCGGCGAGTGGTGCGGATGAATCAGTCCGCGTGATTCGTTCCGAGTGCCGAGGAAGAAGTAACAGCCCGGAACGCGCTCCAGGAAGTAGCTCATATCTTCGCCGCCCATCGTACGCACAGACTCGTCTCGAATGACGTTCTCAACCCCGACGACTTCAGCCGCGCACGCGGCGACTAACTCGCACATCTCCGCGCTGTTCACGAGCGGCGAGGTCTGCCTGATGTAATCGAGCTTGTAGCTTGCTCCCATCGACTCACAAACCCCGCGAATCACTCGCTCGACCATCTCAGGAATCAGCCGGTGAGTCTCCTTGTTGAAAGTGCGAACCGTGCCCCGCAGCGTTGCAGTATCAGCAATGATATTGAACGCGCTGCCTGCGTTGAACTTCCCAACGGTCACTACGGCTGAGTCAAGCGGGGAAATGTTACGGCTCACGACTGTCTGAAGCGCGTTGACTACCTGGGCCGCCGTGACGATTGCATCGACGGTTTGTTGAGGCATAGCTCCGTGCCCGCCCACCCCTTGAACCACCACTTCGAACTCATCGACTGCAGCCATCAGCGCCCCAGTGTAGACACCGACTGTTCCGACGGGCAGGTTGTTCCACACATGAAGGCCGAATGCTGCGTTGACCTTTGGCTGTTCAAGAACGCCGTCTTCGATCATCGCGAGCGCCCCGTTTCCGCCTTCTTCGGCAGGCTGAAAAGCGAACTTGAGATTGCCACGAAGCTTCTCGCGTTCGGCGGCAATCTGCCTCGCGACTGCGAGCCCGATCGCAACGTGCGCGTCGTGCCCGCATGCGTGCATTACGCCGTCATTCTGCGAGCGATAATCGACGTCGTTCTCTTCACGAATCGGCAGCGCGTCCATGTCGGCGCGGTAGAGGAGCGTGGGTGTCGCCGATTTAGCAGAGCTTCCAGAACATTGTTTTAAGCTTTCGAGCAGTCCGACGACGCCAGTACGCCCGACACCACTCGTCACCTTGTAGCCATACCCTGCAAGCCGTTCGGAAACAGTGTTCGAGGTTCGATGCTCGTTGTAAGCAAGCTCAGGGTGCGCATGAAACACGCGGCGGTCGCTGGTTAGTTCTTCGATTTCAGCTTCCGTGAGGGACGAAATTCTCTGCATAAACGTTCTCCGATGCGCCCAGAAGTATAGCCAACGTCGTCGGAGATCTCAGCATATCGAAGATAAAGGAGAATGGCGACGGAGAAAGGCGACCTTGCCGTACTATGTGGAAGCTGCTGTTGATTAGGGAAAGCGGTTATTAAACGAATGCGGCTGCTTGATTGCTCTTCAAGCAGCCGCGGGTTTTTGATACTGCGAGTTACAGGCTCCGCTCACTCATCCACTCTGGCAAACGGAAGAGGTCGGCTAGTTTGAGTGGACGACTATGCTGCCGCCAGCTATGGCTGTCGAGGGATTGGCACCATCACCTCCGCCCATCTGAACGCGCAGACATCAACTCGCGTAAACACCGACTCCAGACTAAGCGCAGTTCGAGATTTTGCTAGAGATTCGTAACGCCGATCGAGAAGGACATGTAGAAATCTCCGTGGTCTTCCTCAATAGTCTTGCCCCGAAGCGTGTAGAACCTGACCAGCTTGGCGATATTCTTTCTCTGCCCGTCGGGCTGCGTTACGGCTGGCTCGATTCTCCACTGATTGCACTGAGAGGTACCCGGGTTATTCGGGTCGACCACACCGGTGCAGGTTACCAGCGCATAGTTCGTCTCCGGATAGTTTTGAGAATTCATCCAGATCCGATAAGTGTTTCCATTGAGGTCGAATCTCAAGAGCAGCGGAGTGATTAAGGTAGAATTCAATCCCTTCATTCCGCTCACCTTGCCGTTTCCGTAGAGAATGTAGCTCTTGGTCTCCACCTTGGCTGGAATCTGTCCAAGTGAAAACGGGGGACTCGGGTTGCTGTTCGCAACAGGATCGCGGAAGTCAATCATCACCGACCTGGTTGCCGATCCCAGCGCGTTCAGTTGCCAGTCTCCGCCGCTCTGGAGCTGGGATACAACGGAATTCACGCCGTCAGGATAAGGGCCGAGCAGGTCGCTCTGTATGCGGTAGTTGAAGACCGTCGGGTCCGCCAATGGCCCGGTGCCATCGATCGTGGATATGACCGACACGGCTTTATTTGGCGCGACGGCCCCCGAAGCCAGCGTGAAGCCTAGAGCCAGAATTATCACGAATGATATCTTCCTGTTCACTCGATTATCCTCCTTGCTATCTCCCAACACACTTTCTTCCGATATCGAGCGCGTTCTTGGTGTTTACTCAAGGCCCGCAACACTCCACCAGTGGCGCTTAAATCTACAGCTAAGCGCGATTACTTGCGCGTGAGCGTCATCTCGAAGGGCATTATGTATTGACCGGCGTTATGTGTTCGGTTCGGGCCTGTGGTCAACGTCAGTCCTCCAATGGAGCCGGTGTCTGGTGTGATCACCCATCTCTCAGGGGAGAGGTAATGATAGACCTTGAAGTACACGGTCTCGGACGGGTGATTGATTACAGCGTCGTAGTCGCCTCCTTCATGAAAACGCAGGACATAGTTATCTCGGCCGTTAGCGAGTTGACCCGTATCACCGGGCGCCCGCATGTAGTGGGTGCCATCCGGATCTGTGCCGCAGATTTCTCCCGCCGGGCAGACAAAGCTCAGGTTGCCCGGACTGCAATCTGCTGTAAGGCTGTACACGTGCAAGACTTGAAAACGCGAGCGAAACGCTTGAGGATAACCGGTCCACGGCGCGGTGTAGAGCCCGTCTCCTGGGTAAATCTGATCTGAGAAGTCATAGTATGCGAAGCGCGGGGTGGACGTCTTCGTCTGATTTAAGTTCAGACCGAAATTGTTCGGAGTGGTATCGACCCAGAACTTCGCGGCAACCCCGTCTACGCCATCAATGTAATCGCCACGTCCATCACTTATGACCTTGTCGCCAAACGGATTGTAGACGCCCGGATCACCAATAGCGCCCCGAAAGGAAACCTTAAGGTCAACATTGTTAGTTGGTTTCTTTTGCGCGGTTCCGACGAGCGGTAACAAGAGGCCCAGCGCCAGGATCGCGATCAAAATCTTTTTCATGAATCAGCTCCTTTAATGGCGTTGCTTGCAACGCGAGTATGGTCTTGCCGGCAAGTTGATATCCAACCAGGAATCGCGTTCTGATCCTTCGCTGGACTCTCTCTTCCGGTCTCACCTCCTTAAGCGCAAAACCTGCCCGAAAGCTATCATCGAAGTGGTATCACGCTTAAAGGGTGGTATAATCGCCCACCTCAGGTTCGACACACCCGTTTCAGTGAAAGCCTTATGCCAGCCTCATCCAATGAAGTAACCGAGCTCCTCATCAAGTGGAGTAAAGGCGACCAGGCCGCTCTGGATGAGTTGATGCCTGTCATACACTCGGAATTGCGCCGCTTAGCTCGGCGGTACATGGCTCGAGAGCGGCCTAGCCATACACTCCAAACGACGGCGTTGATAAACGAGGCCTACCTGCGGCTTGTGGACCAGCAAGGCGTCGAGTGGCAAGATCGCGCGCACTTTTTCGCTGTGGCCGCTCAGATAATGCGCCACATTCTCGTCGATCATGCCCGGAAGTATCACTCTGATAAGCGCGGCGCGGGCGCTCAGAAAGTTCCTCTCGATGATGTGATGGTCGCTAATCAGGAAAGGGCCGCTGAGTTAGTTGCGCTGGACGAGGCGCTTAACGACCTTGCAGCGCTGGATCCCCGGCAGAGTCAGATTGTTGAGCTTCGTTTTTTTGGGGGCCTGACTGTGGAAGAGACCGCCGAAGTGATGAAGATAGCTCCTATCACTGTTATGAGAGAATGGCGGACAGCAAAGGCCTGGCTGCGTGATAAGTGCTCAGGTTCAAGCCTGGGATGATAGGGTTTTCGATTAGAATTCGCTATACGGAGTAAAGGACTAGAAGCAAACATGGAGGCGAATGCTGCCCACAATTTGACTCAAGAGAGATGGCAGGAGATCAAAGGTATCTTCCAGGCTGCCGTCGAGATTGATCCCTCTGAGCAAGATGCTTTCCTTGAACAAGCCTGTTCCGGTGACGAGGCTTTGCGAATTCGAGTGAAGTCGCTGCTGTCATCGGACGAGCAGGAATGGGAGTTGCTCGAAACTCCCGCGTTCGAGGCAGTGGCGGGGTTGTTTGCGGAAGATCGGCCCGCGTTGTCTATAGGGCACAACCTCGGCCACTATAAGGTTCTCGATCTGCTTGGCACGGGAGGCATGGGAGAGGTCTATCTGGCGGAGGACCAAAGGCTTGGGCGCAAGATAGCTCTGAAGCTTTTGCCGGCCGATTTCAGTACCGACCAGTTGCGGATGCACCGCTTCCAGCAGGAAGCCCGTGCCGCGTCTGCATTAAATCATCCGAACATAATCACGATTCATGAGATCGGTGAGTTTGAAGATCGGCATTTCATTGCCACTGAGTTCATCGAAGGCAGAACGTTGCGCCAGCTTATGAAGCGCAGGAAGCTGACTCTGCCTAAAGCGATCGATATAGCGATCCAGGCTGCTAGCGCTCTGGCTGCCGCGCACGAAGTTGGTGTCGTACACCGCGACATAAAACCGGAAAACATCATGCTGCGCCCTGATGGTTACGTGAAACTCCTCGACTTTGGGTTGGCGCAACTAAACCATCCGCAATCACCCACCACCGATACTGAATCGCTAACGGTTGATAATGTAGATACCGCGCCAGGCGTGTTGATGGGAACTGTGAATTATATGTCGCCGGAACAAACACGCGGACAGAGGCTGGACGCGCGCAGTGACATCTTCAGCCTTGGAATGGTGATCTACGAGACAATCGCAGGCTGCCCACCTTTTGAAGGCAAAACGACGAGCGATTTGATCGCCGCAATATTAAAAGTCGAGCCGCTGCCGCTGACCCAATACGTGCCGGATGCGCCGCCAGAGCTCCAACGGATCGTAAGCAAGGCATTGCGGAAAGATCGCGAAGAGCGTTACCAGACAATCAAAGACATGCTGGTCGATCTTAGGAGCGCTAAGAAAGAACTGGAACAATCGGGAACAACAGCGAATACCGCCGATGGAGCGGAAACGGCAATTAATACAGTCGGCCGGCTTAATGTTAACGTCACCTCTGGGCAAAGCGGAATACACGCTTCATCAAGCGCCCAATACATCTTTAGCGAATTAAAGCGCCATAGAACGGGCTCGGCAGTCGCGCTGGCAGTGCTTATTGTTGGGGCGGTAGCTACTGTCTTTGCGCTGCTGGGGTCCTTCAATCAGAAGCCATCAAGGACGCTTTACCTGAATACACGGTTGACCAGAATCACCAACGATGGTAAATCCCACAGCGCCACCATTTCACCCGATGGCAAATACGTGGCCTATCTCACGCGCGAGGGCGGCGGACAGAACCTTTGGATCAACTGGGTGGCTTCCGGCAGCAAGGTGCCAATAGGCCTGCTGACAAGGAGCTATTATTATGGGCCCACCTTTTCCCCCGACGGCAATTATCTTTATTACGTTAGTAAAGAAGACAGCGACACTGAGCCCACTCTCTATCGAATTCCCACACTGGGTGGCCTTGCTCAGAAGGTGATCTCCGGTGTAGATAGCGCGGTCTCGGTATCGTCGGATGGCAAGCGTCTGGCATTTGTTCGCAATTACCCTGGTGAGACCTCGGTGATCGTCGCCAATGTTGATGGAACCACAGAACAGAAACTCGCCTCTCGCCAGGACCCTGAGTATTTCTGGTCGGCAGCCTGGTCGCCTGATGGAACAAAGCTCGCCTGCGCCGGTATGCGCCGAGATAGCCAGGGCCTCGACGCGAAGCTGATCGAGGTCGAGTTAACCAGCGGGATTGAAAGAACAATTACAGTCCAGGGATGGCGTTGGATTGATCAAGTGAGATGGCTTCAGGACGGGAGCGGCCTGATTGTGATCGCCGCCGATAAAGAAGCTAGCGCAATTCAACTCTGGCTCCTTTCGTATCCCGGCGCTGACGCACGCCGGATCACTACAGACTTGAATAATTACGCCAACCTCAGCCTGACCTCAGACTCAAGCGCTTTGGTGACCACGCACAATGCTCAATTGATGAACCTATGGGTAACACCCTCTGGAGATTCCGGCAGCGCCAGACAGATTACATCCGGATCTGATAAACGGGACGGAATGTACGGCATCTCGTGGACCGCGGATGGCCAGATCATTTATTCATCGTCTGCGGGCGGCTCTCAAGAGATATGGAGGATGGAGTCGGATGGCAGCAATCAAAAACAGTTGACGATTGATTCCAGTCAGCGCCACAGCCTCTCCGCGTCACCGGATGGGCGCTACATTGTTTATGTTTCTGACCGCGCTGGCTACATGAATGTCTGGAGGGTGAACATTGATGGAAGCAACCCGATACAGTTAACGCACGGCACCGGTGAGTTAGGCCCTTATTGTTCGGCTGATAGTAAGTGGGTGTTCTATCACGTGCTCGAGTCCGGCAAGAGAATTACCTGGAAAGTGCCGATTGATGGTGGCGACCCTGTACAAGTGACCAACGCGCCTCCGGAGATGCTCGGGGTCTCGCCGGACGGAAAGCTGATGATTTATCTCGACTCTGGGGATCAGACCAAGAAGAGGGTAGGAATCCTTGCGATTGACGGCGATCAGCCAGTCAAGTTCTTAGACTTACCTTCATCGGCGTGGCGCATCCAGTGGGGACCTGACGGGCGTGCCCTGACTTATGTTGATTGGCATAAAGGCGTTCAAAACATCTGGAACCAACCTCTTGATGGTGGACCGCCAAGCCAGATGACTGACTTCAAGGGCGGCGGTATTGCGTTCTTCGCCTGGTCACGAGATGGCAAAAAAGTCGCGATCGCTGGTAGGCAAACGAGCAGTGATGTGGTCCTGATAAGTGAGGTCAAGTGACTTGGCTTCGGGGACGACGCCGAAAAGCTTACTAACCGATAGCAGAGCGCAGTCGGCATCATTACAGGAGGTAAGAAGCGATGGCCAGGGTTGACCTTGGGTTAAAGACTGAGCGGTCCATGCTCGCGATCGGAGCCGCGCTAGCAATCGTCGTCGGCCTCGCGTGGAGCGTAGACGCCTTTGGCGCGCCCCTTCGATATATGCAATCGCCAACTGCTACGCTGAGCGGCACCGTAGTTGATGAGAATGATGCCGTTATAACTAATGTGAATGTCGCTGTGACTAACGCTGACACCGCTTTGCAGCGAAAGGTCGTGACAAACCGCGAGGGCTACTTTTCGATCACCCTACTACCGCCCGGTCGCTACGCCGTATGCGCCCAGCGCCAGGGATTCACAACTGCAGAAGTGCAAAATCTCAAACTGAACGTAGGTGATCAACTCGCAATAAGGATCCAATTAAAAGCAGGCAGCATCAGCGAGTCCATAATCATTGAAGGGGAGCGTGCCATTCAAACCGAATCCGCCGCTGTTGGCACGGTTGTCGACCGCCAATTCGTAGAGAATCTGCCGCTCAACGGAAGAAGTTTTCACGCGCTGATCGAGCTCACACCGGGAACGGTTCTGACCAAGTCAACCTATGGGGAGCAGGGACAATTCAGCGTCAACGGACAGCGTAATAACGCCAACTACTTTATGATCGACGGCGTCAGCGCGAACATAGGAGTTGGTGGTGGTCTCTCTCTGGTTGGCACCGCGGGAGGCACCGTGCCTGCCTTCACTGCACTTGGGACAACAAGCAGCCTCGTCTCCGTTGATGCGCTGCAAGAGTTTCGAATTCAGACCTCCACCTATGCCGCTGAGTTCGGTCGCACTCCAGGCGCCCAAGTATCTCTCGTGACTCGCGCAGGCACCAATCAGTTTCACGGCACCCTCTTCAATTACTTTCGCAACGATGCAATGGATGCCAATGACTGGTTCGCTAACAGCAGGGGGCTCAAGAAGCCGCCGCTACGACAGAATGATTTTGGCGGTGCGTTCGGCGGGCCAATCATTAAGAATCGGACGTTCTTTTTCTTTTCTTACGAAGGGCTGCGACTGCGATTGCCGCAGGTGGGAATCAGTCAGGTTCCGTCCGTAAGCACGCGCAAAAGCGCTCTGCCACAAAACCAACCATTCTTGAATGCGTTCCCAGTTCCTAGCGGCAGGGACTTAGAAGGCGGCTTCTCGGAATTCAGCGCCAGCTATTCAGATCCATCGAACCTGGATGCCACAAGCATTCGAATAGACCATACATTTGGCCACGGACTAACACTTTTTGGAAGATACAACCATGCTCCGTCTAAAAGCATTTTCCGCGATTCAGAACTGAGCCTGAACAATTTTGGAATCAACTCTTTTCGTACTCAAACTCTCACAGTTGGACTGACCCAGACTATCACTCCCGCAGTTACCAATGACATCCGCATCAATTACAGCAGAACGAGCGCCGGTTTGAGTCTTCTTCTCAACGAACTTGGCGGGGCAGTCCCTCCTCCTGATTCGGTCATCTTTCCATCATTCACCAGCGCCAAAGACGCCTTCTTCCAGCTTTCCCTTCCCGGCGCAGCTTACCTTCTGGGGAAGAATGCGGATAACCTGCAGCGTCAGGTCAATGTAGTTGATGGCTTGTCAGCTCTTGCTGGAGCTCACCAATTGAAATTCGGCATTGATTATCGCAGGCTGTCGCCCATTTCGGATACAAATGCATACAGCCAGAGCGTAGGGTTCTTTGACTTAAACGACGCAATGACGGGAACGGCAGGGTTCGCATTCATCAGCGCCGGTTTAGGCCGCCTTTTTCCTCTATTCACTAACTTCTCTGCCTACGCACAGGACACGTGGAAGGCAACGCGACGGCTAACGCTCATTTATGGTCTGCGGTGGGAACTCAACCCGCCTCCTAAAGAAAAGAATGGCAACGAGCCGTTCACAGTCATAGGGTTGAACAATCCTGCTACTATGACTCTAGCTCCTAAAGGCACGCCATTGTGGAAAACATCCTACAACAACTTTGCGCCGAGGGTTGGCGTGGCTTACCAACTATTCCGGGCGACGAGCCTGGAAACCGTGGTGCGGGGCGGCATAGGTATTTTCAATGATCTTGGGACCGGTCCCGCTGGAAGGGCCATAGGCAGTTCCCCGTTCACAGCATCCAAGACTCTGTCGAACGTTCCATTTCCTCTCAGTTCTGAACAGGCAGCGCCTCCCGCCTTCAGCTCCGGCCCGCCCTATGCCAACATATTCGTAGTCGATCCAAATTTGAAACTGCCGAGGACATATCAATGGAACGTTTCCATCGAACAATCTCTCGGCTCTGATCAGGCAATCTCCCTCTCGTACGTGGCCGCAGTGGGTCGCGACCTTCTGCGCTTAGAGGTGCTACGTTTAGCCAATCTTCCTAATCCGAATTTCACCAGAGTAGTAGTCGAGAGAAACGCTGCAACATCGGATTACCACGCACTTCAGCTTAAGTTTCAACGTCGATTCTCAGATGGACTGCAATCACTCGCTTCCTACACCTGGTCGCATTCGATTGACAGCGCCTCTACCGAATCGGGGTTCAATGTGCCTGCAGCTAAGATTAACCCGAACTTGAACCGGGGTTCATCCGACTTTGATGTGCGCCATTCGTTTTCTGGAGCTCTCACTTACGATATTCCACCGCCGGACCTGAAAGCTCCTATTAACGCGTTCTTCTCCGACTGGTCAGTTGATGCTATGTTCAGAGCCCGATCAGCCACACCGGTGGACGTGATCATGAGCAGGCAGCTATTTGGCATACCCCAGGTAAACCGGCCAGACTTGGTGCCAGGCATCCCGCTCTACCTCAATGATCCATCAGTAGCAGGGGGAAAGCGCATCAATCGCGCTGCCTTCTCGGGGGCTCCACTCGGACAGCAGGGGAATCTGGGACGTAACAGCCTGCGAGGGTTCTCTGCCTCTCAGTTGGATCTCGCGCTCCGCCGAAAGTTCAACCTGAGAGAACGGCTCAATCTTCAATTCAGAACCGACTTCTTCAACATTTTCAATCACCCTAATTTCGCTGATCCGAATCGGTTTTTCGATAACATCAACTTCTTTGGGCAGTCGCTACAAACGCTAGGGCAAAGTCTAACTGACGGTGGGGGAGGATTGAGTCCACTTTATCAAATTGGTGGTCCACGCTCAATTCAATTAGCTTTGAAATTGCAGTTCTGAAGCTCATCCACAGTTAAAACAGCTTATCTGATCCGATCAAGGCTGTGCGCTTGATCAGCCGGTGCCGGTTCATTTGCCATCGCGCGAGCGTGTTCTTCGGTGAGCAGCTTCATCATCTCATCGCGACGGTCGTAGAGGCGCTTGAGCTGTCGCGGCTTGTGACGAGCCAGCGCGTACGACGTGATGATCGGTAGGCCAATCGTCGAATCGACATAACACACAACTGCATCGGGCAAACGGTCGGGGTCGATCTTTCCCCAACTAACCGCTTCGCTCGGCGTCGCGCCCGATAACCCGCCGGTGTCCGGCCGCGCGTCGGTCACCTGCAAGAAGTAGTCGTGACCTTTCTCTTCGATCTTCAAGACTTCCTGGATCTGCGGCTCGGTTTGAAGCAGAAAGTTTTTGGGACTGCCTCCGCCGAAGATCAGCACCGCCGACTTGCCACCGCTGCGTTTGGCGTCGAGTACGATTGCTGCAGTTTCGTTTACGTCCGCGTTCACGTCGTACCGCAGTTTATTTCCCGTAAGAGCTTTGGCCGCTACGTTCATCCCGATCGAGCTATCGCCGGGTGACGAAGTGTACACGGGCAGTGCTGCGGTGTGAGCTGCCGCCAGCAAGCTCTTGCGCGCAAGGCCAAGAACGCGCTCGCGCTCGGCGACGTACCTGCCAGCCAGGTAGTGAAACTCGGCGGTGCTCATTTCTCGCTGGAACTCGGGGCCTTCAATCATCTTGCGATAGAACTCGTCAGTCGAAAGCAGCACGTCATACTCAAAGAAGATGTCATAGATCCTCACGACGCCTTCCTCGCGCAGAACTACGTCGCTCGTCTGCGGATTGCCGCGATGCATCTGCAAACCGATCCCGAAATGAGTATCGTGATAGACGTTCGCGCCCGTCGAAACGATCCAATCTACAAAGCCATTTTCGATGAGCGGGATGATTGCCGACATGCCCAGACCCGCAGGCGTAAGCGCGCCGGTCAAGCTCATGCCGATGGTCACATCGTCTTCGAGCATCTTCTCGACGAAGAGCTGACATGCTTCTCGCAGCCGTGCTGCGTTGTAAGCTAAAAAAGCCGAGTCGACAAGTTCGGCCACGGTCATCGAGCCCGTAACTGGCTTTGGATCAATGGGATTTCCGCTTAGAAAGCTTTGTCTGTTCGCCATCGCCACCTCAAACCGAGAAGTAATACAGTTGATTGAGAGCAAGTAGGTTAAGGAAACTCAAACGCCTATGCAACCACAAGCGAAAGCCGTCAGTCAGTCTTGCAGTTCACTGATGAGATAAGGTCTGAGGGCTTGGAGGATCTCTTCGGGCACGACGACAGATTTGAATGTCGACCGCGAGACGCATGCGAGCACTACGTGGCCTTCGGCAACAAGATCAGCCTCTCCCTTCTTGTTTACTTCGAATCGAAGCGTCAGAGACTTATTCCCAAAGCGTCCGACATAAGCCGCGACCTCGATCGGATCGTCAAGCACAAGAGGTTTGCGAAAGTCGAAATGAATCTGCACGCGTGGGAGCCAGATATCGAACCGATCAAAGACCACTGAATAAGGCAGGCCTACTGCGCGAAAGAGTTCTGTCTCCGCAATCTCAAAGAACCTGAGGAACTGACCGTAATAAATAATCCCGGCGCGGTCTATGTCCGACCAGCGTACGTTCTCTTCGATTGTGAATCGCTTCGGCATCGCTAATCAGATTCAGTCGATGTTGTACGATTCGACACTGATCGTTTCGTACAGCGACTGCGCCTCCTGCTTTGATGGTGGTTTCGACGGTACCTTGACGACGCGCACGGTAGCCATTCGACCGCGCTGCTTTATTGAAAGGAGATCACCTTCGCGCACTTCGTGCGCGCTCTTGGCACGCAAGCCGTTTAGTTTCACGGCGCCTGCCTCGCACATCTCTTGAGCCAGTGTTCGGCGCGGCACGAGTCGCGACTGCTTGAGGAAAAGGTCGAGGCGCATTTGGGGAGCAGGGGAGCAGGGGAGCAGGGGAGAAGGGGACTGCCCCCGTTCTCCTCTGCTCCCCAGCCCCCTGCGCTTCTGCTAGTTCTTGTCCGTCTTATCGGCGGGCTTGGCCTGAGCCGTGACGTAGCCTTCGGCGATCTTGACGAACGCGTCCTGGCGAAGCTTCGTCAGGTACTTCTTCCGAGCCTCCTCTGCGCGTTCCATCGTCGCCGCGCGGCCGATGGCGTTCTGCACGTCGGCGTTTTCAAACGCGCGCATCGTTGCATCCTTGCGATCGTCCAGGCGAATTATCTGAAATCCGTCCTGGAGTCTAATCGGCTCGGTTACCTCCCCGGCTTTGAGCGTCGATATTGCAGCGGCAATATCTTCTTTAAGCTCGCCTTGCTTGAAGGTCCCGAGCTTGCCATTCTGCGCCCGAGAACCCCGGCCCGCCGGCGAGTTCTCCTGCACCGCTACGGCGAAGGCCTTGCCTGCCCGAAGCTCCGCGACTAAACGTTTAGCTCGCTGGTCGACTTCGGAGGCCGTGTGGCCTTCCAGAGGCAGGAAGACTTCAGAAAGCGTGACCTCGCCCGGAACAGTGAACCCGTCCTTGTGCTTGTCGTAAAAGTCGCGTTTGTCCTTGTCGTTCAAGCGCTGATAGATCGGTGAAAGGACTTCCCGTTGGATGACGTATTGCTGTTGAAGCTGCTTGCGAATCGACCCCCGCGCGGTTTCGGGATCGATGCCTTGCTTTTTCAGTTCGTTCTCGAAAGCGAGCACATTAGGCGATCCGTTTTGAGCCGCGATCTCTTTCATACGCTGGTTGACATCGGTCTCGACGTCGATGTTCAACTCCTTCGCTTTCTGTTCGAGAAGAAGGTCGTCGATCATGAAGTTAAGCACCGTAGGCTTCATGCGCTCGTATTCGGCTTTGACCTCTGCTTCGCTCTTGCCGGACATTTGGCGGCCGAGTTCTTCCCTAAAGTCTCGCAACGCGTTCTGGTAGTCCGCGAGGGTTATGATGTCGTTGTTTACGCGGGCGACGATCCCGTTGATCAGGTCCGGTTCCTGCGCGCGCGCGGTTGCCGCCAGCGCAAGCACCAAGCCGATCCCCAAGGTCATTAAGACGAACTTCATAAGGCACATCCTCTCTTCTAATTTCGGATTGCGGAATTCTTTTGGGCTGGTTTGAAGCTTAATTATGCCTCAGCCGCCCGGCGTATGTGAAGCCCAATGCAGAGTCGTTTATTTTGATCTCAGCCTCCGATGTGAGCCGCTCGATCGCCTTATCAACCGCTTGCTGATTCTTGCGTGCGATTAACTCATCTCTCAATTGCGCGCGGCGGTCATCCAGCTTCGAGCGCCGCTCTTCGAGTCCGTGAGGCTGGATGCGTTGTTCCAGTTTGAAAATGTGAAAGCCGTAGTTGGATTCAATCACCGGGCTCACGTCGCCTGGGTGAAGCTGTTGGACCGCCTTTTCTAGAAGGTCCGGAAGCTGGCCTTCGTCGTAGCGGGCGAGTCCGCTTTGCTCGGCGTTTGGAGCATCGGAATGAAGCCGCGCGACGGAAGCAAAGTCCCGGCGGGCTTCGGTCACCTCGCGGTGCAATCGATCAGCGTCTTCTCGAGACTGAACGCGAATCTCGCGCACCAGGAAGCCCGAACGATCGCTGAGACGCGGCTGGTTCTTCTCGATGTACTGCTGGATTTCTTCGGGAGAGACCCGTACGTCGCGCAGCGCGACCTGCCGGTAGTACTTTTCGACCAGCAAATCGCGAGCTAGCTCATCGCGTGTAGCGGCGCTGGTAACTGAAGACTTCATCTGCGGATTGTCTTTCGTTGTCTGCTCCATCTCGTCGCTGCCGACGCTGAGCCCGAGGCGTCCTGCGTGGTCGAGTACCAGCCTACGCTGAAGGTACTCGTCGAGAATCTGGCTTCGAAGCGGACCGGACGTTTCGCTGGCGTTGAATTCGCCCATCTTTAACTCGAGGAAACGCTCAAACTCATCGCGGCGAATATCGTGCCCGTTCAATGTTGCGATCACCGGCGACCGGTTGCCGCCGCCTCGACAGCACACCGACATCGCAGTCAAAACCAATAAGAAGATTACTCGAGCGCGCTTCACCTGGATAAATTTACCACTCTGGCTCATTCACTGAGATTTCAGACCATACAGTTTGATTGCATTGTCTCGCATCACCATCCGAGCCAACTCAACCGCACGCTCGCGAGTGATCTCACCGTCGTTCATCATTCCTGTCAGCGCGAGCGCAAGCGCTTGCCGCGCAGTGGTGATCGCAAGCCATCCCCCCTCTTCCCACCCGGCTTCCGGCGTGAGCGCAAACGCATCTGTGCCGAACAGCACCTTGTCAGGATAGTATTCGAGCCAGTTGCGCAGCACGTCGCTGAGCGCTCGCGGGTAGAGCAAAAATGTTTGCGCGGAGAAATCGGCGTAGACGTTCGATTTGCCCATGAGCGATGCCGTCTGCTTCGTGAACGGATAGCCGCCGTGCACGATGACGAAGTTGGTCTTTCTCAAGCCGGGATCGTTGAACGCCGATTCGAGCAGCAAGGGATTGCTACCGCTCTGCTTGTAGAAACTGCCCGCGCCATCGATGGCGTGAATGTGAACGGCCAATCCCAATCGCCCCGCTTCGCGAGCGATGTAGCGAAAGAGATAGTCTTGAAGCGCTTTGTATTCGACGGCCGGGGGCTCACCGCCTTTGGCGTATTTCGCGTAGACTCGCCGGGCTTCGCTCTCTGCCGCATCATCGAAATCAAGCGAGCGCAAATATGCTGCCTCGAACTTCACCGCCACTGCGCCGTCGCGTTTCTGCCGTTCAAGCGTAGCGGTGACGACTCCCTTCAAATACTCATCAAGCGTCGCTGCAAGAGCGGTTACTTTTGATTCCGCCAGGTAGCGCTTCAACAACTTGGCCTCGCCTGCGAAGAAGACACGATAGTCTGGATTCGACCTGCGCGCAGCTTCATTGTTGAGCGGGACCATCAGCGGGTCTACGAATGAAACCCATCGATAACGCGGCGCCTTGAGGCCACGACCCATGGCGACCCGGTTGGCCAACATCGTCTCGATGCCGATCTGATCCAGCACCCAGACGGGATACTCGTCGCCGCGCTCGCGCATCACGCGCTGCTTGGCCGCCACCAATTCTTTCATGTGCGTCTCGCTCATATCGTCGTGCTTGTATCCGAACAGCGCTCGCCAGGCTCCGATGTATTCCGGGTTGGCGGGATTGACTCGCGGCGGGAGCGCGAACGGCTCCAGCCCTTCGAGCGGCAGCGCATCGTACTCGTCATCCGGTTTGTCTCCTTCAGCAACGAACCGTAAAGGGTGCGCGTGATTGTCGATTGCCTTGATCTTTGCGATCTCGGCGACAAGCTGAGGATCAGCAGTCGTCTGGGCAGCTTGCGGTCTAGGAAAAACCAAACCGAGCATTAGCAAAACTGGAATTAGCAGTGCGACTCTTTTTTTCATCGCGGGTCCTCTTGAAATTTCCTTGCAGAGTGCCCCCATTCCTACACGAACAACGGCGGCGGCGTCAAAGGAATGACAGAATGTTCACGATCTTAGAGATCGTAAAACAGGCTGCCCGATACCATAGACGTATGCAGGTCTGTTAGATTGAAGTTGAAGCTCCATCGGCTAAAGCCCGATGGTATTCATCGAACGGACGAGTATCCTGTTAGGTTTGAGTTGAAACTCCACCGACTGTGGAGACGGGTCAAAACCTGAACGACGCTGACCGGAGTTTTTCCATTAGCCCAGGCGTTCACGCCTGGGTCTCGCGCGCCGAGCGATCAGAAAAGCCCGGTTCACCGGGCTTTGGTTTTCCCATTAGCCCAGGCGTTCACGCCTGGGTCTCGCGTGCCGAGCGATCAGATAGCCCGGTTCACCGGGCTTTGGTTTTCCATTAGCCCAGGCGTTCACGCCTGGGTCTCGCGTGCCGAGCGATCAGATAGCCCGGTTCACCGGGCTTTGGTTTTCCATTAGCCCAGGCGTTCACGCCTGGGTC
>JBBPIH010000074.1:0-30170 GCA_038040455.1 Acidobacteriota bacterium
TGAAGATGTATTTCATGATCGGGCTGCCGACCGAAACAGATGAGGACGTGAGCGGCATCGCCGAGCTGGGGAGAAAAGTCCGCGAGCTTGGCAAGAACAAGTACAAAAAGAACGTGAAGGCGACATGTTCGGCTTCGTACTTCGTGCCAAAGCCACACACGCCCTTCCAGTGGTGCAAGCAAGAGGATGTCGATTCGATAAAGCGCAAGCAGCGAATGTTGAAAGAGCTTGGCCGCCGCTACCGCATCGACGTGAAAGTGCATCACGCGGAGACCTCCCTGCTCGAGGGAATCATTTCGCGCGGCGATCGGAATCTGTGTAAGGTGGTCGAGCGAGCGTGGAGGATGGGCTGCCGCTTCGACGGCTGGACCGATCATTTCGACTTCGAGAAGTGGATGGAAGCTTTCAGGCTCGAGGGCATAAAGATAGAGCCTTACCTTCAGGAGTTCCCGATCCGTGAGTTTGATAAGCCCGGAGCGCCGCTGGTCCAGCTTCCGTGGGACCACATCGACACGCTGGTGAAGCGCGAGTTCAACGCTCGCGAGTACATGAAAGGAATCAAGGCGAAGATCTCGCCGCCGTGCGAACTACCGGTGAAGATCATCGACGGGAGGCCCACGGCGATCGCTCCTTCTCATGAAGAGTTTGCGCGGGTGGCTTCCCAACCTTTGCTGTGTTACGCGTGCGGGCTGGAGTGCGATCTGACCAAGTCTCGTGAGCACCTTGGAAAGGCATACGCGCTGCACGAGGAGGTTCGAACTTACGAGGAGCGGATAGCAGTGGTGAAAGAGGCGATCGAGCAGCCACTTGTGGAACTTCAGGGGTTGGGGGTTAGAGGTCAGGGGTTGGCCCCGGCCCCCAGCCCCCAACCCCCAATCCCCGTTTTCCGCTATCGCGCGACGTTCGAAAAAGGCGAAGAAGTAAAGTACCTGTCGCACCTCGACCTGACGCGAGCGTTGCCTCGCTCGTTCAGACGTGCGAAGATTAAGCTTGGCTATAGCCGCGGGTACCACCCGATGCCGTTGATACAGTACGGGCCGGCGCTCGGGGTGGGGACCGTGGGCTATAACGAGTTGATTGACTTCGATTCGTCCGATGAGCTTGAGGAGCGACAGTTCCTCGACACCATCAATGGAGTCTTGCCACCCGGTTTGCGTTTCAAGTCACTGCTGCGGCTGCCGGCTGGATCACAGTCGCTGATTAAAGAGGTTAACCGCGCGGAGTACTCGGTAATGCTCGACGCACCGGAGATCGAAGCGGCAGTTCAGAGAATGTGCGCCGAACGAGCTGACTTCGCGACTATTGATGCCCCTGACATTCACCGGAGTTTGGGCGACGCTTTCATGGCGCGCGAGTCGTGCGTGATTGAGCGCGTGCGCAAGGAAAAGCGTCAGCGAGTCGATGTGCGGCGCTACACGAAAGGTTTGAGTTTAGTTGAAGACCAGAACAGTCTTAGCATAGTGACCGAAGTGTCGCCGAACGGTGGCGTGAAGCCGATTGAGGTCGTGGCCGCTGTTTACGGCTTGACCCAGACTGAGACGACTTCTCTCAGTTCCCGCGTGCGGCGCCTGCGGTTGTATTTGGAGGATCGAACAAGTGACCCTGCAGGCTGGATTCAGGGGGTCGCCGCTCAGATGAGCGAGCAAGGAGACAAGTTGCGAGTGACGAATAGTCACTCATAGATACCTAAAACGGTTCGTGCCGTTAAGCAGCACGGGTAAGTTTTTGACAATCGCCTTCTCGCGTGCGGCGCGTGATCGCCGTTTCGAATCGGTACGAGTGAGGCGACCCGACCGGTTGAGAGCGGATCAGCAAGAATCGTTGCGCTGAGTAATCGAATTGTGACGCGAGCGCTAACGCTTGTCAGCGACATTCGCTCAATGACTTTGAGCTCGTAGCAAAAGATTTTCAAGAGGCTCAGAGACCTAAGACTCAGTTCATCTGCTCGAAGCTATTCTGTGATCTGAGGCCGGAAGTCCGGTCGTCACCTACCAGGGCGTCTTGCGCTTACCACCCCTTGCTGCACGGCCAACATCAGGAGAATTCATGGCAAAAGAGCTGATCATTAGTGCAAATGTGCACGAGAAGAAAGTCGCTATGCTGGAAGATGGCGTGGTGACTGAGTTTTACGTAGAACGCAGAGACGAGAATCAAGGGGTTGTTGGGAACCTGTACAAAGGCCGCGTGATGAAGGTGCTGCCTGGAATGCAATCGGCCTTCGTCGACATCGGGCTGGAACGCGACGCCTTTCTTTATGTATCGGACTTCACCGAATTCATGGAAGAAGAGGAAGAGATTGATTTCCGCGAAGTGGGCGAGGACCCGCGTGTTGCGCCCCGCATTGACGACCGGTCCCGGCGCAGCGACCCGCGAAGACCAGAACCTCCGCCGCCGGCTGTCAGGACCGCACAGGGGCCGATGGCAGAAGCTGCGCCTGCCGAGAGGCCGGTGCGCATCGAAGATGCGGTCGAGCAACTGGCTGAGATCGCCGATGAGAGCATGATCCCGCCGCCGCCCACTGAAGAGGAGATTACCGCGCTTGAACAAGGCGTCGTGCAGCCGGCTCCTGTCGAGGCGTTCTCAGTCGAACGCGTGACCGACGAGGAAGCTGTTCAGTCTGAAGAGACGGTCGAGCTCGAGCAGCCTGTCGAGCTTGAACCTGCAGCGCCGGACGCCAGGCCCCGGCGCGGCCGAACAAAGAAACCCGTTGAGCCGAGAAAGAGAATAACAAAGGCTGAAGAGAAGCCGGCAAAGGGACCCGCGCGAAAAGCTGCACCGAAAGCTAGCGCAAAGCGACCTCGACGGCGCGGCCAGGATGATGAAGCAGCGGACCGCGAGAGAGCGCCGCAGTTTCAACGCGTCACCGATGAGGACATGCGGCAGGAGGCGGGCGAACTTCTGAAGGACGCGATGGTCCAGGAGAAAATCATCGAGCAGGTCCACACCGCTGAATTCCAAACCAGCAGCTTTCAACCCGAGCCTGAGCCTGAATGGCGAGTAGGCAGCCTTCGCTCTTTAGCTGAGAGTGGCTCAGAGTTCCAGCGCGTTGTTGATGAGAATGCCGAGGCTGCGGCACGCGAAAACCTGTTCCGGTCCGGCGCTGGGACTGAGCAGGAAGGCTCAATCACGGGACAGGTAGATGAGACGAAAATTTCACCGTTCCGGCATATCTCAGATGTAGTACGCGGGCTCTACGGACGGATTCAATCTGGTGCTTCGGAGGAATCAGGTTGGTCGAGTGAGGGATCCGTTTTGCGCGAATCCCTGGAGACCGACTCGGGTGCAGGGTCATTCGCTACGGAGCGTGAGACCTCAAACGAAACAAAGGAGAATCACGGAGAGCAGTCAATCGAGGAAGACCGCGAAGCAGAAGTGCGCGACCGCGGCCCCCGCGGTGAGTTTGCGGTGCGCCGTGGTGGAAGAGGACGCCGCGGCCGCGGCGGACGACGCGAACCCCCGGTCGCCGGCCCGGCGGGAGCTCCCGTTGAGGAGGAAAATGCAGCCGCCGCAGTCGCGCCAGAAGAGAGCGACGCCAAAGTCGCCGAATCTCCAAAGCAGGAAGAGATTGCCCGTTCGGCAGAGACCGCGCCAGTTGAAGCTCGGCCACTCGACGCCCGGCCAATCGAGGCCCGTCCAGTCGGAGCTCGACCGGCCGAAGCTCGGAACCCGAGTCCTCGCCCCCAACGCCGACCCGAGCCGCGCAGACCAGACCCGCGAAGACCGGATCCGCGTGGACCAGACTCGCGCAGAGCAGAACAGCGCAGGCCGGACCTGGGGCCCTCGCGGCGGCCCGACCGTGGTGGCGCTCCAACGATCAGCGACCTTCTGCACGAAGGACAGGAGATTCTCGTTCAGATCGCCAAAGAGCCGATCGCAAAAAAAGGCGCTCGCATCACGTCTCACATAGCGCTGCCTGGACGATTTATTGTCTACATGCCGACGGTCAACCATATCGGAGTCTCGCGTAAGATACCCAACGAAATCGAACGCATAAGGTTGAAGCGAATCGTGACCGCCCTGCGAGACCGCGAAGGCGCCACGGGCGGCTTTATCGCGAGGACCGCATGCGCGGGTGTTTCCGAGCAAGAGCTTGGCGATGATATGCGCTACTTGCTGCGCACCTGGGCTGACGTCAGAAAGAAGACCGAACGTGTCAAGGCCCCGGCACTGGTGCATCGAGACCTCGATCTTGTGCAGCGAATCTTGCGCGATCAGATGTCAGAAGAGTTCACCGCTATTCGAATCGACAACGAAACAGAGTATGCGCGAATAGTCGAGTTCGTGAATCGCGTTCAGCCTAAGCTCGTAAAGCGCGTGAAGTTGTACACCGCCGACCAGCCAATTCTCGAAAAGTACGGTGTGCAGGCTGAAATCGACAAAGCTGTTCGCCCACGAGTGTGGTTGAAGTCGGGCGGCTACATCGTAATCAACCAGACTGAAGCGCTGGTCGCGATCGACGTAAATACAGGCAAGTTCGTCGGCAAGTCGGACAAGCTTGAGGACACCATCACCCGAACCAACCTCGAAGCGGCGAAAGAAATCGTGCGACAGGTGAGGCTGCGCGACCTGGGTGGAATCATAGTGCTCGACCTCATCGATATGGAGGAGCGCAAGAACCGCCAGAAGGTAATGATGGCGTTGCAACAGGAGTTGTCACACGACCGCTCGCCGTCGAAGATTCTCTCGATCAACGACTTCGGTCTGGTGGCCATAACTCGCAAACGCGTGAAGCAATCCCTCGAACGCACTCTGTGTACTCCGTGCCCTTATTGCCAGGGGGCGGGGATGGTGAAGTCCGCGCAGACGATGTGCTTCGAGATACTCGAGCAAGCGAAAGCGATGTCGAAGCAGTTAGCCGGCTCAAGCGACGTCATGCTGAGGGTATCGCCTCACGTTGCGGAGTCGTTGCGCACGACCGAGCGCGAAGTTATGGAAGAGGTCGAAGCACACTTCGGGACTCCGGTGACGATCGAGCCCGATCCGAATCTGCATCAGGAGCAATTCGACTTCGCGGTGATGTGAGAACCAAGCGCCGGAAACTTGGCTACGGCCCGATCACACAGTAAAGGGGCGCCCACGCGGCGCCCCTAATTCATGCGGTGGACGTTTTTGCCCGATCGCGAAGGTGACTTTGACCTATCTCTATTGGGTAGACTGGGCGGACACTGAAGCCGAAGTCAGGGGGGTTTTCGCCTGGAAGTGCTGCCAGTAATCCTCTACGTATTTCTTTATTTCCCCGTGACCCCATCGCGTGTAGAAATCGTAATTCTTCATCTCCTGATAAGCCTTATTGTAATCCCATCCATCGTGGTTGAATCTATACATCGCTCCCATAAGACCGGTTCTGTGGCGGCCGCCTGCACAGTGCACGTAGAATGGCCAGTTGCTTTCTTCTTTACTTATTTTCAAGAACTCGTCGATCGTTTCATCTTTCGGATAATCCTTATCACTCATTGGAATGTTGAAATAGCGCATCTTCGCACCTTCGACGGCTGATTTAGCAAAAGGCATAGGATCATCTCGCAAGTCTATGATTGCCTCGACGCCTAAATCTGCAAGTTCCTTGTATTCATCATCCTTGGGCTGAGCTCCCCGGTAGAAATGTTCATCCATCTGTCCGAAGTTCTTAATCGTAACATTTGCAAAGCTCTTCGAGGGATTGGTCGCGATAGAGGAATTCGACGGAGCGAACGAATAAATCGCGAATGCCAGAATCAAAAGAGGCGCACTGATAGCGGCGGCCTTGAATTTTGGAATTGCGTTATAGATCTTTTTCAGTGACGACCTCTGCATGACTGCCCCTGTCTAACATGGGAATACAAATAGCGTACCGTGAGCCTCAGAGTTTTTGGCTGCCTTTTATCGCGGTTTACAAACAGATGTACACATCTCCGGGCGGGCAAGCCGCCTCTCCTGTTCGGTAGTAATACAGAGCAGTGCATGAGAATTACGATTCCGACAAGGTTATGCGAACAGCTTTAATCCACCAGGCGAAAAAGATGCGGATTATCACATCGCTGCCGGCGCGGTGCGGTGCGCAAAGATATTTAGAACAGCGGCCTAAGCCCAAACCCCATGCCGATGATACCCATGAGTAACCCGAGATAGCCGGCATATTTGTTCTTAGCAACAAGTGCCAGAAGTGTGATGGCGGTGCCTATCAGAAGAAGGACGGCCGCATAGGTGGAAAACTTTACAGCGTATCTGGCGTTGCTACTCTGTTGTTTCAGCTCCTGAGCATGCTCTCGAAGCACATCTTGTTCTTCAGTGTACTGCTGTCTTAAGTTTGGGTCCTCTTCGGCTGTGGCTTTAACGATCTTGACTTGATAGTCAGACCAAACTTCCGCGGCCTCAATCCTGAGTTCAAGAGCTCGGTTCGCTTGAAAGACTAACAGAAGGATACTGGCAGTAGTGAGCAACCCTAGAATCACTGGGAAGAGAGCATTTCTGTCGGTTCGTGAAGTAGCACGAGTTTGCTCAGCAGCAGAGCTATCAATGATGTCTTTATCTGTCATTTCGCGCATTATAACAGACTTGGAAAATGACCGAGAAGCATGCCGCTTGCGGGCCTGTTGACAAACTAAGCCGCACCTCACCGCCGCATCCAAAGTGATACGCTTTCGCCTTCCCAAAATGAAGTGCGCGGACTAAACGTACGTGTGCCACGAGATCTCCCATCACCGTTCTACTCGCAACCGAAAGAGGGCAGATTAAATGAGCACTGTGCTGTTGGACCACCGTCACGAGTCTGCTTCACCCAAGCGCGGCTTGCGGCGGGCGTCAACTATTTGCCAACCTTCAGCCACGCTTCGCGGATCTTCAGTTGATCGCGTGTCGGGTTTGGCAGCTCCACTATCTTGTAGCTCGCTTCGCTGCGGGAGCCGACCTCCAAATCAAGAGTCTGATCTTTGCCCCCGCGCCTGATCGCTAGCTTAACGCTCCGGCCGATTCTCTGCTCTAACCTTTCGTCGACCGCTTGCAAGTCCTTCTGCATGTCCAGCCCGTCGACGCTCACGAGAATATCGCCTGGGCGCAGACCCGCTTTCGCGGCAGGGCCGCCCGGGACGACGCGCGTGATCTTAATGCCTTCGGGGGTTTCATTCTCTTCGATCCCAATCACCGGAGTCTTTCGCGGAGAAGTCTCAACCTTGTAGCCGGCGTAGCCAAGGATCGTGTCGTAAGGCGGGACCTCGACCCCTGAAATGTATTTGCGATAGAAGTCGTGATAATCGCGTTTGGTCAAGCGGTTAATGATCGCGATCAAATTCTCGGTCGTGAAGCCTTTGTCTTTCTTATAAAACTCCCTATGCAGCGCGCGCATAACGTCGTCGAGGCCCGACGCGCCACCGGTGTCGTGAAGTATCGAAAGGTCGAGCAGCGCACCGAGGTTTTGACCTTGCGTGTAGTATGAAATCCCGAACGCGACCGGTGTGTCGTAGCCTACCCAGGTCGAGACTGAAGAGCTCGCGGGAGAAATGTACGAGCGAGCTTCGTTGGTTTCGACGCCCCTGATCGCGCCTTCGACGCTCTCGAGGAACTGCTGGCGATTGCGCAGTCCCGCGCGGAGGAGAGCAACGCTGGCGTAGTAGTTGGTGAAGCCTTCTGACACCCATAGCAGCGGCGTTTCGTTCTCGCGAGAGTAATCGTAGGGCCACATATCCGCGGGCCGGATTCGCTTGACGTTCCAGACGTGGAAGAATTCGTGGGAGGCGGTCTCGATCAGGAGTTCGGGATTCGTGCCCGAGGCGAATGCCACGTGCGAGCTCAAATGCTCGAGCGCGCCGCCGGCATTGGATTCGGGCCGCGAGAAGAAGTAAAAGTAAACGTATTTTTCATAAGGCAAGCCGCCGAAGATCGAGCTCTGCGCCTTGGCGACTCTGGCGAGCATCTCGGTGAACTTGTCGGCTTTGTCCTTAGCAAACGCGCCGGCAGGAGTCGTTACGAGATAATGAGGCTTGCCTTCAACCTGGAACTGGCTGACGTCGAACTTGCCCATCTGGGTTGGACAGTCAACCAGCGTGTCATAGTCGGGCGCTGTGAAAGTCATCGGGTCACGAGTCTCTTTGAGCGCCGAGATGATCTTCCAATCAGGCGGGAGTTCAAAGCGCACCGAGCTCGGACTCCCGCGGTGACCTGCGGCCATCAAGAACAACTCGGTGCCGGTGAAGAAAGCGAAGTCGCTCGCGATCTTCGCTTGATTCAACGCAAGCACGTTGGCTCGATAATCGAATTCGACTTTGATGGAGGCGAGGCCTTTCGTTTCGACTCGCCAGATCTGTTTGTGAATCATCTCGGGTTGGAGCCATTTACCGTTCGCGTCAGTGATCTTGAATCTCAAGACGTTCTTGAAATAGTTCTCGACAGTGTACCAGCCAGGCGTCCACGTCGGAAGAGAAAGCTCGAGTCGGGGCTCATTGATGTTCTTCACGTCGGCGGTGACGTGAAACAGTTGACCTTCAACGCTCGAGATCGAGACGGTGTAATCGATATGAAATGCGTCGCGCTTCTGAGCGAGCGCGGCCGGAGAGAGCAAGAGGATCACGACGGCGACCGGTGCAAGAAACACGGCGCGCGAGAAGTGTTGTTTGAGCATATTGGCCTGGCCTTTCAGTTCCTTGCGTGCTTTGCGGCTTGGCGCTTTTGCGTTAGATCCCGTTTCGCGCAAAGACGCAACGCCGGGTCGCAAAGCGCGCAAAGGTCAACCCGCGAATGGGACGCCTGCTCTTTCTGCATGCTTGCGAATCTTGTCGGTAACATCGACCGCTAGCGCCAGGGCGCGGCGGCCGTCTTTGCCGCTTACCTTAACAGGTGAGCCCTCGACCGCTTCAAGAAACGATTCAATCTCGAGCCGCAACGGTTCCGCATTCTCGACCGGAAGTAAGCGGCTCTCGAACTCAGGTCGTCCACCTGGTCGTGGTTTCACGCTTACCACCGCAGCTTCCTGCACCGCGTAGTCGAGCGAGACGTACTCGCCCGGCTGAAAGAACCTTAGCTTGCGAACGCGCTCGGCTGAAACGCGGCTCGCGGTCAGGTTTGCGACGCAGCCGTTGCCGAACTCGATCCTCGCGTTGGCAATGTCTATTCGTGGGGTCAGAATCGGAACGCCGGCTGCGCGTACTTCAGACACCTCGCTGTCGACGAATGCCAGCAGGACGTCGATGTCGTGAATCATCAAGTCCATTACTACGTCGATGTCCAGACTGCGCGGCGTGAAAATGCTTAGGCGGTGCGCCTCGAAGAAGCGCGGCTGAGTCAGTATCCGGGCAGCGGCGGTCACCGCCGGGTTGAACCGTTCGAGGTGCCCGACTTGCAGCACTGTTCCGCTGCGGTCGGAGGCTCCGATCATTTGATCGGCTTCATCGAGCGTGCGAGCTATGGGCTTCTCGACGAGCACAGCTATTTTGGCTTGCAACAATTCACAAGCGATCGCATGGTGAGACTCTGTTGGCACGGCCACGCTGACCGCATCTACCATTCCGACGAGCTCGCGGTAGTCGGAGACGAAAGCTGCGCCGTAGCGTTCAGCCACCGGACGCCCGCGCGATTCATCGATGTCGCAAACCGCCGCCAGGTGCGAGCCCGCGACTTCGGAATACACCCGCGCGTGCTCACGGCCGAAGACTCCCACACCGACCACTGCGACTCTGAGCATTACGTTCTCGCTTCCTTGCTTTCTCGGCTCATCTGCGGCCCCTGACTTGACCAGATTTCATTGCGTACCTACACTAAAAACTAGATATGAAGGCTCATCAGGAGTTGCGAGGCCCTCAACACTCGACAGCAAAGCAAAGATAATAGTGGAACCACAACCCTCTGCCAAGCAGTGGTCATTTGTGTTCATAGCTGTGCTGGCGGCTTCAGCATTGGCGTTTTTTTTCGGGTTAGGCCGGCTCGGCTTTCTTGGGCCGGATGAGCCGCGCTACGCAGAAGTCGCCCGCGAGATGTTTGTCAGTGGCGACTACGTCTCGACTCGGCTATGCGGATGCCTGTGGTTTGAGAAGCCCGCTCTGCTCTATTGGATGTCGGCAGCGGGTTATCATTTGTTCGGCGTGAATGAGTTCGCCGCGCGACTGCCATCGGCCCTTGCGGCGCTCACAACTGTGGCATTTCTGTACGTTGCGCTGCGTCGCTTAGCGTTGCCTCGCCTTGCGCTCGCCGCAGCGTTGGTGTTGGCGACGAGCGGCATCTTCATCGCCTACGCGCGCGTTGCCACGCCTGACATGATTCTCGCTGCGGCGATGACTGCGGCGTTGCTGGCGGCACTACTGTTCACCAGGGCGAGCGGCCGAGCGCGCTCGATCTACTGGGCGCTTTCCTGCCTGTTTATGGGATTGGGGATGCTAGCAAAAGGGCTCGTTGGTGTCGTACTGGTCGTTGCGATACTCGCCGTGTACTCTTTGGTGAGCGGGCAGCTAAGGTCTATGCGATGGCGTGACTTCCTGGTTGGGCTTGTAGTTTTTCTCGCGGTCGCGGGAACCTGGTACGTTCCGGTCACGATGCAGCATGGCTGGTCTTTCATCGAAGAGTTCTTCATCAGGCATCACTTCGAGCGCTATACGACGAACGAATTCGGCCACCCACAACCGGTTTACTTCTTTGTGTTGGTTGCGCTCGCGGGAACTGCGCCATGGACGTTCTTTGTAATGCCGGCGGCGGCGCGGCTGCGATCGCTTAGGCCGCGCAATGACATTCGAGACTCTATAATGACGCTGGCCTGGGTTTGGGTCGCAGTGCCGCTATTGTTCTTCTCTGTTTCAGAGTCGAAGCTTCCCGGCTACATCTTGCCGATATTCCCTGCGCTGGCTGTTATCATCGGCGCTGAAGTCGAACGCGTTTGGGAGGGCGATCGCAACCGAGCTTTGAGGGGGGCGCTGTGGATGACTGCGCTCACTCTGGTCTGCATCGGCGCCGCATTTATGATCTATTTGCATCGCGAATCGGTAGAAATCGGCGGCTGGCGCGTGTTGCTCGTCGGTTTGCCTCTGGCGATGGCGCTGGTGTCAGTTGTGGTGCTTGCCGCGCATAAGTGCCGCGCGTTCGTTGCCAGCGCTGCGGGCGTGGTGCTCAGCATAGTCTTCGCCTCCGTGATTCTGTTCTTTCCCAGACTGCACGACGAGGTGAGCCTGAAGTCGCTTTCACTTGAAGCCGCAGCCGCGTTGAGGCGGGGCGAAAAGATCGGGTTCTATTTGAAGAAAGAGTTCGCGCCGGTTTTCTACGCCGAAGGCCGCGTTCTTTGCGAGCCCAGGAGGGGGACGACGTTCTACGCATTGCATCAAGATATGCTCGTGGATGCGCTAGAGTCGGAGTCCAGTCTGATCTTGATCACTGATTCGAGATGGCTCGAGGGTCTGGAAAATGACACTAGATTTACAACTGAGTTCATCGCAGCCCAAGAGGACTCTTTGGCGCTAAGAGTCGTGTTGAAGAGGTAGCATAGACTTTTTTAGTCTGTGTGTGCGGTTCTGATTCAGCGGGAACACAGACTAAAGACTGCTACTTTGCTCGAGCCAACGTGCCGGGCTTGTCTGTTGTCGCCGGTATCGCTTCCTTGAAGAACGCCACGACGTGAGCGTCGTACTCCGACGATGATTTGTCATAAAGCCGAATGAGGCGCGACTGCTCGACTTCCACGATCTGCTTTGGATCTTTGGTGGCGCTGTGCAGCTCGCGCGTCATGCCCTCGAGGCGCCCGCTATTCTTTCCGGTTATGAAAAGGAATTTTCGTCCCGACGCTGTGGCTACCGAGTCAAGCGCAGGCGCCGAGTCCTCGCGTCTCATCAGGTAAACCTGCATCGCAAGCCCAGTTAGTTGACTCATCCAATGAGAATCGACGAGGCGGTTAGCCGTGTCGCTGTCGCTGCCAACAATGTTCTTTAGCTGATGACTCATAAAGTGAGAAACATCGGGATAGACGGAATCGACAGCCACTGCTTTTATCATTGGATCTTGGGTTGAAGCGACGAGCGAGATGTAGCCGCCGAGGTCAACGCCGTATAAACCGATACGCCCGTCGAGAAGCTCCTGGCCGCTCTCGGTCTTCTGGCTTCGGAGAAACTTCATCGCCGAAAACAAGTCGTCCTTCTCATACGTTCCCAGCCCTGACCACTTGACTGGGCTCTCGCCGTGTCCGCGCAGGTCGTAGACCAGGACGTTATAGCCGGCTTTCCACAACTCGAAGGCCAGTGTGAGCAACTCCGAGCGGTTCGAGCCGTATCCGTGGCTCAGGATGACGGCGGGCGCGGGCTTACCACGGCTTAGTAACCAGCCTACTGTTTGAGTCGAGTCCGAGTTTTTCCATTTCTCTTCGAACCACATCGGCTTCTGCAATATCAGTTGAAAATCGCGCGGCGAGCCGTAAAGCTCCGTGCGCGGCGGGTGAGTCATACGGTGGATGAAATAAAAATCAAGCGCGGCGACGCCCACGGCAAAAACCAGCACTGCAGGGATAAAGACCCACAAGACACGCTTGACCGTCAAACGGGTATTCTTTGAGATTATCATAGGATCAGACCAATCGGGGCGGGTTCAACGGCAGGGGCTACAAGATTTGGAAGGCCTGTAACGGGCCCGGCTCCAGGGGTGAGTATACAACGGGCCGAACCATTTTCAAGAGTTATCAAGCATAGTCCGTAGTCCGTAGTCGCTGGTCCGTAGTCCGTTGACTAGCAGGTTGCAAGCTGACAAACTCACCGCGAACAACGGACCGCGGACTAAACACGCAGGGGGCTTCATTTGATCGCGCAATTGTCCGGCAAGCTGATCCAGAAACAACCTAATACAGTTATCATCGATGTCGGAGGCGTCGGCTATGACGTCACGATTCCCGTTTCGACGTTCTATGAACTCGGTGAACCCGGCACGGACGTGTCTCTCAAGATTCACACCCACGTACGCGAAGACGTGATCCAGTTGTTCGGTTTTTGGACGGGCCGGGAGAAGGAGCTATTCTTGAAGCTCACCAGCGTCAGCGGCGTCGGTCCCAAGCTGGGGATCACGATGCTCTCGGGCATGCCCGCTGGGGAGCTGATTAGTGCAATCACCAACAATGATCTCGTCAGGCTCACCTCGATACCGGGTGTTGGCCGCAAAACCGCCGAGCGGGTGGTCGTCGAGCTGCGCGATAAGCTGGCGGTAATCTCACTCGAGGCGCGCGAGGCCGAGCGTGCCGCTTCTCGCGACCTGCCGCCGGGCGAGGCGGCCGTTAGGGACGATACAGCCGCGGCGCTCATGGCGTTGGGCTATCCCAAGGCGATAGCAGAACGAGCTGTTTCATTCGCGCTTCGCGAGGAGGGTGAGCGCACAATCGAGGCCGTGTTGAAGCGCGCCCTGAGGCGGCTTTCGAGTTAGATCGGCCGATTTCAAAATGCTAGCGAGGTGTGGCAGCATTCGTCTGCATTGCTCGGTTCGGCTCGCCCGGGTTACAATGTGGGCGCGAACCGATCAGATCGTGCGAGACTACGATCGCCAGGTCGCTTTAATCCCGGAGGCCCTAACTATGAAACTCTTTCTAATCCTCGTGGTAGCTATTGCGCTCGCAGCGCCAGCATTGTCTATGCAGGGCGCCCAGACGGAAGGAGCCGCGCCTCCTTCGTCTTGGAATGAACTGAAGGCGCTGCCGCCGATTAATCTCCACGACTTCGATGGCAAGGCCATACCCTCGGATCAATTCAAGGGCAACATTGTAGTGCTCGACTTCTGGGCGACCTGGTGTGTGCCGTGCATCGCGGAAATACCCTCGTTCAACCGGCTACAGGAGAAGTACGAAGCCAGGGGTGTCAGAGTTGTCGGCGTTACACTGGCGTCGGGCGAGGCGAAAGAGGTGAAGCCGTTCGTCGGGCGCAACAAGATGAAATACACAATACTGATGGGCGACGACGACCAGGTATACGACCTGAACGTGGTAGCTTTTCCCACCACCTATATTGTCACCCGAGACATGAGAGTGTTTCGCAGGTACATCGGCGTTAGCCCAAAAAAGGCGGCGGAAATTGAAGCCGACATCCAGACGCTGCTAGCAATGAAGTGAAACAGCTCCAGACGAGTAGCCAAAGCGCGTCTGCTTCCTTTGTCTGGCTCGAGTCAAACACTCCCGCCGTAACCTAACCCTTGCTCTTCGCGGCCGCTGCCTTCGGAGCGTGGGCCGGCTCGTGACCGCGAGGACGGCGATGTCTCGCTCCTACCATGTTGCCATTCTGATAATACTTCTCCACTCGCTTCGAAAGGGTATTGCGATGGATGCGAAGCTTCTCTGCGGTTTTTGATAGATTCCCATTCGTTCGTTTGAGTACCGAGAGTATGAAATGCTTTTCAAATTCCGCCACCGCGTCCTCAAAGAGAATTCCGCGCTCCACCATCTCCGTCACGAGGGCTTCGAGCCTGCTCTTCATGTCAGTTCTCCTCTAGCTGTCCGCTATTCAAGGCCTTTGTCCCCAAAGCTGCTTGATTGTTTCGTAGCCGTTCAAGAATCGTTCCCTCAGCTCGCGCGAAGCCAAATAAGCCACCACTCGAGTCCCCTCGAGGAGCGCTGGTCCGAACATCGCACGCTCTACGGCTTCAGGTTTCCCGGGAAAGGCGGTTAACGCCAGGTATATTACCGAACAGATGAGCCAGCCCCTTAAGAACCCGAATACCGCGCCGAGTGTATGATCTACCCACCCGAGCCGTCTGCGCTTGAGCCCTCGTCGCAACCACAGTGACAGAAGGCTGCCCGCGACAAGTACAAGCAGAACACCGTTACAAAGCCGAGAAGATCCGCAAGCCGCGCAGTCACAAAGATGCGCAGCAGGCTGGCTGCGTACTTGTATGAGTGCGCTGCCAGAACCAGCCCGGCTACGGTGAACGCAACCGAAACTATTACTTTGATAATTCCTTTTGTGGCTCCTGAGGCGACCGATGCCAATACGACTAGCAGGACGAAGTTCGAGAACTGTCATAGGATCTAGGATGCAGGATACAGGATTCACGATTCAGGAACTGCAAGCCTGAATACTGATTCCTGACTCCTGATACCTGAATCCTTGATCGTTCTGCCTGTCAACAATCTGTATGCCTCAAGATACTTCTCGCTTGTTCGCGCTATCACCGTCTCAGGCAAGTTCGGTCCCGGAGGTTGCTTGTCCCACTTCAGAGTCTCGAGGTAATCCCGCAGATACTGCTTATCGAATGACTGCTGCCCTCGACCCGGTTGGTAGGACTCTCTGGGCCAGAACCTGGATGAGTCCGGCGTCAGCGCTTCATCAACCAGAATCACCTTTCCATCATTAACGCCGAACTCGAACTTCGTGTCGGCGATGATTATGCCTCGCAAATTCGCGTACTCCGCCGCCCGCGAGTAGAGCGTAAGTGTCAAGTCCTTAAGCTCGCGCGTGGCATCCTCGCCGATGCGGTCCGCCATCTCGCGCTCGCTGATGTTGATGTCGTGGCCGGTTTCAGCCTTCGTGGCCGGTGTGAAGATTGGCTCGGCAAGCTTGTCGGACTCCCTCAGCCCGGCCGGCAGCTTGACTCCACACACTTCGCCGGTCTGCTGATATTCTTTCCAGCCTGAGCCCACTAGGTAACCTCGGGCGACGCACTCGATCGGAAAAACATCGGCGCGCACCACAAGCATCGAGCGCCCTTCGAGTTGATAGCGGTACGACCTCAGTGGCGCGGGATACGTGTCGACATCGGTTGAGATCAGATGATTCGGAACTACGTCCTTCAGGAAGTCAAACCAGAACAACGAAAGCGCCGTAAGCACTGCGCCTTTGTATGGAATCGGGTTTGGCAGCACCACGTCGAAAGCAGAGATGCGGTCGGTAACCACAATCAACAGCTTGTCTTCGATCGCATAAACGTCTCTGACTTTGCCGCGTCTGAAAAACTCGACACCAGGGATATCAGTTTGAGTGACTACGTTAATAGTCGCCCCTCATTTCTATTGGATTAAACTGTCAACTCGCGTGGAACTGCTACTGATGAACTAAGGGCTTTGTGATGGCACTCCGCATTATCAGCATGAGCTTAATCGATGTCAAGCACTAACAGCACGCAGGATCAACTTTGTTGGAAATTTTTTTCGTGCGACTGCGTTTTCGTCCTGATTGCTCGTGCTCCAAGCTTCCTTGTATACTTTTCCGTCGTGTATTTCCCTGGCTGCGCGGCTGTCATGATGCTCTCGGCGCCTTGTTCATGCGAACACAGAGTCGAAGCGGCAGAATCCATGGATTTCAAGCTCGTAAGTGACTATCTTCCGCAAGGCGATCAGCCCCAGGCGATCGAGCAACTCGTGCGCGCGCTCGACGAAGGCGTTCAACATCAGGTGCTGCTCGGCGTGACCGGCAGCGGCAAGACCTTCACGATGGCGGCGGTCATAGAGCGCATCAACCGGCCCGTGCTTGTGATGGCGCACAATAAGACGCTCGCGGCTCAGCTCTATCAGGAGTTCAAGTCCTTTTTCCCGCATAATGCCACCGAATATTTCGTCAGCTACTACGACTACTATCAGCCGGAGGCTTACATTCCGTCGACCGACACCTATATCGAGAAGGAATCCACCGTCAACGAAGACATAGACCGGCTGCGGTTGTCCGCTACGCGAACTTTGTTCGAGCGTCGCGACTGCATAATCGTCGCAAGCGTATCGTGCATCTACGGCCTGGGTGATCCTGACGCTTACTATGGCATGATCGCTTTCGTCGAGCGCGGACAACAGTTGTCGCGCACCGCGCTGTTGAAGAGACTTGTCGAGATTCAATATCAGCGCAACGACACGTCGTTCGAGCGCGGAATGTTTAGAGTGCGCGGCGACGTGGTCGAGATTTATCCGGTCTATCAGGAAACCGCCGTCCGCATCGAGTTCTGGGGCGATGAGATTGAATCGATCTCGACGATCGATCCGCTGTTGGGCGAGGTGATCGAGACCCACGAGCGGTTGCCGATCTATCCAAAGTCTCACTTTGTCATGCCTCAGGACAGGTTAAGGCGCGCGATCAGAACGATTAAAGAGGAGCTGGAGTGGTGGGAGCCGCAGCTCATCGAGCAAGGCAAGCTTCTGGAAGCCCAACGGCTGCATCAGCGCACGTTGTACGACATCGAGATGCTCAAAGAGCTGGGTTACTGTCACGGGATCGAGAACTACTCGCGCCACCTGACCGGGCGTCTTCCCGGCGAGCCCCCGCCGACGCTGCTGGACTATCTCCCGCGCGACGCGATGGTGATGGTCGACGAGAGCCACCAAACCATTCCGCAGGTTCGAGGTATGTACCACGGCGATCAGTCTCGCAAGAAAACGCTGGTTGAGTACGGATTTCGCTTGCCTTCGGCGATGGACAATCGCCCGCTCAGTTTTGAGGAGTGGGAGCGGCGGATGAGCCAGTTGGTATTCGTATCAGCGACGCCCGGTCCTTACGAGTTGTCGAAGACCTCAGGCGAATTTGTCGAGCAGATCATCCGCCCAACCGGCTTGATCGATCCCGTCGTCGACGTGCGGCCAGTGAAGGGTCAGATCGATGATCTGCTGAACGAGGTTCGAATGCGCGCGGCTCGAAACGAACGAGTCCTGGTCACGACTCTCACGAAGAAGATGGCTGAGAACCTGACCGAGTACTACGCCGAGCTCGGTGTGCGAGTGCGCTACCTGCACTCGGAGATTCAGACGCTCGACCGAATCAAGATACTTCGAGACTTGCGCGCGGGTGAATTCGATGTCCTCGTGGGAATAAACCTGTTGCGCGAAGGACTGGACCTTCCCGAGGTGTCGCTTGTTGCCATTCTCGACGCGGACAAAGAAGGCTTCCTGCGGTCAGAAATGTCGTTGATTCAAACGATCGGGCGAGCTGCGCGTAACCTGAACGGCAAAGCGATCCTTTATGCGGATCGGATGACTGATTCAATGCGCAGGGCGCTCGGTGAGACGCAGCGCCGGCGCGAGAGGCAGGCGGCTTACAATCGCGAGCACGGTATTACTCCCGCATCAATCGTGAAGGCGATCGCTTCGACTCTGGTGTCGATCGTTGAAGCGGATTACTTCAAGCTGCCGAGCGTGGCTGAAGGAGCTGAGGAGTACTCAGCAGAGAACATCGCGGCAACTATTCAAAGGCTTGAGGGACAGATGCGCGCAGCGGCCGCGAGGTATGAATTTGAGCGCGCGGCTGAGTTGCGTGATAGGATCAAGTACCTGCGGAGCCGCGCGCTTGAGATGGCATAAGGAGACCAACGTTTATGAACCACGTAGAAAATCCAGAGAGAGAGCAGCAGAGGATAAGCTCCGAGAAGCTATTCTCGCGATAGCGAATAACATTGCTGAATGGGACCGACTCAGCTAAGGAGTACTGGCGGAATTCGAAAAGCGGCTCCGATATCGATCTTCTATGAGCCAATTCCACTTCATTACAGCAGGTGAATCGCACGGCAAAGGCCTGGTTGCCATCATCGAAGGCCTGCCTGCCGGGCTACCGATTGATCCCGCCTTCATCAATCGCGAACTCTGGCGGCGGCAGCAGGGCTATGGGCGCGGCGGGCGGATGAAGATTGAAACTGATGAGGTTGAGATTCTTTCCGGCATTCGTCACGGCAAAACTCTCGGATCGCCGGTCTCGCTGCTGATTCGCAATCGCGACTTTGAGAATTGGCAAGACGTAATGGCTACCGAACCTCGCGAGTTTACTGATGAGAAGCGCGCGCGAAGACTCACACGTCCCAGGCCTGGTCACACGGATCTCGCTGGCGGGCTCAAATACGACACGCACGATCTGCGGGACATACTTGAACGCGCGAGCGCGAGAGAGACGGCCGCACGCGTCGCCGTTGGGGCATTCGCCAAACTTCTCCTCAAGGAGATCGGAATTCACATCGCGAGTCACACCACGATGATTGGTAGCGTGCCTGATAAGCCCATCAAAGCTTCTTGGAATGAGGTCGCCGCCATACCGGACGATTCTCAGTTGCGGTGCGTAGACAAAAATGCTGAACAGAAGATGGTTGCGCTGATTAATGCGACAAAAGAAGCGAAGGACACGTTGGGGGGTATCTTCGAAGTAGTCGCACGGGGAGTCGTCGCGGGGCTTGGTTCGCACACTCAATGGCATCGGAAGATCGATGGCCGTCTAGCTCAAGCCATCATGTGCATCCCCGCCGTCAAGGCCGTTGAGATCGGCGCGGGCGTCGAGGTCAGCCGCGGCACCGGGTCGCAGATACACGACGAGATTGGCTATGATTCGACTGAACGCAGTTTCACCCGACCGACTAATCGGGCAGGCGGGATCGAGGGTGGCATAACCAACGGCGAAGAAGTACGGGTAAGCGGTCACCTGAAACCAATATCGACCCTGAGGAAGCCGCTCGCGAGCGTCGACGTGATCACTAAAGAAGAATCGGCCGCCGCGTTCGAACGCTCGGACATCGTCGCCGTCCCTGCGGCGGGAGTGATCGGTGAGGCTATGGTGGCGATAGTTTTGGCTGATGCTGCGCGCGAGAAGTTCGGCGGCGACAGCCTCGGAGAGATGAAGCGAAACTTCGAAGGCTATTTGGAACAGTTGAAGCGATACTGAAGTAGCATAGACTTTAGTCTTTGTCCGTGGCGGTCGCGCAGAATCACCCAACACAGACTGAAGTCTATGCTATTTCACTGGAGCAGCGCGATGACTGTATTGAGTCACGAAAGCCAGGGGGCGACCAGCCGCTCCGAGATTGATCGCGAGGTTGAGGAGTTGCGCCGCTCGATCAACGCGAGGCGCACCCACGGCATCCTATATTACCTGCTCCTGGTGGCAATATTTTTTATTGGCTTCGTTATCGGCTACGCGACGCACAGCCTTGTCGGGGCTGCTATAATATTGGCGGGACTTGCGCTCGTAGCGTGGAGAGAAGTGACCGGCTTCAGGGCCCGGACTGCAATGCTCAACCAGTTGCTTGGAGAAAAGCTGGCTGAGCGGCGGCAGTATGACGAGAGACCTAAGGAGTTCGAGATAGAGCAATGATACTGAATATTGTTAAGTACGGAGACCCGATTCTCACCAAACGTGCCGAAGGAGTGACCGACTTTGATGAGAAGCTGCGCAAACTCATCGACGACATGTTTGAAACTATGTACGGGGCGCCCGGCGTGGGGCTTGCCGCTCCGCAAGTCGGTGTGCTCAAGCGGCTGTTCGTCATGGATTGCAGCATCGGAAAAGACAAAAAGCAAAAGGTCGTGCTGATCAATCCGGTGATCGAAACCGAGGAGGGAGAGCAAATCGGCGACGAGGGATGTCTAAGCTTCCCCGGCATATTTCTAGAGGTCAAGCGGCCGCAGCGTGTTGTGGTTCGCGCTCTCGACATAGATGGCAGCGAGATGACTCTCGACGTAATGGACCTACAAG
The DNA here is from genome assembly GCA_038040455.1 of Acidobacteriota bacterium. Taxonomy (GTDB): domain Bacteria; phylum Acidobacteriota; class Blastocatellia; order UBA7656; family UBA7656; genus Onstottus_A. The sequence goes on from JBBPIH010000074.1 coordinate 20,340, forward strand.
CGCGCTGCGTCTCGCATGAAACGGATCACCTCGATGGCGAGCTATTCATCAGCTATCTGAGCCCGCTCAAGCGTGACCTGACGAAGCGAAAGATCAAGAAGCGCATTAAGCAGGGCGACTGGTAATCGCCGATTGCTGAGGGCCGCGCAACATTCATCATGCGCTAAGAGTTTGGTTGCACGGCGGCCCTCAACCTCACAATTCTCTTTGCCGTTGTGGTCTTTATCCTGTTACCTTGACGGCTACCCGCACGCCAGAGATGGCAGATCGAGTGGCTTCAATCGGTGAGTTTCAGCACAGCCCTATGGGTAAAGTTGCTTCAATTGACATGCCGCCGCGGCTGTAGTAGGTTTCGACTATGACCTGCTTCGACCGGCCTATGACTTGTGAAGCACGAGAGCGATAAGAGAGAGCATTAACTGTCCGCGCTTGTGAGCCCGAAGGGCTGGAATGAGCGCCTTTTTTGTATGGGAGATAAACCAGAAGTCTTGAAGACAGTCACTCTACCAGAAGAAGCAATAAGGGCGTTGTTCGGCCCCTACGACGAGAATATCAAACACCTCGAAAGCTTGATCGGCGTGCGTGTCAATTTGCGCGGCAGCGAACTGATGATCGAAGGCGACGAGCACGACGTCAAGGTGGTCGAGAAGATCCTCGAAGACTATGCCGCTCTCTTTGAAGAAGGACGGCGGATGTCCAATGACGAGCTGAAGTCGGCTTTCAAGCAAATCGCCGAAGATCGCGCGTACACTCTTCGCGATTACTTCACCAGAACACGGATCAATCCGACCGGTAAGAAGCAAGTAACTGCGCGGTCGGCGAACCAGCGCCGTTACATCGAAGCTATAGAGAAGAACGACATCGTCTTCGGCATTGGTGTCGCCGGAACCGGGAAAACATATCTCGCGGTTGCGATGGCGGTTCAGGAGCTGATGCAGAAGCGGGTGAACCGGATTGTGCTTGCGCGGCCGGCAGTCGAGGCCGGCGAGAAGCTCGGCTTCCTGCCAGGCGATCTCCAGGATAAGGTCGATCCTTACCTGCGCCCACTCTACGATGCGCTATTCGATCTTGTAGATTACGAGAAAGTGACTCGGCTGCTCGAAAAGAGAGTGATCGAAGTCGCGCCGCTTGCATTTATGCGAGGGCGAACGCTTTCGGATGCGTTTATCATTCTGGACGAAGCGCAGAACACCACCTCCGAGCAGATGAAGATGTTCCTCACTCGCATAGGCTTTGGATCGAAGGCTGTGATCACCGGCGACATAACTCAGATTGACTTGCCGGCGGGACGACGTTCCGGACTTGTCGAAGTGCAAAGAGTAGTCGCGGTTGTGGACGGCATCGAGTTCATCTATTTCAATGAGAAGGACGTTGTGCGTCACCACCTTGTTCAAATGATAGTCCAGGCTTACGACAAACACTCTAAGACAAAGTTCGAAGACAAACTATGAATATTGCGGATTGCGAATTTCGGATTGCGGATTGAAGGCGGAGCGCCCTGTTGCGCACCCTGTTCAACCTTTGGCAATCAGTAATCCGCAATCTGCAATCTGCAATCCGCATTATGTCTAAGCCCGCTGCCACCCTTCGTCCTCGTCTTTCAGCCAGGCTCGTAAATGGTCTGAAGGCCTTCTCTGCCAGCCTGTCCGATCAGGCTGTGATCGACGCGGGCGTCGGCCTCGTCATCATTGTCGCTCTCTCCATCCTCTTGCTTCGCGATTACCAGCGCCCGAATGTCGAACAACTGCCGGCAGGCAGCGTCGCATCCTCTGACATCAACGCCCCCAAAGACTTGAAGATCGAGGACACCGCCGAAACGAAGCTTCTTCGCGATCAAGCAGCCGCTGCGGTGTTGCCGGTTTTCGATTTCAACGTCAGGACCGCGCGGGAAGCCAGAAGCAGTATGGAGCAACTGTTCGCCACCGGACGCCAGGCGCCGCCTGAGGCAACGATCGAGGACCTGCACGACAAGATCGAGGAAGAGATAGGGATTCCGCTGGACCCGGATCAAATCACCCTCCTTCAGAGGCATCGGTTCAGCTCGGAGCTTGAGCGGCTGATGATCGAGCATCTCGAATCGGTGATGATGATGCCGGTCGTTAGCAGCCGCAGCCAGTTTCGAAGGTTCGGAACGAGCGGGATTATCCAAAGAAATCTGAAGACCGGACAAGAGGTTGTGGTCACCGACCTTGCTTCGATTCGGGATAAGCTGATCGCAAGCGCGTCGCTCAAGTCCGAAAAGCTCATATGGCCTGCCGAATATGACGCAAGCAGCCGGAGAATGTTAGGCGAGATACTCGGTTCCTTGGTCGTCCCGAATCTCGAATACAACGATGCCGAGACTGAAAAGCGCAGGGCTTTGATGCGCGAGGGGATCCTGCCGGCCATCATCACTGTCGAGCGCGGAGAGCCTATCGTCTCGAGCGGCGAGACGGTGACTCCGGCTAAGGCGATGCTGCTTGCTGAAGCCGCGAGACATCGCCCGGCCGGCCAGCGGGCGATCGAATTCGCCGGCACAATTATCATTGTAATGCTGCTCCTGCTGGTGTTGTGGCAGTATATGATCCGCTACCAGCGCAAGCATCTTCGTGTGCGCAGGCATTTCCTGCTTCAGGTTGCCTGCTTCGTTGTCACGCTTGGACTTGGGCGGCTCTTCTTCACATTCGCTGCGGCAATGAGCCAATGGTCAACGCACACGCCGTTTAATTCGCCGACCGGCTATCGCTATCTTGCGCCGCTGGCAGTCGGGGCGGTGATGGTTACGATTCTTACGGATGCCAACGCCGCGTTCATCTTCTCGGCGATATTGTCGGTGTTTGTCGGGGTTTTTTCGGGCAACGTACACATGGCAGCGTTTACGCTGATGTCGAGCGCCGGAGCGATCTACCATTTGCAGAATTGCAGAGATCGATCTGCGCTTGTAGCTGCGGGGCTGTGGATCGGCGCAATCAACGCTGCTACAACGCTGGCGTTGGACTTGCTCGGCGCAAACGAGCCGGGTCTTCGAGTCCTTCTCTTCGATTCATTCTGCGGTTTCGCAGGAGGCGTGCTCGCGACGATGGCCGCTTCCATACTGCTGCCGCTTTTTGAATGGCTGTTTGGGATAACCACGAGCATCAAGCTGCTCGAGCTCTCGAACTTGAATCTGCCGCTGCTCAAGCAACTTGCCGAGCGCGCTCCGGGAACTTATCACCACTCGATCATGGTGGGCTTGTTGGCCGAAGCCGGCGCAGAAGCCGTCGGCGGAGACGCGCTGTTTGCCCGCGTTGCCTGCTATTACCATGACATCGGCAAGAGCGTGCGGCCAAGCTACTTCATTGAGAACCAGTCATACATGGACAACCGGCACGACAAGCTTTCACCCAAGATGTCTTCGATCGTGCTCGCCAACCACGTCAAGCAGGGAGTCGAAATAGCGAAGCAGTACAAGCTCCCGCCTAGAATCATCGACATCATTCCTCAGCACCACGGCACGGGTTTGATGAGGTTCTTTTACTATAAGGCGCGCAAGGGCACCGACGACGAGTCAAGGGCGCTTGAACAGGAGTTCCGCTATCCGGGTCCCAAGCCGAAGTCCAAAGAAGCGGCGATAATCATGATCGCAGACTCGGTAGAGGCGGCGGCGCGGACGGTGGAAGAGCCGACGCCGACGAAGCTGCGCAACATGGTCGACATGATTAGCGGCCGCTTGCGGGACGACGGTCAGTTCGATGAATGTGACATCACGCTGCGCGATCTGCGTATAGTCGCTGAGAGTTTCGTAAAAGTATTAATGGGTATTCATCATCATCGCATCGCTTACCCGGGTTATGACTTCAACCAATTGTCGCGAGTCGCGCCCGCGGTGGAAGCGTTCGATTCGGGCGGTCATCCGACTGCTGCCAACGCGAAGACTGCTCCGGCACCGAAACTCAGAGAAGCTCGTGGCGATTGAAGTAGTAAACCGGCAACGGCTCGCGCGCATCGACGCAAGCCGGGTCGCGAGGCTGGGAGACGCGACCCTCGGCGCGGTTGGCAAGCGGGGCGCAAGCCTTACCGTTGCATTTGTTCGCGACCGCATCATTCGAGACTTGAATCGCAAATTCAGAGCAAGCGATCGAGCGACGGATGTGCTCTCTTTTCCCCGGGGAAACGCGGGCGATGCAGACTTCATGGGCGGCAACGCGCTGGAATACCTCGGTGACATCGTGGTTTCAACCGACACGGCGCTACGGCAGGCTAATGAAGCGGGTCTCTCGTTCGACCGCGAAGTGGATGAGCTGGTGATGCATGGCGTCCTTCATCTGTGCGGTTACGATCACGAGAAGGATCGCGGCGAAATGAGTCGGCTCGAATTGAAGCTACGAAGAAAGCTCCTGGATTAAATGATTCGTAATGCGTGATGCGTGACCGGACCCGGAGCGTTCAGTTCAAGCCTTAGCTTGCCTCTCCCACCGACACGCAATGTTGGCTGCGAATCCAGATCACGCATCACGAATCACGCATCACTACCTTATGTTAACCGAGTTAATAGTGACCGGCGTGGTGTTACTCCTGCTGGTCTTCCTTTCCACAATCGAGAGCGCTTATGAATCGCTGAGCGAGGTATCCCTCAGAATCCTGAGCAGCGAGCGCGAGGATAGCCCCCGTCGCTACCGTTTTTTTCGCGAGCTGATGGAACACCGCCGGCGGTTCGGGCTGATATTGATCCTGGGCACTCAGCTCTCGATAGCCGCGATCGCGATCCTGCTCGCCGATGTGTTCATTGATGCCCGCGCCCGGTCGCCCCTGGCGCTGGCCTTCGGTTCTGCATTCGTAGTCGTAGTGCTCTTTCGACAACTCCTCCCGCGCCTCTTGACTCAAAACCATCCGGAAGATGTGTTCTGGACGCTGCTTCCCACGTTTCAGGTCTTTTATCGCTTATTCTCGGTGTTCGTCGCGCCTGTGACCGCACTCCTCAACCGAATGAGAAAGCCAGAGCCAGAGGAGGCGATCACTGAAGAAGAGGCTGAAGAAACCATGGAAGAGATCCAGGCTTTTATCGACGTCGGGGAAGAAGCTGGAATAATCGAAGAGTCCGAAGGCGAGTTGATTCAATCCATCATCGAGTTCAGCGATACGCGCGTCACCGAGGTCATGCGCCCGAGGCTTCAAATCATAGCAATCGAAGCGACTGCAACTGTGGCCGACGCCAGACAGTTGATGATAGAGTCGAAACACTCCCGCCTTCCCGTCTACCGCGATCAGATCGACACCATCGAAGGGATAGTCTACGTCCGCGATTTGCTGGCGTTCTGCGAAGCAGAAAAAGTGTCGAAGCCGGTCACCAAGTGCATGCGTCCCGCTTACTTCGTACCCGAAAGCAAGTCGATTCGAGAACTTCTCGAAGAGATGCAAAAGGCAAAGGTCCAGATCGCGATGGTCATCAACGAGTACGGCGGTTTGGCGGGACTTGTGACCCTCGAAGACATAATCGAAGAGATACTCGGCGAGATCGAAGACGAGGATGACGTCACTACGGCTGACGACGTAGTTCAGTCGGAAGACGGCTCTTATTTGATCGATGGAAGCGCTGAGATAAGAAGAGTCGAGTTGCTTTATGACAAAGAACTCGAGGCTGACGACTTCACGACGGTGGCGGGGTTGATCATCAACGAACTGGGTCACGTGCCCGCCATCGGCGAGAAGCTCGATTTCAAGGGACTGCGATTCGAAGTAGTAGACGCCGACAGCAAACGAGTGAACCGAGTGCGGTTAAGTAGCATTGACAAGACTCCTGACGAGGCTGAGTCACACGCTGCCAGCGATTAGTGGAGTGTAACGGCGAGGTGGCAGTCCTGTAAGGGCGGTCCTCCGTGGCCGCCCCTTCCCGCGCGGTGGAAGCATTCAGGGCAGAGAGGGGCGGCCACGGAGGACCGCCCTTACAGGACTGGCTGTTACTAAAGACCATCTCAAAAATAGGCTCTGAGTAAAATCAAGATGCAGCCGAGATGGACGAAGCCCAAGTAGTTAGCATCATGATATTCGTAACGCACAAGAATCCGGCGGAAGTTTTGCAGCCACGCAAACAACCGCTCCACTTTCCAGCGCCTCTTGTAGCGCCGCAACTTCCTCCCGTCTTGCGTCTTCGCCTTCTGGCGGTTGCTCTTGTGCGGAGCGATCATCTCTATGTCGATCACTTCCAACTCCGCATCCAGCGGGTCAGAGTCGTATGCCTTATCGCCGATCAGTCGTTCAGGCTTCCCATCGACAAAGCGCTCGACGAGAGTTCTTCTGACAAGCGTGACTTCATGCGGCGAAGCAGCCTCCGTGTAGACGGCGAGAGGAAAACCAAAGCCGTCTGCCACTGCCAAGAGCTTCGTACCTTTGCCCCGCTTGGTCTTTCCGACTTTAGCGCCCCTTTTTTAGCGACGATGAACGTGCAGTCAATGAAGCATTCCGACAAGTCCAACTCACCGCGTGTGCGGAGGTCTTCGGCTAAAGTCTCTAAGAGTCGTGCGAGCCGTCCCTCCTTTACCCACTGCTGGAATCTGCGGTGGCAAGTCTGGTACGGCGGGAAGCGGTCAGGCAAATCGCACCAGCGAGCACCAGAGCGAAGAATCCACAGTACCCCATTTAAGACTTCTCGGTCTGGACGGCGCGGTCTACCGCGAGCCTGCACAGAAGGCGGTTTGTCAAATAACGGCTCGATCAAAGACCACTGTTGGTCAGTTAATTCTTCACGTCGTGCCATGATGCAAATTTAGCACGACTATTTTTGAGGTAGCTTCTAACAAAGTTAGCGCGCGCACCGCACGCTTGGAGCAACCACTGCAAGAGCGACCGTAATTCCTAACAATATTCGCCGCTTAAGGCTCCTTCCACTTTTTCTCTTTTTTAAATCCAACCATATATTCTTTTGTAGCTATCATTAGCGGTCGCTCAGCCGCGTGAATTTGATGTTGCGGAGCACCGGATTACTGAAGTCGAAACCCACGACCTTTCCGGCCTGGTCCCGACGGAAACGCATCGTCATCATGCCTCGCTGGAAGGTGTCGCGATCGACCGGCCTGAATTCGAGCGCTGGGGCCGGCGAATCGTTGATGCGGATCATCAAGCCGTCTTTACCGGGCGCCATCTGGAAGGTTGCCCTCAGTTCGTCGCTTTCGTAGCGGCCGGCAAACGCCGCGAGGTCGGCCGCGGTGGGCGCATAAGGCTGGGCGCGGCGATACCGCGTCGTTTGGCCTTCCATGGACTTCAACTCGAACTGGTCCGGCGAGAGGAAGTTCAATTCGAACTCGTCATTCGACATGAACAACATCGAGGCGCGCGGATTGCGGAAGCGGTCTTTGGACACTGCCACGAGGGGGCCGCCGCCGGCGATGCCGAGCCTGCCGTTGTTGGCGATCAGGCGCAGCGGCTCGCCAGTGCGCTCGCTGAAAAACAGTCCCGACTTGCTGTTCACGTCGGCCGCGTCGACTCCGGCGGCGTTCGCGGGCGGAGCACTCGGCTCGGGCCGGCGGAGGCCTTTGTCGGTCATGAACAGGTCGAAGATTCGGCCGGCGAACTCATCCCTGTTGTCCGACGCTTCGCCGGCGTTGCAGAGGACGGCGATGGAAAGGCCCTGCTCCGGAAAGCGAACCAGTATTGACCTGTATCCGGCCGCGCCGCCGCTGTGCAACACCAGCCGGCCTGCGTAGTTGGTGGTGAACCCGAGACCTCGGGCGTAGCTGAGCTTCCTGCCGTTGTTCAGTGTTGCCGGTTCCTGAAGCTTCTCGCTGACGAACTTGCCGAGACGAGCGCTCGTCAGCGCATCGGTCCAGATGACGAGGTCGCTTGCCGTGCTGAGCATGGCGCCGCCGCCGCGATCGTCGAGCAGCATATCCATCCTCCAGCGGTTGCCCTCTCTCTCGTACGCAAGCGCGCGGTTCTTGACGACCTGCCGCAAATCGTCGACGAAGGTCGTCGCCTTCATCCCGAGCGGCTCGAACAGGCGCTTACGCGCGAATTCGGAGAACGGCATCCGGCTCGTGCGCGCGACGATTTCAGCGAGCAGCACGTAGCCGCTGTTCGAATAGGACCATTCCTCGCCGGGCGCGAAATTGAGGCCGCGCTGACGCAGTATCATGGTCATCACGTCGTAATTTCCGTTTGCCCAATTTCGGAGCGGGACCCAGTCGCGAAGGCCGCTGGTATGCGTGAGCATGTGGTCCAGCGTGATCTTGTGGCCGTAATCAGGCAGTTCCGGGATGAACTTCCGGACGTCGTCGGAAAGAGAGAGGCGCCCCTCTTCGACGAGGAGGAGCACCGCCGCGGCGACGAACTGCTTCCTGATCGATGCGGCATCGAAGACCGAGTCTGGGCTCAACGGAACATTTCGCTCGAGGTCGGCCAAGCCGTAAGCGCGGTTCACGACCAGCTTTCCGTTCTGCGAGACGGCGACCGCGCACCCGGGCGTGGCCGGCGTGGCCCAGCTAAAGATCTTGTCGATCTCGCTGGTCTTGTCCTGCGCGTAAGTGGGCGTACCGACAAGCAAGGCGGTGACCACGAACAATACCAGAAGGAATAAGTAACTATTTTTGCTGGTGTTTTTCATTTATTTCCTCGTTTACAGTATTTCTAACTGTTTCTAGCAGAAGTTAGCGCGCTGGCGCACGCTTGGGGCAGGCACGCGGGCGTGCCCCTACATTTTTATGGCGATTATTTTTCCTTCGTGAAAACCCTCTCCCCACCCCTCCGTTTTATAATCATCTGGTTTTTCGCGACGTCGAACTCAATGACTACCGCACCCTCGATTTTAAATTTATCCTGTGCCGTTGCTTCGAGCGCGACAGCGGATTGCCCCGGCGGCTGAAAGAAGAGCGTCCCGCCGTCTCTGGTGATAGTAAATTTCACGGGAGCTTCCGAGTTCGAATAAACCCCGACGTATTTGTCCAGAACTTCCGGGCTGACGGCGATTGATTCGAAGTCGGGAATTTGAAACGGTTTATTGTAGTAAATGTCGATAACGCCGCTCACGATGTTGACTACCGGGTAAACCTTCGCATTCGTAGTGTAAGCGACCGCCAGTTTTTCTTCCGGCAGGTAAGCCAGCCACGCTCCATAGTTGTCGCCCCCGCCGGTGTGCCCGTAGAAGGTCTTGCCGGCGAACGTGAAGGGTTCCATTCCCAAACCGTCGCCATCCCTAATCGTTTTCATCGACGCGAGGCTCTCCTGAGAAATCAGTTTCACGTCAAAAAGCGCCTGGATGAATTTGGCCAGGTCGTGCGGTGTCGAAACAATGGAGCCCCCGCCGAAGAGGATGCTTGGATGGGTTTCGGGTACCTGTTTCCACTCGCGGCCGAAGTTAATATAGGTAAGACTTTCGTTTTTGTTCACATCGATGTTTCCGGTCGCGGTGTATGTGTCCTTGAGCCCGATCTTTGAGGTGATTCTCTCCTTGAGCGCTTCCTCGTAGGGTTTGCCGGTTAACTTTTCAATTATAAGGCCCAAAATGGCATAGCCGGAATTGCTGTAGGAATGCTTTGCGTCCGGTTCGAAATCAGGCGTGCCTTTGGCGATGATGGTGAGCATTTCATCCTTCGTTATTGGATTCGTGCTCGACGAGGGTCGCAAATTCCTGTCTATGAGGGAATCATGGATACCGCTGCGATGCGCGAGGATTTGCGCAATGGTTATTTTCTGGGCGTTCGGAATCTGCGGGAAGAATTTGTCGAGGGTATCGGTCAGTTTCAATTTTCCTTCCTCGACGAGCTGTAAGATCATCACGGCGGTGAACATTTTTGTGATCGAACCGATCCGGAATCTGTTCGCCGCGGTCAAAGGTTTCTTTTCGGTTCCGTTGATCTGGCTGTAGCCGATGGCGCGGGTGTA
>JBBPIH010000075.1:0-30071 GCA_038040455.1 Acidobacteriota bacterium
GAATTCGCCGGATACCATCGGGCTTTAGCCGATGGAGCTTCAGTTTCGACCTAATCATCGCGCTGGTTCGCTGGATAGCATCGGGCTTTAGCCGATGGCATCTCCAAGGCTCATGCTTGCCCGCTAGGATGAAACTGAAGCTCCATCGGACCGAACGCCTGGGCTAATGGAAATCGGACGCAGCGATGAATCGCTGGGCTATTCCCGATAGTCCCTCCGGGACCAAACTGGACAGTCTGCGGTACCGTTGACCCCAGGCGCCCAACCACTTCGGACACTCAGCGTTACTTAGCGGGAATGATGCTCACGAATTGCACGACGAACTCCTCACCGTCCTTTGTGCCAAACCCGATCCGCCCATTAGAGAAAGTGGAATCGGTCATTAGACTGAAAGGCTGCGGCTGCGTGGCCTTTGGGTTACTCTTCACTTGAAGGGAGTGTTTTATCTGCGGCCCGTTCGCCTCGATGATGATGTGAAACTTGTCGCCTTGAACACCGAGGTTTTCGGGGACCTGAAATGTTTTGAGCAGCTTTGCCTGGCCGTTCTGGTAGAGGTATGTGTTAAACCTGTTCGGCGATGAGGCGCCCGGTCCCGTAAGCTGAAAGAGATAGCATGTGGTTTCATCCTGACCGCGCAGGACCCAGACCGCGCCTTTGCCGTTGCCGAAGGTCAGGTCAAACTCCATCCTGAAGTCTTTGTAGCTTGTTTCTTTAATCAGCCCTATGTCTGGGCCTTGCACCTTCAACTTGCCGGAACTTGATTGCCAGGTCTTCGGCGCATTCCAGAACCTCAGGCCTGCGTCGAAGGTATCGACAAACTCGGGAGAGAAGACGGTGCGATTCAGCGCCAGTTTTATCTCGGCCGGTCCGGCGCTGAAGGTCTGAGCCTTCTCCGCCGGCTCGTACTCATTCTTCTTCGCGCGTATCCTGTGCTGGCCCGGCGCGAGATTCGAGATCCTGATTTCGCCCTTCTCGTTCGCGCGGCCTCCATAATTATCGTCAATGTAGATCTCGGCTTCGGGTTCCGTCTTAACGATCAAGCCGACCAGAGCCGCTTTGAACTCCGCAGCTATATACTTTGTTCTGCCGTCCTCGACGTCTACTTCTCTGCTCCATTCGATTTGATTCTGGATAACCCTCACCTTGTGCCGGCCCGCGGGCAAATCCGCCAGCTCGATGAGTTTTTCCTCTTTCTTTACGCTCGCGTTTGCCGGCTTTTGATCGTCGATCAACACCGTCGCGTTAGGCTCAACCCCCAATATCTGAATGACGCCTCCGAGCGGAGTCAGTTCCACGGGCACTGCCTCGTCGTTTTCTAACTTGATACCCGAGACTTTCTTTGGAGAATATTTTGCCGCGCTGACTTCAATGTCGTACACGCCCGGAGGTAGTTCTGCGCGGAATTTGTTATCGACGCTCTGACCCTGTACAGGCCTTAGCGCGGCGTCGCGCGGCTTAACAACAACGCTGGCTGGAGTGTTGGTGATAACTATCAGCACTCCCTTCGGAGGCTTTGTGGGTGGCGTATCTGTCCTGACCGCGGGAGGCGGAGCAGGCGGCTGAATCCGTCGAACAGCATTCTCGGCGAATCTTCCCGTCGGATACTCTTTCAAGTACGCCTGGTAGTCCGAGACATTCTTGCTGTTTCGGACCCTTTCCCATAAGGCGTCTTCACCGAGCCGCGTTGCGAAGCTCGCGTTCTTCCCTGTCGGAAATCTTTTCAGATAGTTTTTGAAGTCCGCCGGGTCTTTACTGTTTTGTATGCTCTCCCAAATCGCTTGCTCGGAAAACATGCCGCTGGGATATTTCTTCAGGTAATCGCGAAGGGCAACAGGATCATTCTTCGCTTGAACAGTTTCCCAATCGCTCCGTTCGACTCCAGCAGGATCGACAATAGCCACATTCTCCGCTGCCGCGAATTTTGAAAGCACCAGCTCGTTGGCCTTGTAGCCTTTAAAGTCGGCCCATGGCTTTTGTATCTTGCCCGTTCCCAGGTCGAGGCGTATGCGCTTCGGCACCCGATCCTCCAAGTAAGTCAGGAGGCCGCTGAGCGTTACTTCGCCCTTCTCGTTTGCCGCGTCGCCCTTCAACCCTTCGACAAGCGCCCAGGTGAAGTACCCCTGCTTCTTCTCTTTGTATTCGTAGGCGCGATGCCCCACGCCCGTCGCATAGAGCGTGGCGAACGCTTTTACTTCAGAGTTGCGCTCTTCAAAATTGAAATGCTGAGTGAACCTGTTGGTGAGGCGATTATCAGCATCGCCGCGTCCCGCCGACGGATCATTGCGGCACGCGTCGAGGATCATTAACACTTGCCCAACTCCCGTCTCGATGATGCGCTTTCGCACATCAGCGACGCTGATAGAGCTCTGTTCGAGGAGTAAGACATCGTTGCTTAGTTCGGCATCTGATGGCAACAGGTAAGCCTGGTCGCCGCGCTCAATTCCGTGTCCGGCGAATGCGATTAGCAACAAGCCGTCCTTTGGGACCGCGCTGCACAGGTTCGACAAGTGTCTCAGAATCTTGTTGCGCGTCGGTCTGCGCTCAGTCGGCTGATCGGCGGTGAGCAGCGTGACCTGGTCTCGGGAAAAACCGGCATACTGCACCAGCGCTTCGACTATTGCCTTGGCGTCGTTTGAAGCGCCCTCGAGCTTGTTGATCTGCGAGTCCTCGTACTCATCCACACCTATTACCAAAGCAAATCGCTTCGAACCGGTGGGTAGAGATTCCACCATCTTGGCGGGAGTGACTCGCATGCCGCGGCCATCTTTTTGGGTTTGAACGGGATTCACCGCACCGGCAAACGCAGGGCAAATGCAGATACCAACCGTAGCTATTAGAGCCGTAGCTATAAGAATGTCGGAGCGAGGATACGAACGGTTTCTTTTCATACAAGAATTCCTTGCTATTTAATCTTCAAGGTTACAGAGCTAATGATTCTTCTTTGACCTCTCAATAAGCAACACACGGCCGGGCTCTTGCGACTGATCGAGGGAGTCCGAACAATAACCTGACTGGCTGCCTTAAGCATAACAGCTCAAATAGTCTATCATACGGGGCGGTCTACACTAAGGTTCTTGAGAGCGCCAATGCCAGCGCAATTTCTGTAACGGGTCCCGATCTCGTGGAACCTTAGTAGCGGCGACCGACTCTGGTCACAACGGTCACCTCAGCAAATCTTCAGAGACTCAATTACGTTAGCTAATCCGCGGTATGCGCTTTCTACCCCACAGAGCTAACGCAGAGGCAACCACCTCCATATTTGGCCGGTCAGGTGAAGTAGTTTTGGATGGCCGGGTTCGGCACTCTAACTGGCAAACCCGGCCGGAGCGATCGGGAACCTATGGTTTGTCGTGCCAGTGCCCGTGCTCCTTAGACCAGACTTTGCCTGGGGGGACCGGGCCCGGCGGCTGAGGCGAACCCGGCGGAAGCGCACCAGGCTGAGCCGCACCCGGCTGGCCTGGGGCTGCCGAAGCTGCCGGTGAACCAGGCGCGTCGTGCCAATGCCCATGCTCGGTAGACCAGACTTTGCCTTCGGGGACCGGGCCCGGTGGCTGAGGCGAACCCGGCTGAGCCGCAGCTGGCTGCGTCGCAGCGGCAGCGCCTGGGTCGGGCGGAGCACCCGCCGCCGTGGGTGCCTGCTGGTTGTTATCTTTGGAGACAAACACCGTCCCGGCGAGGACAAGCCCAACACAGATCAGCACAACAACTACGGCCACCGTTCGTGTCCTTTGGCCCGCCTTTGGTCCGCAACACTCCTTGTACTTCATTCCGCTGCCACAGGGGCAGGGGCTATTTCGGGCGGTCTTCATGATCAATTCCTTTACCTGTAGAGATCTGGGGCGATTTCGTTCGATCGCTGACTTAGATTGAATCGATGGCCGATCAAACTGTTACCCGACTCCCAACTCGACTGTGCAGGTTATCGCCAATGAATAGGACAACCGTAGAGTTTGGATTTCGCCCACAGTAGAGTTCAGAAGCTCTTCATGACTATACAACGCTATGCCATAATTTACACATTTGTTTTAGGGACGAATTGAATAGAGAACAACACAGCTTCACGGGTGGGAATTAAGAGCGGACTTTGTCCGGGATTCTCTTATTAACGCACTTCAATGCGATGGAGTCTCAGCTTTAACATATCCCACCGCGCAAGCGGGCATCTCGGCGCGCTTGAAATCAGCGGGCTATAGCATCACGGACCCACAGCGGGTGCCGGGGTCAGTTTTCCACTAGCCCAGGCGTTTACGCCTGGGTTGCGTGTGGGGATGGATTTAGGTTAGCCCCGTTCACGGGGCTTCCCACGCAGCTTTAGCTTTTGGAATGTCGAATTCCTGACACGACAAATTGCCTGAAGGCGAAACGAAAGCCCGGTGAACCGGGCTCTCTGATCGATCGGCACGCGTGACCCAGGCGTGAACGCCTGGGCTAATGGAAAAACTGCCGTCGGTATCATTCAGGTTTTGACACGGTCACTTCAAGCTACGTGATCTGTTTGTCGATTGCTCTCAGAATCACCTCTTGAATCTTCATCGCTTTCTCCACTCGAGCTTTGTTGGTAAACCTTCATTCAGCCATTCTAGCTGAAGGTCTACCTTCGCCGGTGAAAAGCGGACATATCGTGTGCTAATGGGGCGGACATATCGTGTGCTAGCGACACGCTTCAATAGATCTACTATCAACCCTGTCTAGGATCGAGTAAACTGCTCAGCGCCTGAGCTGTTAGGTAAGGGAGATCGAAAAAATGCGACGACAAAACTTCGCCAGCTTGACCCGTTTTTCGCGTGTTCTGTGTCTTAGCCTGCTCGCGGTTTTGTTGGGCGGGCTGCTTAAACCGGAGGCGGCGGTTCAAACCGTTTCGTTTGGAGCGAAGACCGACTTCGGCACGGGCAACCTTCCAATCTCAGTGGCGATGGGCGATTTCAATGGCGATGGCAAGCTCGATCTGGCGGTAGCGAACAGGAATAGCGACATCGTCTCGATTCTGCTGGGCACGGGCATGGGCAGCTTTGGGGCGAAGACCGACTTCGGCACGGGCAGCGGTCCATTCTCAGTAGCGGTGGGGGATTTCAATGGCGATGGCAAGCTCGATCTGGCGGTGACGCACGATGGTGCCACCACCGTCTCGATTCTGGGTAGTGGGTCAGTTTGCGGTTCAGAGTACAAGCTTTAGCTTGCCTCTCAGGTTCATGCGGCCGAAAGAGCAAGCTGAAGCTTGTACTCTGAACTCAAACTGACCCACCACCTGTCAATGGTGGGTTGACTCCGGGCATTACTCCATATAATATCGGCGCGATCGAATTCGAGGGTGTTCAGGTGCCTGTTGTTTCTCATCACAAGCATACGTTTCATAGCCTGTAACCAGGCTATTCCGTCTAATCATTTTCCCGGCGGTGGTTCATTTAATCGAGGCGCGGAATGAGACTCAAACTCGTAGTTGTCGTTCTATATGGGCTGTTGCTACTCCTGCCCATAGGCTTCTCGATGAGCTCGTTGGCTTTTTCTGAAGGCGGCGAACACGCGCAGGGGAAAGCTCAAATCACTCCGATCGCATTCGATACCACTAGCAAAAGGGGCCTGGTCCTTTTCAACCACAAAACGCACGAAGCGGCCTTCAACCCCGACCCGAGTTTCCCTCACAAAGCACCCGAGGGAGTGGCATGCATCGGATGCCATCACTCCGTCAAAGATGAAACCGACAGAAGGCAGTTTCAGAAATGCACCGCCTGTCACAAAGATGAAGGCAATCCCACGAACCCGGATGACCGCGAAGGCTTCGACTTGAACTCGCGCGAGGCTTTTCACCGCCTCTGCATCAGTTGCCATCGCGCTTCAAACCTCAAAGCTTCCAACGCCCGATTCACTAATGCCGGTTTCACCAAGTGCGCTCAGTGTCATGACAATCAAGCTGAACCTATGCTGCTGGCCCAGCAGCCCGAAGTCGTTCCTCCGCCGGATGAAGAGCCTGAAGCGCCTCCGTCTCCTGGCAGACCAGTCGAGATCTTCACAACGCCGATGGACCCGCCGCGAGGGTATGCGGGTCCCTCCCGCGGTATCGATGCTCCGACACAGACGTCGCCTGATTCCATACCGCGCCCAGACCGCTGGCGCATAGGTCTCCCGGAAGATCCGCGCTTTGAGCAAGGCAAGCGTTCTAATCCCTACCGCCAGAACGTGCTCAAGGGTGACTATCCGATATACAAGCAGCAGAATTTCCTCGTACTGACTCTTGAGAGCGACAGTCTTTTCATCGGGCGGCGGTTGCCTCTGCCAAGTGATATGAGCAGCGCGCGGCCCGACAGCGCGGAATTCTTTGGCCGCGGCGTGAATGCATTCTTCCGTCAGAATTTCACTCTGGGCATCGAATTCTTTAACGGCGATGTAGCGTTCAAGCCTATCAATTGGCGGTTCCGGTTCACACCCAACTTCAACATCAACTACTTCAATACGCAGGAAAACGGCGTCGTCAATATTGACGTTCGCAGACAGACGAATCGAACCGACAGCTACACGGGCTTCCAGGAGTTGTTCAGCGAGTTCAAGATCGGAGACACAACCAAGCTCATGCCGTTCTTGCGCGGGGCAGGGAGCGACGGCGGCAAGAGTCCCTACTACGATTCGACGTTCGTGCGCGTAGGCATACAGCAATTCATAAGCGATTTTCGCGGGTTCATCTTCAACGATTTCAACCTGGGCGCGCGGGTGTTTGGTCAGTTTGCCAACAACCGATACAACTTCAACGCAGCCTATTTCTACCTGCTCGAGAAAGACACCAACAGCGAGTTGAACACCCGCGTCAACCTCAGAGAGTTCCGCGATCAGACGGTGTTCATCGCCAACCTCTTTCGCCAGGACACCAAGTTCCTCGGCTACACGACTCAGTTCAGTTTTCACTACAACAACGATCGACCGAGCAGGCACTTCGACGAAAACGACTTCCTGGTTCGGCCCGCGTTGATCGGCGCTGTCAGACCGCACGGGATAAAGGCTTACTACCTCGGCTGGGCCGGCGATGGTCACATCGGCCTCAACAACATCACGCACGCTTTTTATCAGGCACTTGGCCGCGATTCGTTCAATCCAATCGCAGGCAAGAGGACGAGCATCAACGCGCAACAGGCCGCAATCGAGTTGTCGCGTGACAGAGATTGGCTGCGGTACAAAGGATCGTTCTTCTTCGCCTCGGGTGATAAGAAGCCCTTTGACGATAAGGCGACGGGCTTCGACGCCATTGTGGACATCCCTGAATTCGCCGGAGGGAAATTCAGCTTCTGGAACAGCCAGGGGATTCGACTGCTTAACACCGGCGTTGGATTGAAGAGCGGTGAGAGCCTCTTGCCCAGCTTGCGCAGCAGCAAGTTTGAAGGACAGACCAACTTCGTCAATCCCGGAGTCTTCCTATACAATCTGGGAATTGAAGTCGAGCTGACCCCGAAGCTTCGCGGCATAGCTAACTTAAATTATCTGCACTTCCATCACACGGAGTCGTTAGAGGAAGTCCTGTTTCAGCCGAATATACGCAGGAGCATCGGATTCGACTACGGAATCGGCGTCCTCTATCGCCCATTCCTTACAGAGAACTGGATAATTCAGGGCGGGTTCTCATCGCTCATACCCGGAGCAGGGTTCAACGACATCTACACTTCAAATTGCAGCGGGCAGGGTTGCGGCCAGCGGTCAAAGATTCTCTTTTCGTCATTCATACGCTTGAAGTTTACTTACTGATCTCAATCAGCAACGTGTATGCGCCGGGAGATACGAATGAAAGTATCGAAAAATGCGCTCAAGCTTCTGTTGATCCTCGTGATCGTCGGCCTCTACGGATCCTTCGTTCTTGCAGGCTCGAAGACAAAGGCGGACTCGTCGAAGCGGCCGGCTGATTCGAGCCGAGCAGATGAGAGTAACGGCTCTACGCAAAACCCGCCTGCAACGCAAACCGCGCGGCCTGTCCAGGCTGCAGGGCTGTTCGGCGAAAGCCCGGAAGAAGCCATGCGCCGAAGCGTAGGCTGCATCGATTGCCACAAAGGCATAGAGGACATGCACAACGGGGTGATCAACCTCGGCTGCATAGATTGTCACGGAGGAGATGCGAACGCTCGTGCGCAGGGTATGCAGAAAGGATCTGCCGGGTACGAGGACGCTAAGAAAGCAGCGCACGTTAAGCCACGATTCCCCGACCGGTGGAAGACGTCGGCTAACCCTGAACGCCCTTACACTCTGACGCTGGAAGAAAGCCCGGAGTTCATCCGGTTCGTGAATCCGGGTGACCTGCGGGTCGCCCAACTGAGCTGCGGCACGACGGAATGCCACTTCGGCGACGTGCATAATGTGAAGAAGAGCATGATGACGACGGGCACGATGCTCTGGAGCGCGGCGCTCTACAATAACGGAGCGTTCCAGTTCAAGGATAACAGATTCGGCGAAAGCTACGGGTCGGATGGTAAGCCTCAGAGACTGCAGACCGCTCCGCAGCCAACCGCGGAAGAGACGCAGAAGAAAGGCATTCTTTCGTACCTTGACCCGCTCCCGCGCTGGGAGATGTCCCAGATGGCCAACATCCTTCGCACGTTTGAGCTTGGTGGCCGCAAGGCTGCTGAGATCGGCCTTCCCAATATCGATGAGCCGCCGGGAAAACCGACGCAGAATCTCTTGAGCCCGCGAGGGCTTGGGACGAACCTGAGAACCGACCCGGTATACATCGGCTTGCAAAAGACTCGCTTGCTCGATCCGATGCTTTCCTTTATGGGAACCAATGACCAGCCGGGGGACTATCGTTCAAGCGGCTGCACCGCTTGCCACGTCGTCTATGCGAACAATCGCAATCCATTCGAAGCGGGGCCCTATGCCGGGCACGGTCATACCGGCGAAAGCGCGAGCGGCGATCCGACTATTCCAAGGGGCGAGCCCGGTCACCCCATCAAGCATCAGTTCACCAGGGCTATTCCTTCAAGCCAGTGCGTAGTATGTCATATGCACCCGGGAACGACCGTTCTGAATTCTTACTTCGGCTCGATGTGGTGGGACCTCGAGACGGACGGCGAAGAGATGTACCCAAAGGAAGAAAAGAAACTCAGCGCCGAGCAACGTCGCGAGATTATTTTGCGCAACCCCGAAGAGTCCGCGCTGAGAGGCAAGTGGGGCGAGGTCGAGTTTTTGAAGTCGATTCGCGACGAAGTGAATCCGAAGTTGAAGCACACGCAGTTTGCAGACTTCAACGGGCACGGATGGGTCTACCGCTACGTCTTCAAACATGACCGGAAAGGCAACCTGCTCGATGCGCGCAACAACCCCGTCGGAGAAGTAACCAATGAAAAGCTGCAGCGCGCAGTGAACGAGCCGGTCGAGGATGGCGCTGCGCGGGATGGCGTGCCCGTGCACCTGAAGGACATTCACGAAGAGAAGGGGATGCACTGCGTGGATTGTCACTTCAAGCAGGACAATCATGGCGACGGAAAGCTTTACGGTGAAGTGCGCGCCGCGATCGAGATTGATTGCATTGACTGTCACGGGACGATTACCAAGCGGGCAGATCCGACTTCGCGAGATGCATTGACCACTGCGGCTGCGGGCGGTAATCGCATGCTCGACTACCGGAATCTTCCTTCGCGCAAGGATCGGTTCTTCAAGAAGGACGGTAAACTGTTTCAGCGCGCGGCGGTCGCGAAAGACAAAGAAGGAAAGCCGCTCGTCTGGGAAGTCAAGCAGGTGATGGACAGCATCACGCCCGGAAACGAGAACTACAACGAGAAGGCCGCGCTCGCTAAGACGATTCTCAAGGACGGAAAGACCTGGGGCAGCGCGCCGAAGGATGAGGTCCAGCTTGCGCACGCGAACAAGAGCATGACCTGCTTCACCTGTCATACTTCGTGGACGCCGAGTTGCTTCGGCTGTCACTTGAAGCAGACGGCGAACCAGCAGAAGCCGATGCTTCACAACGAAGGAACCGAGTCGCTGCGCAACTACTCGTCTTACAACTTCCAGACTCTGCGCGACGACGTTTTCATGTTGGGCAAGGACGGCACGGTGACGGGGCGGAGGGTTGCACCGGTACGTTCTGCCTGCGCGGTTTTTGTAAGCTCTCAGAATGCGAATCGCGAGTGGATTTACTCGCAACAGCAGACGGTGTCGGCCGAAGGCTACAGCGGCATAGCTTTCAGCTCGCACTTCCCGCACACGGTGCGAACGACTGAGACCAAGGGGTGCACGGACTGTCACCTCTCGGAAAACAACGACAACAATGCCTACATGGCGATGGCCTTGATGCAAGGAACGAACTTCTACAACTTCATCGGGCGATTCATGTACGTCGCGCAGGGAGACCATGGCTTTGAGGCAGTAGTCGTAACCGAGCGCGATGAGCCGCAGGCCGTCATCGGAAGCTCCTTGCACAAGCTGGCCTTCCCTGGAAACTACAAGAAGCATTTAGAGCATAAGAAAGAGCTGACGGAGTTTTACGAACATCCGGGCAACGACGTTGGCACAAACCTCACGCCTTTCAAGAAGGAGAAGACCGAAGTCTTGAGCCTGCAACACAGAGGCGAGTTTCTTTACGCGGCGACGGGCTCGGGCGGCCTCAGGGTTTACGACATAGCTAACGTAGATCAGAAGGCTTTCTCGGAGCGAATCACTACGGCCCCGTTCTCGCCACTGGGGCAGCGGCTTTACGTTAAGACGAAATATGCGACGGCTGTTGCAACACCGTCCACGACTGCGGTTGACCCTACGCGCAAGCATTATCCGCAGAACGAAGAATGGGAGAACCGCGACGACAGGCAGGGGGTAAATCTGATCTACGCGTTCCTCTACGTCACCGACAAGTATGAAGGGTTGGTGCTGGTAAACGTGGCCACGCTACTCGACGGCAATCCGAGGAATAATTTCCTCAAGCGTGCGCTCACCTGGAACCCGAATGGGATTTTGAACGGCGCGAATAACATCACTGTGGCCGGCTCGCACGCTTACATAACCTGCGACCGTGGCCTAGTCGTCGTCAATATTAGCGACCCGCTCAAGCCTCGCGTTGTCGGCGAATTCGGCGCGCCGTTTATAAAGGACGCGCGAGCAGTTCAGGTGCAGTTCCGTTATGCGTTCGTGACCGATTCGGAAGGCTTGAAGGTCGTTGACGTGACCAATCCTGATAATGCTCGCCCCGTGAGTGGCGCGTTCGTGCCGCTTGCCGACGCTCATAACCTGTACCTCGTGCGCACGTATGCATATGTCGCGGCGGGCAAGCAGGGGTTGGCAATCATCGACGTCGAGAATCCTGAGAAGCCTCGCCTCGATCAGATGTTCAACGGCGAAGGCGAAATCAAGGACGCGCGCGACGTTAAGGTCGGAATCACCAACGTGAGCCTCTTTGCTTACATCGCCGACGGCGAGCACCATGCCATACACGTCGTTCAACTGACTTCGGCCGAGCAGCCCGACAATTATGGCTTCAGCCCCCGCCCTCGTCCGGAGCTAATCGCGAGCAAAGAGACACTTGGTCCCGCGCTCTCAATCTCGGAAGGCGTAGACCGCGACCGGGCCGTTGACGAGAGCGGCAATCAGCTTTCCGTTTTTGGCCGACGAGGCGCGAGACCGTTCAACGCAGCCGAAATGCAGCGGATGTACATGATCAACGGCAATATGTTCACAGTTCCCGACATCAAGGACGCAAATAAGAGGGAGAACAAAGACATTCGCCGATTCTTCGGCCCGCCAAAAGCCTCGGACGCAGCGACGACCGACACGCCGAATCCGGAGCGGAAGAAAGCTAATGAGACGAAATCCGGTCAATCGAACGAGACGAACACGCCTTCGAAAGAAGCGCGGAGACGTAACGCGGCGGAGTTGTCGAGCCTGGCTTTCATGGCCTTGCCGCTCGCTGCCGTGTTCTTCCGACGTCGCAAGCGACGATGATAAGTGTTCGACAATGGCAGGGGCTTTGTCTGTGTGGGGCGACGCTTCAAGTTGACGGAGAAGATCTAGATGAAACTGAAGCTGGCTGTTGTTATCACATATGCGCTTGGCCTGGCGATACCCGCCGCCCTCGGTGCTGGCTTGTTCGCGCAGCCTGGTGAACAGCAACAGACAGCTAGCGGATTTGCGCCGAAGATCCTAAGGCTTGACGAGAAGGGAAGGCGCGGTGTGGTCTTCTTCGATCACAAAGGCCACGAAAAGTTCATAAGCCTGGACCCGACTACGCCTCATCCAGCCAAGAAGGGCGCGGCGTGTGTGGGGTGCCATCACACTGTAAGCGCCAGGGGCATACCGGAGTTGTACAAGTGCAACGTATGCCATCATCGAAAGGACGGCGACGCTCGAAATCCAAAGAACAAAGAGTTTGATGAAGTGATGGCCGAGAGGGCTTTTCACGATAGTTGTATCGGATGCCACAGAGCCGCCGAGAAGGGGCCGACGACCTGTAGCGGCTGTCATAAGTTAGGCATTCAGTCTGGTACTGTTGGAACAATGAGGGCGCTCGATAAACAAGCTCGGAGCGAGTAGGTTCAGAGTTCAACCTTTAGGTTGCTGGTTCGACAACGCAAGCTGAAGCTTGAACTCTAAACTCGGAGGATAAGTTGGCGATGTTGCGAATCAAAAAGAGCATATTCGCTTTGGCCTGCTTTTTGGCGGCGGGGGCTTACTTTGGGTTCCCGTCTTACGCAGAAGAAAGCGCTTCGCCCAGCCTTCAACGGCCGAAAACCAGCCGCGAGCGCGCCTCTTTCGATCACAAGCGAAAGGAGCATGCCAAAGTCGATTGCAATGCTTGCCATAGGGTGACCCCGCAACAGATGGAAGTCGAGTCGTTCCCGGCCCACCCGACCTGCATCAGTTGTCACAACTTTGCCAAAGAGTTTTTCACAAGGGGCACGGCTTTTTGCGGAGTCTGTCATCAGGGAGGACCAACCTCAAAGTCGTCAGCGGGCCTATTCAACTTCAAAGAGAGGACGGACCAACTGCATGCCCTCTCCGGGAGCGACTTCGGCATAGACTTTTCGCACCCGGCTCATCGTAAGCCGCTGCCAAAAGATTTCGTTTTCCGGCCGATCACTACGACATCGTCAGATGTACCGCAGACAAGGCTCACCGCGGGGCAGACTGCCCGATGCACTGATTGTCATCAGAGGATCAAGAAGGCCAGAGCCGGCGAAAATGAAATGACGATAGAGAAGGGCCATTCGACCTGCTTCCAGTGTCACGGCATGAAGCCCGAGAGCGCCGCCCGCGAAAAGTTCCCCTACATGAACGATTGCAAAGAGTGCCACGAGATTGGCGGCCCAAAGGCTGCGCACCTAGCCTCGATTCGCGACTTCAGCCACGCCGACCACGAGTTCGACATTCGCCCAAGAAGGAAGGTCGATTACCAGGTGAAGCGATCACCGGACTTTTTGTGCGGTGAGTGTCACAAGTCCGTGGACCGGGCAAATAAACTTACCGACATACGGATGCCCGAAGAGAACACCTGTGTGGCTTGCCACAACGGTCGTTTAGGGCTCCCCGACGTTTTGGCTCGTGATGTGTTGGATAGGCTCAAACAGTAGACAGATTCGCAGAGGGCGGCAAGATGAGAAACGACTCGACCAGAAGGCTGAAACTTATCATCACCTGCGCGGCGGCGATTCTTGTCCTCAGCGGGCTGGCGTGCCGCAGCTCCAAGCAGCCGACCGCTAACAAGGCGGCTGAGACGCCTCAACCTGCGCCCCAGGCGAATGCTAACCAGTCGCCCTTTGACGTCAAGGAATCGGTGGTCATCGACCGAACATCACCATTCAATCATACCCGCGCCGAGCATCAGACCAAGACGAAAGACTGCGGCTTTTGTCATCAGCGATTGGACAACAACGTCACGCAGGTTTTTCCCGGTCACTCGGCTTGCATAGAGTGCCACGCGAAGGATTTCACCAATACATCGAGTCAAATGTGCGTGGTATGTCACAAGTCTCCGGTGGACGCGCAGGGGACGAGAATAAGTTTTCCGGCCAAGATGAGTGAGTTCGGCGTTAAGGGGTTCTCGCACAAACAGCACATGGACCCCAAGAAGATGGCGAGCGAGACCGAGACTCCAAAGTGCAGCACCTGCCATCAGTCTACAGAGGGCGCCGCGGCGAGTTTTCCGAATCATCAGCAGTGCTATAGCTGCCATGTTCATCAAGCGAATCAGAAGTTCGGCGAGTGCGGAGTCTGTCACGCCGACACAAAGCTCGCATTGAAGTACACAAGGGGTACTGGGTCGGCACTGGGCTTATATAATTTCAAGCACGGGCCTCATACTAAGAAGGCAAGTTGCGATAGATGCCATCGCCAGATCGAAACCGCGCCGAAACAGGTGCGCGCTGATATTCAGACAATCAGCGCCGGGCGAGGTCAGCGTCATACCTCAGCCTGTTGGAGCTGCCACGTTCAGGCTAAAGAGTCTGTTTGCACCAAGTGTCACCGCGGTTCCCTGCCGTTTTCCTTCTAGGTTTCACTGTAAGGGCGGCCCTCCGTGGCCGCCCCTTCTTGCCGAGATGGTTTCTCCTGCGAAAAAGGGGCAGCCACGGAGGGCCGCCCTTACAGGTAACCAACCAATGATGCCAGTTTCTCGGGTTGCACAGAGTCCACAAGCGCTTAGCCCGTAGTCTTGGCGATACAGGTGCGGCCGGATGCGCTGCGCGAACACACCGCCGCGTGTCAGCCCGCCTGCGCGTGTGATAATCACGCTTTGCGTTACAGCGAGTGTACAGGTAAATTCTTTGTCGCCGGGTGACCGTATGCCGAAGGAACAAAAGAGTCGTCGCAAAGTCATTAATGCGATCAAGAGCGTTCCGGCTATCTCTGCGCTTATGTCCGCGCACGACGGGCACTTCGACTATGAGCTTGATCTGGAAGTCACCGTATACGGACGCAACTACGGTGGCAAAAAGGTTGGCCCGTACTTCCGCCTGCTGAACTATGACCCGGGAGAGGCGGTCATCGTTCAGGGGGAATGGGGTGGCAACACCTTGTTCTTCCTCGTCAACGGCGTCCTGGACGTGTACATCAAGGCGCCCAACCAGCAAGACGTGAAAGTGGCGGAGTTGACGCCGGGTACTCAGTTCGGAGAGATGAGCGTGCTCGCGGGCGTTCCCCGCAACGCCACGGTGAAAGCGCGGCCGGACAAGCCCGCCCAGGTTCTCGAGATTCACCGGCCGGCATTGCGTTTGCTTCGCAAGCTCCCCAAGTTTGGCGAGAACATCGACAACACATATCGAACTCACGGCAGGGACGCTGCGCTTGAAAGCCTCAGGCTCACAGGCGGGCTGACCCCCGAAATGGCGAGCGAGTTGAGGAGTTATTCCTTGTTTCGGGTGTTCGCGAAGAACCACGTCCTCTTCCGCGAAAATGAGCGAGTCAATCGGGTCTACATTATCAAAGAGGGATGGGCGCGCCGGACGCAGTCAGTTTCAGGCAAAGAGGTCGAAGACTTCGTAGGTCACGGCTTCTGTTTTGGCATAGAAGGCGCGGCAAAGGATGCAAGCTGGCCCTACACGGTGACGCTGATGGGCCGCACTGAAGTCCTCGAAATATTCACTTCGAAACTGCGTGAGAGGCATGCGCTGAGAGACGCGCTCCTCAAAGTGCTCAGCGGTAATGTGCCACCGGCGCTCGGCGCGTTTGTGAACTACAAGCCTGCTGTTCGCGACGCGATGCTCGCCGCTCAGGAGAGGCTCATAGACACGGGGCTTGTCGACGGAACGAACCTGCTGGTGATGGACATGGACCTGTGTGTGCGCTGCGGTAACTGCTCGCTCGCCTGCCACAAGATTCACGGCCAATCTAGACTCATGCGCAGGGGCGTACACGTGACCCGCCTTGAAGCCCCTCGCGCGAGCGCAGTTCAAAGCGCCCTCTCGCCTGAGGTGTGCATGCATTGCGCGGATCCCGAATGCTTGACGGGCTGCCCGACCGGTGCGATCGGCCGATTTGATTTAGGTCAGGTGGATATCGATCCCAAGACGTGCATAGGCTGCGGCGACTGCGCGACGCAGTGTCCCTACAACGCCATATCGCTGGTCCCGCGCAGACCCAAAGCCGCTGCTACAGACACAGTCAGTTTCAAATCGAAACTTCAAGAATTCTTGAGGATCAGACCCGATCCGATTCCGCCGCCCGTCGACGCTATCGATGATCTGGTTGCGATCAAGTGCAACCTGTGCAGCGACCGCACGTCGCTGAACCCTCCAGGCGCAAAGACCCGCGCCTACAGTTGCGAAGAAAACTGTCCTACGGGAGCGCTCGCTCGCGTCAAGCCGAGGGAGTATTTTACCGAGATCGGCCGGATCGAAGGCTTGCTGCTCGCGGATAAGACACACGCCTACGGGCGCAACATACACAAGTCCGATCCGCCAAAGCGAATTATTCATACGCTGGGCATAGTTCTCACCGTGCTGGCGACGGCGGCAACAATCTATGGGCTTCAGCGTTATGGACTGGGCGAGCGCATCTTCAGCTTTCTGAACATGCGCTGGATCACGGGCATTGCGGGCCTCGTTGGAATCGCGGCGGTGATGACTTATCCCGTGAGGCGGCAAATCTACACGAAGCGCGTGGGGCCGCTGCGCTACTGGATGCTGGCGCACGCTTACGTGGGGATCATAGCCGGGATGTTGATACTGCTTCACGGGGGCAGTCATTCGGGCGGCGCGCTCACGACGGTGCTAATGGTCTCGTACGATCTGGTCATCTTCACCGGGATATTGGGAATCTTTATCTACTTTTTCGCGCCGCGAAAGCTCACGAAGATTGAAGGCTCTCCGCTGTTGCTTGATGACTTGAAAGATCGGCGCCAGGAGCTGCAAAAAGAGATTGCTGAGATTGGGGGCCAGGCTGCCGGGCCGCTTCAAAGCATCGTGAAGGACAGAGTGGTGCCGCGTCTTGTCTCGTTCGGTTATCTGCTGCGGCAGTTCTTGAGACGAGAAGATCTGGACCAGATGGTTGAATCAGCAAAAGCGGAATTCAGCAAGGAACGAGCCCAGCTCGCGAACGAGAAAGACCGGCGCAGTTTGGATCGCGCCATCGAAGCTGCCGCGTCGCTGCGCCGGATTGACGCGCTGATCTATTTGCATCGCTCGTTGAAAGTGTGGCTGCCGCCGCACGTGGCGACTACGGCATTGATGCTGGCGCTCATGATCGTTCATATCATTCAAGTTGTTTACTATGCCTCGCGCTGAAATTGAGGAGGTTCGGTTATAGACCACGGATGAAGTGGCGCAGACTTTAGTCTGTGTCGCGTAACTCCGCTACTGGAGCAGTTACCAGACACAGACTAAAGTCTGCGCCACTTCATCCGCGGTCTATCCTTGGCGCTCAATCTAGGGTACGAATCAATGGCTACGAAGAGTCGGTTCATCATAAAGCGAAGGGATAAGTCAGTTGACGACATCGTCCTCGAGAGCGAAGGGCTGACCATCGGCCGGCTCACGGGCAATGATCTGGTGCTCAATAACCGCGCGGTCTCTCGCACGCACGCCGGTATAAGGGAATTCGACGGCGAGTACTGGATCTTCAACCTATCTGAATCAAACGGCACGGTGCTCAACGGCTGGCTCGTGGACAAGACGCCGCTCTTGGACGGCGATGTGCTTCAGATAGGCCCGTACTCGCTGCTGGCTAACTATGCCAAGCAGGCGTTGTCACTCATCGTCCAGATGGATACGGAAATCCATCCGGTCGAAGGCGGGGCGACCCGCATGCTGTTTGAAGAGGACCTCGGCAAGACGGTGATGGTTAAGATTCCTGCGGGCGTGAAAAAGCAGGTAGTGGCGCCGGGGGGCACGAAGAGATTCCAGATGGGTACGGGCCTGTTCAGCGCCGTACCGCCCACTTTCGATGAGCAGGCGCTGAATGTTTTCTGGGACAAACGAAAACGGGAAGCGGGAAAGATCGCTCCGCAAACGCTGCTTCATCCGAGAACCAACAAGAAAGTCGGCAAAGCGCAATTCAACTGGCGTCCCAGTCTCGACCTGAGGCGAATCTGGCGCAAGTCATATTTTTATTGGGGCGCCGGCGTTGTCGCGCTGCTTTCGATCATCGCAGTGATCATCTACGAGAACGCTTATTCGCCGGGTCTGGTCTCGACGGCTCATACCTCGTCGCAGATGTCCGCCCGCGCGATTGCCCTCAAGCCAAATCAAAACTCCTGCTCGAATTGTCACGGCGTCAGCGAAGGCATGCAGGACAAGTGCATTACATGTCATACAACTCCCGCGACTCAAACGGCTCAGGGATTCATTCCCGTAGTTTTTGACAAGCACACTCGCGAAAACATCGGCTGCACGGGCTGCCACGTTGAGCACAGAGGCGAAAGCTCCGAGTTTGGACTCAAGAGCAACCAGCTTTGCTCGAACTGCCATAACGGGAGCTACACGATCAAGACGGGCGACAAGGCAGGACAGGTCTTGGCCGTCGCACACGGCGGCACGGTAGGCTATCCGGTGACCAACGGTAAGTGGGCAGAGATGCTGGATGCCGGCCAACTGAGGGTGAGAGGGCTCCCGGACACCTGGGCGGGACCAACCTGGGATTCAAACCGCCAGTTCCACGCGATTCATCAGCTCGGCCGGATGAACAACCGGATGAGCTGTAATGACTGCCACACCTCAGGAGTGCGCGGAGAAGCGAGCTTCCGCGACTCACCGAAGGCTGAGTGCGTCAAGTGCCACGACCTTGTAGCCGGCGCGAAAGGCACGCAACGCGTACAGGCGAATTGCTACACGTGCCATCGGCAGCACGGACGCAGCGAAGACTTACTAAAGCTGGTAGCCGAAGGAAAAG
Organism: Acidobacteriota bacterium; assembly: GCA_038040455.1. GTDB lineage: Bacteria > Acidobacteriota > Blastocatellia > UBA7656 > UBA7656 > Onstottus_A. The sequence goes on from JBBPIH010000075.1 coordinate 18,778, forward strand.
ATGATCGAAGGATCAAAGAATACTTCGCCAGAATTGATAGCGGCAAAGATGAAGCCGGCAAGGGATTGGCGACGGCCAGCGAAAACCTGTTTTCGGGTGTTGGCGGCGCGGACGAAATCCGCCAGGACAAAGACACACTGAGCGCGACCGTGCTTTCATCCTTCGGCGGACTGCCGTGGTATGGTTGGGCCGCACTGGTCGGCATCTTGCCGATTGCGGCACTTGCGGTGATTGCAGTTGGAACCGTGCGCCGCAAACACTCTCTGCAGACTGTCAAAGTAGACGCAGCGCCAAACGAGAACGAGGTAGCAAGAGCGCTCACCGGTGTGCTCGATCTGGAGAAGCTGAAAGCGGAGGAGGCTCCCTATCCGCATCCAGTCATAAACCAGGCGACCTGCATAGGCTGTCACGCCTGTGTTGAAGCCTGTCCGCACGACGTGCTTGCGATAGTCAACGGGGTCTCAACGCCTATCAACCCCGATCAATGCATGGAGGACACGAGCTGCCAGGTCGAGTGCCCTACTAATCCGAAGTCTTGCGTGGTCATCAACACCAAGAAGAAGATTCCCGAGAGAAAAGTTCCCAAGCGGGACCAGCGATTCAAGACCAACGTCGAAGGCATCTACCTGATCGGAGATGTATCCGGCGTCCCTCTAATCAAGAACGCGATCAACGAGGGCGGCACGGTCGTCGATTACATTTCCGAAGAGCTAAAAAGCGAAGGGCCGAACGGCAAAGCTGAATACGATGTCGCAGTCGTCGGCATAGGACCGGCAGGGTTATCGGCTGCGGTGATTGCCAAACAACGCGGCTTGAAATACGTCGCGATCGAGCAAGACAAGATAGTAGCCACGATTCAACAGGTCTATCCGGCGGGCAAGTACGTTTTCTTCAAGCCGGACACGGTTGAGACCAAGGGCGGTATTCCGCTTCCCGGCCCCGGAGACTCGAAGGAGAATATGCTCAAGGGCTGGCTCGATGCGATGATGTCGAACGGCGTCGTGATAAACGAAGAGGAAAGCTGTAAAGACATAAAACAGGAAGACGGGGTCTTCACAGTCACAACCGAGAAAGGAAAAGCTAAAGAGAAAGCTAGTTACAAGGCCCGCAAGATCATCATCGCAATTGGCAATCGCGGTACGCCGATGAAGCTTAGAGTGCCAGGCGAGGATATTAAGGTCATGATGACGCCGCCGCCCGAAATCCCCAAATTCTGCCCGCGCTGCGGCTGGGACCGCAAAGGCGCCCAGCAGTTTTGTGTCGCGTGCGGCAATCTCTATCCCGTCAAGAATCAGCCGGCTTACGAAACAGGCAAAGTCCAGTTCAAGCTCTCCGACCCCGATGACTACGTAAACAAGAAATGCATAATCGTGGGCGCAGGGAATTCGTCGATCGAAGCCGCGGTAGATCTGGCAGGACTCAAGCGCGATGGCGAGAGAATCACTTTTACGCGCAACAACGAGGTGACGTTGGTCGTCCGGAGCGATTTCAAAGGAGACCTGAAGCTTGGCAACAAGATGAACGTCTACGATTGCATTGACGCGGGGAAGATCAAGGTCTTCTTCAGAACCGAGATCAAAGAAATCACAGAAAACGAAGTCGTGCTTATGGACGTGCGAAGCAAGGAAGAGAAAGCGCGGCTCGCGAACGATTTTGTGTTTGCGTTGATTGGTGGCGAGAAGCCGACGAAGTTCTTAGAGGGAGTGGGAATCAAGGTAGGATGAGTGCGCCAAGTTTTCCGGAGCCAAAACTTCATTTTCCATCTGTCATTTGTCATTTTTATCCAGCTCAATTGAACCGTTGGATCGAGTGGTCAAAGAACATGAAGCATTAAAATGAAAAATGACAAATGGAAAATGGAAAATTGAGAATTCCGAACTTAGCCAGATGCTATACTGTCGATCGGGGTGAGTCCGACAGACGGAGGCAACGCGCGTGAGGATTAGACTTCTGCCGAGCAGCGCCGGACGCCAGTCGCAACTCCAATGCCTGACCTCTTTCGTCATCGACGAACGAGTGGCGATCGATGCAGGCAGCATAGGGTTCGCGTTTTCACCGGGCGAGATCGGCACCGTGCGCCATATCATCGTCACTCACTCGCACAGCGATCACATCGCTTCCTTGCCGATATACGTAGCCGAAGCGTTCCCGTCGCTCGACAACCCCATCATCATCTACGGAAGCAGTGAAGTGATATCGGCGCTCAGGAAACACGTCTTCAACGATCAAGTCTGGCCGGACTTCGAAAAGATTGAACTCAACAATGGCAGCGGACCCACGCTGGAATTTCGCCAGCTCGAACCGAGACAGACAATCAACATCGCCGGAATCGACGTGACGCCGATTCCCGTTAATCACATTGTTCCTACGTTTGGGCTGCTGGTCCAAAACGCGGCCACCACAGTTGCGTTCACTTCGGATACCTATAGCACCGACGAAATCTGGAAAGCCGCAAGCGAGGACGAGCATCTGAAGGCGGTGTTTGCAGAGGTCTCGTTCCCGAATGAAATGGGCGACTTGGCCGAGGCTTCGAAGCATTTGACGCCCGAGCTGCTGGCAATTGAACTGGGCAAGTTGAATCGTGACGTCGACGTGTACGCGGTGCACATCAAGCCCACGCACCGTGAGGATGTGATCAGACAAATCGCGGCGCTCGGGAACCTTCGGGTCTCCGCAGGCGAGATCGACCGCGTATATGAGTGGTAATCGATCTCGTTTGAAGTATGTCTGCAAAGCTCATCATCACTGATACCGAGACCGGCCGCTCAAACGACCTTGAGCTGACCCGCGACGAAACGCGGTTCGGGCGCGCAGCCGATCTCAACGACCTTCTGCTTGATGACGCTCAAGTGTCGAGGCACCACGCCCTGATCAAACGAGCCGGTGAAAGTTTCACGCTCGTCGACCCGGGAAGCGCCAACGGGACTTTCATCAACGGGCAGCGCATTAAAGAGCATCTGCTTAAAGACGGCGACTCGTTCTCGATCGGCAAGTACGCTTTCGAATTCAAATATCAAGTGCCGCCGGTCTCGATAAGGTATGACGAGCAGATGAAAGGCGCCACAGTGGTGTTGCGCGCGCCCTCAGAGGTAAACGCGGTTATTCCAAAAATGGACAGTGCAGTCGTCGCGGCGGTCGACCCAGGATCAAAAGCCCTCCTGGAATACGTCGAGGTGTTGAGGAAGAAGGCCGAGACCCTGGCGCGCATCTACGAACTGAATCAGATGCTCGGCTCGGATTTCTCTCAGGAGGATATATTCAAAAAGGTCAGCGAGATGGTGTTCCGGTTGACTCTGGCGGACCGCTTTCTGGTCCTGCTGAAGGATGCCGGCACTGGTGAGCTTGCGATCGTTGCCGCCGAGTTTCGCAATCAGGACAACCGACCGGCGGGCGAGCAGATCACCATCAGCAGGACGGTTGTCGATCAGGTGATGGCCGACCGCGTGTCGTTGCTCTCGTACGACACGCTCTCAGACGAGAGATTCGTGCAGGCAAAGTCTATCGTGATGCAAAACATCTCCTCGGTGATGTGCGCGCCGCTGTTGAGTAAGAGCGATGTGCTCGGCGTCATCTACGTAGATTGCCGCGAGGCGATGAAGCTGCTTCGAGAAGACGACCTCGATTTGCTTAACGCTGTAGCCGCCGAAACTTCCATCGCCGTCGATAACGCCTCAACCCACAAGCGACTCGTCAAAGAGGAGCTGGCGCGCGCGACGTACCGGCGCTTCATGCCGCCGCACGTGGTCGACGAGATCTTCGCCAATCCGAGCGCACTGATTCTTGGCGGCACGACCTGCTGCGTAACGGCCCTGTTCTCGGACATTCGCGGCTTCACGTCGATGGCGGAAAATTTGACCCCGCAGATCGTGGTCCAGATTCTCAACGAGTATTTCGCCGACATGACTCCGATCGTCTTTGAACATCACGGTCTGCTGGACAAGTTTATGGGAGATGGGTTGATGGCGCTATTCGGAGTCCCCCTTCCCACCGAAGATGCGGCGACGAATGCCGTTGCTGCGGCGATCGCGATGCAGCGCCGGATGATGATGGTGAATAATGACTTGAGAGCGTTGGGGTTATCTGAAATCGCCATCGGGATCGGCATCAACACAGGGGACGTGACTGTCGGCTACATCGGATCGAGAGAGCGAACTGACTATACGGCGATCGGCGACACGGTGAACCTCGCCGCCCGGCTCGAGAAGCAAGCCCACGCCGGCCAGATAATAATCAGCCGGTTTACGCTCGAAGCGATCGGTGACAAGTTTCCACTCAGACCGTGCGATCAGATAAGGGTCAAGGGTAAGCAGGAGCCCGTTCAGATATACGAGGTGCTGTGGCAGGAAGCTAGTGGTCAGTTAAGATGATGTCGATGAACACGATGCCCATTCACCTGTACGGGCGTCCCTCTGTGGGCGCCCTGGGAGCGCAGGCATCCGTGCCTGCTTGGCATCGCGCAAGAAAGAGGCAGGCAGGGATGCCTGCGCTCCCAGGGCCACAGAGGGACGCCCGTACAGGTCCATCACTTCGCTTTAACTTACTACTCGCGAGTCGGCGGGCTAGTCGAGGCCGAAGAACCGCTGAATACGCCGCAGAATGGCATGGCTATGAACCTGCTTCTCCTGGGCTGGCATCGAGCGGGCATATTCGTCCAGCCTGGTTTGACGCTCCGCCATCATATGACTCAGCCCCTCGGCCAGCGCGGCGTTGTTGTCCAGAAGCCGCTGTAAAATCCCTTTTGTGATTTCGAGAGTCTCGACCTCGCTCACAGCAATCACGTCTGCGGTCCTCGGCTCTCCGGTTAGCAAGGCCATTTCCCCAAAGAAGTTTCCGGGTTTGAGTTCCGCCACTTGTTGAGCGTCGCCATCGCGGCTCGGCAGCCGCACTTCAACCTGACCTCGGTAGATGACGAACATTGAGTCGCCCGGAGCGCCGCGACGTAGTATCAGTTCTCCGGGAGCGAACACGGATTTGATCGCGGACTGGGTAACGGCGTCCTTCTCCTCGGCGGAGAGCGGCGCGAATATCTCCACCGATCCGATGAGCTTGCCGTAGTCCGCCTCTTGAGGAGTGACTGACGTTTCCTTCTGCTCCAGCAGCACGTGCCGCGTAGGAAGTGGGATTTCGATTTCGTTACGCCGGTAGATGTACCACGCTTGCTGCCTGATCTGCGCGTCGATGTCAGGAACCCACATGTAGTCTTTGGTCCAGTAGAGGATCTCGTACACGACGCTCGAATCCCCGAAACTGCCGATGCGTACGACCGGGGTCCTTTCCTTCGCCACGTTGGGTACAGATGCCACTGTCTCCTGTAAAAGAGCGATAACCCTTTGCGGCGCGACCCAGTAAGGGGCGGGGACGAGGAGCACTCGCCGGTTCAGGTTATTGAGACGGTAGATTTCCAGCGGCTCGCGCGCCACTTTGCTGTTAGGAAAGATGATGGTTGTGTTGTCGTTGGTGCGAATGGTGGTCGTCCGCCAGGTGACCGCTTCGACTCGCCCGATCACATTTCCGATTCGGATGGCGTCGAGGATGTGAAACGGTTGGTCGGTGTGAATAGAGAGTCCCGCGAAAAAGTTTCCGAGCGTGTCTTGAAGCGCGAGACCGATGATGACGGAGACTACTGTTGAAGTCGCGACGACTTCGAATCCGCCGATTTCCTGGTCCAGCACCAGTTTGTAAATGAGTAAGAAGAAGATAGCATAGAGCACCAGGGAGAGCGGCACGCGAAGAAGAGCCGGAGCGTCGCGGCCCTTGCTCCTCTGAAAGAGCACGTCGAACAGCACATAGCCGATCGCGCGCACTAGAGCTACGCTCAAGCCCACCAACAGGACGGCTAGCACCGACTTCGCGGCCGAGGACCCAAGCAGGTCGGGCCTGACCATCTCGACTGCTCCGTAGACTGCGAGCAGCAACAAACTCACCGCGAGTGGAATAGTAATTCTTTTCGTCTTTGTCCCACCAATATCGCCTGCGGGGATCATGCTTGACTTAGCGCTTTGATCAACTCTCCGGCCGCCAAAACCGCTTGCTCGTACACGCGGTCGTGACCCAGGATCTCGAGCTCTTTTCCGATTAGCTCGACCTCGCTCAAACCTTCATAGCTGAGCACTCGCTGTACTCGCGTTTCTTCGCCTCTCGCCATCGATGTCTCGATGCGTTTGCCATCGGCGCTTCTCCTGACGGTGAACAAGACCGACTGCTCCGCCTTGCTTCGCAAGGTGACCAGCGCTATGTGCCCGAGTTCGATCTCCCTGCGCGTGTGCCTGAACTCGACGCCAATCTTGCGGCCATCCGCGGAGCACTCAAAGCTCCTCGAGTCGGCAGTTCGCTGAGCGGCGTCAGCTTGCACGCACCAGTGAAGGCGGCTTACAAGCCACCCGCCTAGCAACAGAGCTCTCGGCGAGATAGCAGAAGGGTCCGCTGCCGGCGGCGCATACTCGATGACAACCTGGTCGACATGGTCGAGCATCGGGCGGTATTCCAACACATCGTAGAACCCTGCGAGTAGCGCGCGCCACGCGGTCAACCGGGCCCAGTTCAAGTCACTTATTGCGGTCCACCGCGGCGTATCATGTAACACCGCTGCCATGCTCGTGATATCACGGTCCGGATCATTGAACAGTGCGGAGTCGATGATCACTCGATCTGAAATGTCGGCCAGCTTTCGGAAGAGCGCTTTGTCCCGGATGCGAGGCTCGGCACGCCACCATAGATAGACAGGCAGATCCGAGAGCAGCAACGGCGTGACGGCGCTGGGTACTTCGGCCACTCCGTCGCCCGCGGCCGTGACCGTCACCTGTTCGCAGCAAACCTGCTTTGATGTCCCCGTCGGCAACGTGCACCTTGAAGTCACCTGCGCTTCGAGTCTGGCTTCAGCAGCCTCACGGTCTACAATCATCAAAATAGCGCGGCTCGGATGTGAAGCAGTGATGTCGGTGAGTAGCTCATCGACTTCGCCCGCCTCTGAGGTGTCCGATACGTAGACAAGCAGGTTCAAAATCGAAGAACGAATGACGCCCTGATCTTCGTCTTCGGAAGCCTGCTGCCACAAGGCGGTCAGCTCGCGCTCGATCGCTGCTACGTCAATCCAGGAGCTAGACGGTGGTACGGTTGAAGTGCTCATTGAAGCCTCCACGGGCTGAGAACTAGGGGCGGATCATTTTTAATTTTTCATTTTCCATTTGTCATTGTTCATTTTCATCGATCATTGACGATGGGGCGCCAAATGAGAAATGACAAATGGAAAATGACAAATGGAAAATGTTACGGTCTTCTCCACTCGCGGCCGTCGTGTTCGATCAACTCGTCTGCTTCGGCGGGGCCCCAGGTGCCAGCTTCGTATTTCGGAATCTCTTCCTTTGAGTTTTGCCACGCTTCCAGGATCGGCATCACGATCTCCCATCCGCGCTCGGTCATGTCGCGCCGCGCATACAGAGTCGAATCGCCAAGAATGCAATCGAGCAGAAGCCGCTCGTATGCTTCCGGCGACGCAACCCCGAATGATGCGCCATACCTGAAATCCATGTTTACCCAGCGGATGCGAGTCGCCTGTCCCGGGACCTTGGCGCCGATTCTGAGCGTTATGCCTTCATCGGGCTGAACTCTTATGACCAGCACGTTGGGCTCCATCTCTTGCTGCACGCTCTTGAACAAATGAAGCGGCGCTTTGCGGAACTGAATCGCGATGTCGGTGACGCGCTTGGGCATGCGCTTGCCCGAGCGCAGGTAAAACGGCACGTCGGCCCAGCGCCAGTTGTCGAAGTAGACCTTCACGGCGGTAAAAGTGTCCGTTTGTGAATTGGGCCGCACGTCTTTCTCTTCGCGATAGGCGGGCACGGGCTTTCCGGCCACCGCGCCGGCCACGTACTGACCGCGCACGACGAATTCGTCTACCTTGTCCTGAGGAATCGGGCGGACGGCCTGCATAGCCTTTATCTTTTCATCGCGCACCGCGTTGGCGCCCAGATTGATCGGTGGTTCCATCGCGACCAGGGACACAACCTGAAAGACGTGGTTTTGAATCATGTCGCGGAGCACGCCGGCGGTGTCGTAATAGCCGCCGCGGCCTTCGACTCCGATCGCCTCGGCGTTTGTGATTTGCACGTGGTCGATGTATCGGCGGTTCCAGATCGGTTCAAAAATGCCGTTGGCAAACCGGAACACCATCAGGTTCTGCACGGTCTCTTTGCCAAGGTAGTGGTCGATGCGATAGACCTGCTCTTCGTCGAAGACCTTGGCGGCTTCAATGTTGAGTTCTTTGGCGCTGGCCAGGTCGTGACCGAACGGTTTCTCGATGATAATCCGGGTCCATCCTTTGCCCTTCGGTTTGGCGAGGTCGGCAGCGCCCAGTTGCTGGATCGCTTCCGCGTAGAGGGACGGCGATGTAGACAAGTAGAAGACTCGATTACCGGCAGTGCCCCGTTCGCGATCGACCTGATCGAGCAGTTCGCTGATCTGGCGATACGCGTCCGCGTTGTTCACGTCGCCCGAGACGTAGAAGATCCCTTTTGCGAAGCTGTCCCAGACTGCCTCGTCGACGCGTTTGGCTTCAGAGTACGTCACAATCGCGTCTTTCATTTTGGCGCGGAAATCTTCGTGGCTCATCGGAGAGCGCGCGAAGCCGATGATGGCGAACTCGGCAGGTAGAAGCCGTTCCTGGGTTAGCCGGTAAAGCGCAGGCACCAGTTTGCGCTTGGTCAGATCTCCCGACGCGCCGAAGATCACTACCGCACAAGGATCAGCCGTGCGTTCGAGCCTCACACCCTCTCTCAAAGGATTATCGATTGTGCTGGACATTTAGGTTCCTCAGATTTCTTCGCGTTCCTTGCGGGTCTTTGCGGCCTTTGCGCGAAACCGTTTCTCGCAAAGTTCGCAAAGACCCGAAAAGGCTTGACGACTACTTCTTCGCAAGCTCTTCCCATTCGGTATGAATGGCAGGACCTTCGGGATTGTCGGCGCGTTGATAAGTATGCGACCCGAAGAAGTCTCTTTGAGCTTGCGTCAAATTCAACGGCAAATTCGCCGCGCGATATGTGTCGAAGTACGCAAGGCTCGCCGACATCGCGGCAGCGGGAATGCCAAGCGACTGCGCGGTCGTCACAGCTTGCCGCCATCGAGGCTGAGCTTCCAACACCCAGGCTTTGAAGTCGGGATCAAGCAACAAATTCGGAAGATCCGGCCGGCGCTGGTAAGCCTGCTTGATCTTGTCCAGGAACTGAGCGCGAATGATGCAGCCGCCCTTCCATATGCGGCTCAACTCGCCGAGGTTGACGTTCCAATTGTACTCATCCGATCCGCGCCGGATCACGTTCATCCCTTGCGCATAGGAGCAGATCTTGCTCGCATAGAGCGCGTCGTGAACCGCGTCGATCATCTCTTGTTTGCCGCCGCTGTATTTCGCCGACGGTCCGGGCAGTTGCTTGCTCGCTTCGACGCGTTCGGCTTTTCGTCCTGAAAGCACCCGTGCGTCGAGCGCGGCCTGCATGGTTGGAATCGCAATGCCCAACGCGAGCGCGGTCTCGGCGGTCCATTTGCCCGTGCCTTTCTGACCGGCGACGTCGACGACCTTATCGACCAACGCGCCGCTGCCATTCGGATCCTTGACCGTGAAGATCTTCGCGGTTATCTCGATGAGGAACGAGTTCAAATCGCCTTCGTTCCACTTGGCGAAGATGTCCGCGAGCTCCGATGCCTGGAGGCCGAGAGCGTTGCGAAGAATGTCGTAAGCTTCGGCGATGAGTTGCATATCGCCGTACTCGATTCCGTTGTGGACCATCTTGACGAAATGTCCCGCGCCGTCGGGCCCCACGTAGGTCACGCACGGCCCGTCATCAACCTTAGCGGCGATCGCTTCCCAGATCGGACGAATCTGCTCGTAGGCCTTAGGGTCGCCGCCCGGCATCAGCGATGGTCCCCACAACGCGCCCGACTCACCGCCCGAAACGCCGGAGCCGATGAAATTGAAGCCGGCGGCTTTCATTTCTTTTTCGCGGCGGCGGGTATTCTCGAAGAATGAATTGCCGCCGTCGATGACGATGTCGCCCTGGCCGAGCAACGGCTTCAATTGAGTGAGCACGTCATCAACCGGTCCTCCGGCTTTCACCAGGAGGATAATCTTGCGCGGCTTCTCGAGCGATTTAACGAAATCCTCGATGGAATAAGTGCCGATGACCTGTTTGCCTTCAGCGCGGTTTAAGAACTTGTCGACCTTCGCGGCGTCGCGGTTGTAGACGGCGATTGGAAATCCGTTGCGCGCGATGTTGAGCGCAAGGTTCTCGCCCATCACTGCCAGTCCGATCATTCCAATTTTTGCGAGTTCGGGTTTAGTTTCTGCGGCCATTTTTGAGTTCCTCTCTTTGCCTCAGCGGGCGGTTGTTGTATGAGATCATTCTGCGGAATGCTGATCGGCGAGCAAGCGTGCTGCTGCTTCATCCACCATCCACAGCAGCGTACCATTGCGGGGACGAATGAGCTGACTCGGATAAAGGTCAGGTTGATAACTTCCTTCCAGCACGTTCTTCAGCGTTTCGGTCTTGTCCTCGCCTGCTGCGAGGAAAGTCACGTTGCGGGCGTTATTGATCGTAGCTGCCGTCAGCGTGATTCGGTGCGCTTTGAACTTCTCAACGTAGTTCGCGACGACTATTTGTTCGCCCGCTTGAAGCGCCGTTGTGTGCGGAAACAGCGAAGCCGTATGGCCGTCGGGACCCATTCCCAAAAACACCAGGTCAAAGCGCGGGACGTTTGAGAGCGGCGCGGTACCGGTCCTGGTCGCGCCCGGTCCAGCCATGAAAAACTGGGTGAGCGTCGCCGCGTACTCTTCGGCTGCTCGTTGGGGATCTGGCATCTCCGCCGGTATGCGAAATATGTTCTCCGGCGGCACTGCAACTTTCCCCAGCAGCGCCTCGCTTGCCATGCGATAGTTGCTATCCTGGTGATCGGGAGGAACGCAACGTTCGTCTCCCCAGAAGAAGTAGATCGAAGACCACGGCACAGTATCAACGAAGGGGTCGGCCGCCAGGAGTGACAACATCGCTCGCGGAGTCGAGCCGCCCGAGAGCGCAACGGTGAACTTACCACAGCCAACGACGTATTGGTCCGCCAGCCGCGCGAACAAGCGAGCCGCCTTGAGCGCGAGTTCTTCAGGATCGCGATAAATGCGAACCTGCCCGCTGGGCTTTTGCAGCATCTTTGTAGACATGTCTATCTCTCTGCGCTTTCGGCATGAAAATGAATTGAAAATTGAGAATTGAAGAGCCTCTTGCAAAACTCTCCGGTTTCGAGGTCATAACCGA